>JANOQR010000001.1:0-6745 GCA_031414935.1 Luteolibacter sp.
CCTATCAGTTTTACGCCGCGCTCGTGGGCTTGTTTGTAGGGATTTGCGCCGATGAACGCGGGGAGGAAACTGTGGTGAATGTTGATGATGCGGCCCGCGAACTCTCGGCAGAATTTATCTGGGATGATCTGCATGAAGCGAGCGAGCACGATGAGTTCGACCTGTTGGGCAATGATGAGTTCGCGGATTTTCGCGAAGCCGGGTTCGCGGTGTTCGCCATCCATTTCGATGAGGTGAAAAGGAATGTTCGCGCGATCTGCGGTGGGGCGGCAGTTTTCGCGGTTGCCGATGATGGAGGTGATTTCGATGGGAAGTTCGTCGAGTTCGGTGCGCCAGATGATCTCGTTGAGGCAGTGGTCGGTCTTGGTGACGAGCACGGCGGTTTTCATGCGGTAGGGCAGTTTGCGGAAATGCCAATCTGCGTGAAGCGAGCGTCCGAGGGTGCCGAAGCCTTCGATGAAATCTTGGACATCGACATCTAACTGAGCGGTCTCGATTTCCAATCGAGCGAAAAATTTATGCCCGAGATTGTCGGAGAATTGAGCGAATTCGATGAGGTTGCCGCAGTGGTCTGCGACGTAGCTGGCGATCTTCGCGACGATGCCCGGACGGTCGGGACAACTGAGCTTGAGGATGAGTCCTGATCTGGACATGCGGACCGTGAGTGAGCCGAATCAACGCTGATTTCGCGAAGAAGCGGTGAGTTCTGAGACGGTCTTCGCAGGGCTGGCGGGTGGAGTGGTAATTTCTTGGGCTCGGCTCAGAAATTGGGGAGCCATCCATGATCTGGCTGGGTCGCTGGATCGTTGAGCCAGCGTGAGCAGCAGGAGGGAAAATAGCAGGGTGGATAGCACTCCAGCTAGCCCGGCTAACCACCAGCGATGACTGCCCAGATGCGGAGTGCCGATCCCGGGTTCTTCGATCATGGGCGGAGTGGCGCGGCGGAGGATGGCATTAATCACCTGCGGCGGGACTTCAGCAGCGCGTGGGGCGGGCACTGAGGAGAGCTGCCAACCCGCGAAATCCATGTCGTCCACCGATAGAATGAGGTCGTTTGGAAAGGGAGTGCTTCTCGGGTATCTCGGGCCATTGACTAGCTCGGCGACGGCATCTTCATCCACGAAGCTCCCTCGTTCGGTCTGGAGAGAAATGGATTCGTCTTCGTGGCGAGTGGATGGGAAAGGGCTGAGGCTGAGTGGGTGCATGATCGGATCAGGAAATCTCTCCAAGGTGCTAGGTTTAAAATTCGTAAACGTCAATTTCTAATGTTTCTTAAGTAAATTTTCTGGAAGAGTGCTGAGGCGAGTTTCAAGCGTGTTAGAATAACCCAATGCTTGGGGTTGCAATCACTTTGGAATCCATTATGACTCAAGCCATTCACATGTCTTCACCCAACGCTGACGACTCACTTTTGCTCATCCGTTGTCCATCTTGCGGGCAGCGGTTTAAGGTAGGAGAGGACTTGCGTGAACGAACGGTCGAGTGCGGTGGCTGCGAACATCGCTTCAGGATCAATGACGATGTGATCGTGCGGAGTCGCAAGTTTTACCCCGGAGAGAGGCAAGATTCTGGGCTTGATCGCTTCCAGCGGGTGCCGATGTCGGGTGGTGAGAGGATTTTCGCTGGGCAGGCAGTTCGTTATGGAGAAATCCCGGAGCAGGCGATTTTGGAGCCCACATCGCCACTGCGAGTCCTCGCGGGATTCATTGGTGCTAGCGGGATCGCGTTGATGGCACTGCTGCTGATGTTCGGCAATAGTCGCGGCGGGGTGTTGGACGGCATGGAGTTGCCCAATCGCTTGCTGATGGCCGGGTTCACTGCGGTGATGGGGATAGGATTGCTCATTTTCGCGAATCCGCGTGCCCGGTTAAAGGCTGGATTGATCGGAGCACTGATGAGCGGTGGGTTAATGATGGTTCCATTTTATTTCGACACAGGTTCCAACGTTCCGCCGGTCCGTACGGGCAGCACGTTAGAAATCGCTTTGCCGCCATCCCTGCCTGTCCAAGTGGAGTCCGCTGAAGATACGGTGACTGCCGCGCTACGCAACCGCATCGGAACGGGACCGCTGGACACTGAACTTGAGCGCCTAGCCACGGCGGGACAACCGCAACGGGCGATGGGCCTATGGCTGCGTGGCATGAGTGAAAACAACAAACTGCTGGTGCGTGACTATATCCTCCGTGTCACCGATGCCGACCCGACATCGCATTTCTATCCGCGGGATGGTGGCGACTATTTGATGGTGGTGACGGGGATCACTTGCACGATTCAAGAATTGGCTGGCTTCGCAGCGGCACTGGGTGAAACGGAGAAAATCTATCCAGATTTATCGGTGATCGAAGTCAGGGTCCGAAATGAGTCTTTCGTTGAGGGTTCCATCGAGAAACTCTCCAACGAGGCTGATCCGGCATTTTACGATCTGAACAAACGGGAGCTAGAGAGCATCGACCTGACACGGGTCGAGCGGGCAGTCCAGAGACTCGCGGAAGCGGAGCCGAAGATTTATCGGGCAGATATTTCCCGAAAGTTGATCGAGCTACTGACCGAGGACGAGGTGGAGTTTAAGGCCGTCGTATGCAGCGCACTTGCGGTTTGGTCGGAACGTCCGGGGCCTGCTGGAGATGCGGCGGTGGCAGAGATCACGAAGCGGCTGACTAAAGAGAAGCCGATTCCGCCAGAAATGGTCTCGCTGGCAGTGACGGAAAAGAATTTATCGGTCATTCCTCTCGTCGATCAGCTTTGGGCGAAAAACCCGGTGGAGTGGGAATTGATTTACAGCGAGATCGGTAGCCCGGCGGAAGCCACGATGCTCAATCGCTTTCCCCAAACCGAGGGAACGGTGCGACACTCGGCAGTTAGGATCTTAGGTCGAGTGGGAGGGACTGATAGTCTTGGGGTTCTGAAAAAAGTGGCGATCGGAGCGGGTCCAGAGCTGAAAGTTCTCATCGCCCAGGCCGAGCAGTCGATTCTCTCGCGGACGGGTCGGTAGCAGTTGTGATTTCAAAACTTCTTTGACTGAGGGAGCAAATCACCTTGCGGGCGGCCTCATATTCCATAAGCCTCGCGCGCCTCTCGTTTCGCGCCAAGCTGGGATAATCCGGGGGGAGAATTCCAGCCGCGCGGGGCGAGGGGTCTTCGGATTTTCAGACCTCCGAGACCGCTCCAGAGTCCGCCGGATCGCGAAGTTGCCTTTCCCAAATGAAACGGCGAAACAAGACTTTCACTGCGGCAGTCAGAGGCACTGCTAACAATGCTCCGACGAAGCCGCCGAGGACCAGTGACCAGAACAGCATCGAAAAAATCACCGTCAGCGGATGCAGTCCCACCGAGTCGCCGACGATCTTTGGCGCAGTGACGAGCGAGTTGATCTGTTGGACGACGACGAAGATTCCCACCACGCAGCCGACGTAAGCCCACGGACTCATCCCGAATGGTGCCGCCCCTTGCGCGTGAAGATAGGCGATGATGCACGCCGGAATCAGGCAGAGGATATTGCCGATGTAGGGAATCACCCCGAGGATCGCCATGAAAACACCGATCAGCAAACCGTAAGGCAGTCCGAAAATCGTTAGGGCAATACCCACAAGCAAGCCGTCGATGGCGGCCACCAGAACCTGGCCGCGAAAGAAGGAAACTAGGTAGCCGTTAATTTCCTGAAGCGTGTCCACCAGCGTGGTCTTAAAACGTGAGGCTTTGAGTGGAACGTAATCGTGCCAATGGCTGCGGATGGAAGCAGAGTCTTTGAGGAAGAAAAACAGATAGACCGGCACCATCACCATGCCGATGAACAGCCCGAGGAAACCGAGCACCTTGCTAGAGCCAGCGGACAGCCATGTTTTTCCAGTCTGGAAAATGACGCCCAAGTTCTCGAGAAGCATTCGTCCGCCGCGCGTGCGCCCATAGGATTCCAAAGCGGGAATCTCGTCTGTAGGAGTCGCAGTGGTCACAGGATTTCCCTTGTCGTCAATTTCCGCGAGTAACCAGCCGACTAAACCGTTTCTGTTTTTTTGACGCTGCTCAGCGAGTATATTCGCGAGCGCGGGTGCAAGATGGTCCACATCCGAGTTCGGAGTGCTTTCGGTCGCCTGCTTGCTAGATGGCGAGGGCGATAGGAAATCACGCAAGGCAACCTGACTCCGCTGCACGCCGGGCAGAACGGCAGCGACCAATAAAGTCATTGCTAATAAAATCATCATGAACAGCGATACCACCGACCACAGCCTGCTCATGCCGCGCCGTTGTAAAAAGCTGACCACTGGCTCTAGCACGTAGGCAACGATCCCTGCAACGAGCAGCGGGACCAGCACCGGCTGAAGAAACCCGAACACTTGGCCTACCAACCAGATGAGTCCGACCACTAAGGCTCCTAACACCAAAATAGAAACGCCAGTCGCGGCGTTCCATAAAGTTTTCTGCTGAAATGTGGTGGGGTATCGCATGGCGGGTGATCGTTAGGGTTCAGGGGAGTGGCCTCGCCCTGTCTTCGGACAAAAGAAAAATGGCGGATCAAGTTGAGAAAGAACGCCCAGTGTTGAGCGATGCTCGGAATCTGAAAAACTCGTTTTGCTACATCAAGTTGGGCGCTCCAACTCTGGCGGGTATCACTTTACGTTTTCCAGAAGCACCTTCGCCGCAGCCTTCGCCATTTCACCCGCGCCTTCTTTGTTTGGATGCACACGATCCGGCAGCAGTTTTGGTTTGTCCAGCAGCGCGGCGTGCATGTCGATGATGCCGGTTTTCAGTGCTTTGGCGAGTTCGTCGAGGATGGGCATTTGCTCTTGGAGTGCGGCGTCGTTGATGCCGAAGTTTCCCGGAGCAGGCACAGGAACGGGGCGGCAAATATAGACTTTCGGCGATGATTTCAGGTCTTGGAAGGTCTTAATGAGATCGCGGTAGTCGGACTTGAACTCGTCCTTGTGCTTCCAGTTCTGGGGCTTGGTGTCGTTGGTGCCTAGCATGATGATGACCACGTCAGGACTGAACGCCTGCGCTTTCTTGAACGCGCCTTCCTTCCAATAGGGGTGGTCGCCCTTTCGCAACAGGGTCCGGCCACTGACGCCGAAGTTTCCGACAAGCCAATCCTTTCCTAACAACGCCTGAAGCTGAGTCGGGTAGGAGTTCCCTTTGCCAGCACCCGCCCCCTGAGTGATGCTGTCGCCCACACATGCGACGCGCACTAACGGCTTACCGGACTCCGAGAGCGTAGGTGACGCCGGTTCAGCGGCAAACAAGGAGGACAGTGTGGACAATACGGCAGAAATGATGAGGCTGATTTTCACGAACCAAAAACTGATCCATCGCGGCATTCGCTGTCGAGATTTATGAAAAAGGCAGTCACCGAGGCGCGGCTAAATTTAAAAAACCTTCGGCTCCCGAAAGTATCGTGCGCCACCATGTGAAGATGCGTGAAAGTATCTTGGCTGTGCAAACGTCTCTCAGCGGAACCTTTAAAAACTGATGTCAAATCACCGCCTCCTCATAAATTCATCGCTCTGCCTGACAGCTTTTTTCCTGCAACCTTTGGCTGCTGAAGAGCTGCCTCTGTTTGATGGGAAAACCTTCGAAGGATGGGAGGGAGAAACAACTAAGGTTTGGAGGATCGTGGACGGCGTGATCGTGGGTGGTTCAATGGACGGCAACCCTCAGAACGAATTTCTAGCAACGAAAAAATCCTACAAGAACTTCGTCTTAAAGTTTGAATACAAACTCCATGGCACGACAGGCTTTGTGAATGGAGGAATGCAGTTCTGGAGCCAAAGGCATGAACAAAAAGCCCATGAAATGAAGGGTTTTCAAGCAGACATCGGGCATGGTTATACAGGAGCACTCTGCGATGAAATGCGCCGGAGTCCGAATGTCCTCGTGAAGCCCGATCCCAAACTCATCCAAGCCATCGAGAAAAAGGGCGAGTGGAATCACTATGAAGTGCGTTGTGAGGGGGCGCGAATTCGGAATTTCGTCAACGGGAAGTTGACCGTGGATTATACCGAGAAAGATCCCGCGATTCCGCTAGAGGGGAAATTCGGGCTGCAAATCCATGGCAACTGCAAAGCAGAGATTTCTTTTCGGAATCTCACCATTCAAGAGGTGCCTGAGGAAAAGAAGGCAAAGCCATAACTCGACTGGCATCCATCAACAAGTGTTGTGAAATAGCCGTCTCGGCTGTGTCGTCAAATGGGCGTCTCGTGCAATGCTGTCAGTTTAAAGATTTTCAACCGCAGATGAAATCAGATAGACGTAGATAAAGAACACAGATAAAGACTCAATGATCTCTCTTGATCTGCGTTCATCCCGTTCATCTGCGGTTGAAGTTTCTGATTTCTGATAGCTGAAATGACAGTATTGGGGTGCCTCGTTATCCGTTTTACGCCTACGATCTGACCATGATTAGGCCTTCGCAGCCTTTTCTTTTTCCTGTGCAATGTGGGAACCTGCAAGTTGCTTTTGTATCACCAGCCGGTTCGTACTGATATTTATCACTCCTTTGTAAGCAACCGCTTCCGAGTCTGGGCGAGCATCCACCAAGTTGGCCGCTGTGACTACGCGGTCCACCTCAGCCCAATACTTCGCGAGGTCGTGTGAAAGTTGCCCAGGATGGCGCCGATGATAGCCCAACACCACGTTGAGACCGAGAAAATCAACATGGGCGGCGAAGCGACGCCAGAGATCCCAATCTCCTGCTAGGAGGAGACTGACATCAAGACCGCCGCTTAGATACCAAAGCCTAGGCGTCCAAAACGTT
>JANOQR010000002.1:0-5915 GCA_031414935.1 Luteolibacter sp.
CGCGAGCCAGTTGGCGGGGGTGAGGCTGGCGGCTTCGCTGGCCAGCATGGCGGGCAGGCGGGTGAGGACGCCTTCGAAGTAGTCACGCGGATTGATGCCGAGGCGGCGGCAGTTCTCGACGAGGGGGTAAATGATGGCGGATTTTTCGCCGGCGTCCTCGCGGCCGATGAAGAGCCAGTTCTTGGCTCTGTGCTTGGTGGGGCGGATGGCGTTTTCGACGAGGGGGTTGTCGATCTCGACCCGGCCGTCGCGCAGATAGGTCTGGAGGTTGGGCCATTGGTTGAGGGCGTAGCAGATGGCTTTGCCGAGGTCGCTTTTGGGCAGGATGGCGAGGCGGCGGGCGAGTTTGTCGATGAGCTTTTTGAGGCGCTGGTGAATGGGGCGGCTTTGGGCGGCGCGAACGGTTTCGCGTAGGACGGGGCTGGATTGGGTTTCGCGAAGGCGGCTCTCGATCTGGTAGAGGTTGGCGAGTTCGCGAATGAGGGCGGCGGCGAGCGGGATGTGGCCGGGCGCGGCGATGGTGAGTTTCGTGCCGCCGGGTAGGATGAACTCCATGGCTCCGGCAGGCGGCATTGCCTGGATCTCGGCTTCTGACGGAGTGAATTCCGCAGTTCGTGAAGACAAAAAACCGGCGTCCCTCGTGAGGACGTCGGTTTGATTGAATGAAGAGGCGATTCGGAGATCGACACTCCTTGATTTTTACTCGGCAGCGACAGGCTGTGGATTCGCTTCGGCTTGCTCGGCGGCTTGGTCGCGGAGCCAAGCGCGGCGGGACATTTTCACGCGGCCTTTCTCGTCAACACCGAGGCATTTGGCGGTGATGGTGTCGCCTTTTTTGACGATGTCGCCGACGTTCTCGGTGCGGCCTTCGGCAAGCTCGGAGACGTGGACGAGTCCGTCTTTACCGGGGAGCGCTTCCATGAACGCGCCGAACTGGGTGATGGAAACGACCTTGCCGGTGTAAACCTTGCCCACTTCGATTTCCTGAAACATGGCGGGCTATCATCGACTTGGCGCGGTCCAGACCTTCTTGCTTGGAAGCGTAGATATGCACGGTGCCGTCGTCCTCGATGTTGATCTCGGCGCCGGACTCTCGGCCTGGATGTCCTTGATGTTCTTGCCGCCTGGCCCAATGAGCTCGCCGATGCGATCTGCTGGGATCTTGACGGAAACAATGCGTGGGGCGTGCGGGCTGAGGCTCGATAATGGGTTCCGCCATTTTCTCAAGGATGACAGGAATGCTTTCGCATATTCAGGGACTATCCAATTAGCCCACTCGGCAAAATCTCAATCGTAAGATGATCGCAGATCAGTAAATAATTATTGAAATATGGACATCAATAGTCCATATTTCATAAAATGAAACTACGACGAGACCAGCTTCTTAACAAAATCCGCACGGCTTTGAACCGCAGTCGGATTGTTGCCCTCTTGGGGCCACGCCAAGCAGGCAAGACGACGCTGGCAAGGCTGATCGCTGCGGAACATCGTGGAACCCTTTTCGATTTAGAGGACCCTGCGGACGCCAGCCGCTTGAGCGCTCCCAAGCTGGCCTTGGAAAAATTGACAGGCTTGGTTGTGCTGGACGAATTTCAACTCATGCCGGAGTTGGCTCCCATCCTGCGGGTTCTGGCGGATCGCGATCCATTGCCCGCGCGCTTCCTGATTCTTGGCAGCGCCTCGCCCGATCTCATGAAAACGTCTTCGGAAACCCTCGCAGGCCGCGTCGAGTTCATCGAAATCGGCGGCTTTACCTTGGATGAAACGGGCGTCGCCGACCAAGCCCGGCTCTGGCAGCGGGGTGGATTCCCGCTCTCTTATCTGGCAGCGGATGATGCCGCCAGCTACCAATGGCGGACGGATTTCATCCGCACATTTCTGGAACGCGACATCCGGCGATTCGGGGTGAACACGGCATCCGAGGCCCTGCGTCGGCTTTGGCAAATGCTCGCACACCATCATGGTGGTATTTCCAACGGCTCCGAAATCGGCCGCTCACTGGGAGATTCGAATCAAACCGTCCGTCGCCACCTCGATATCATGACGAACGCCTTCATGATCCGGCAGCTCCCGCCCTGGTTCGAGAATCTGGGAAAACGCCTCGTCCGGCATCCCAAAGTCTATGTTCGGGACACCGGCCTGCTCCACGCCTTGTTAGGCCTTGCCTCGCCCGCCGCCGTTGAGGGGCATCCCAAGTGTGGAGCCTCGTGGGAAGGTTTCTGCATCGAGCAAATCCTCCGCAGAACCGACGACCGGCAGGCTTATTTCTGGGCCACCCACTCCGGCGCGGAACTCGATCTGCTCCTGCTCCTGAATGGCCGGAAGATCGGTTTCGAGTTCAAATACAGCGATGCTCCCCGGACCACCAAGTCCATGCACAGCGCGGTGGAAAGCCTTGATCTGGAAAAACTGCTGGTCGTCCACCCGGGTGAGGCGTGTTACCCGCTTACGGAAAAGATTCAGGTTGTATCACTCCAGGCAGCGTTGCTGGAACTTGAGGGAGCTTGACGCCGAGTTTCCTGTCAATGCGAGTAACTGTTTCTCAGAACAAATCAAAATATCCTTGCCAACTGTTTAAACAGTTTGAACAGTCGTTTCTATGAAGACGATTGAAATTGATGACGACGTTTACCAAGTGCTGTTGGGCAGAGTCCGTGATTTCGGAGATACACCCAATCTCGTGCTTCGTAGGGAGCTAAATATCCACGGATCAGAAAAGATTTCACCAGTTGCCCAAGCCTCCCCGTTGCAAGAATTCCTGGATTCTACAGAGTTCAAATTTGCAAAGGGGGCAGTTGGACGCTTCTTGGCAATCCTCTCTTGGATCTACAAGAATGACGCGGACGCTTTCTCGGTGGTGGAGGACATCCGAGGTCGTGGACGAATATATTTCTCCAAAAGCGTCGACGAACTTGAGAGATCTGGTCGCAGCGTAAATCCCAAAAAGATTCCAGGCTCTCCTTATTGGGTCATTACTACGACACCAACGAATCTGAAGCAGGATATCCTGGATCAGGTAATGAAGGTGCTTGGCTTTGAATTGGCTACGATCCAACTCGCTAAGCGAGTGATAGCACGTTGAAAATCTGCTCGAAATGACCGATCCACAAAAATACGTTATCGAACCCCTCGACCCGTCTAAACATCGACGGGAGGAGTTCGATAGTGGTGTAGACGTGTTGAACGACTACTTGAAGAAGCGGGCGAGGAAGGAAATGGACGCAGGCTTGGCAGTTTGTTTCGTGGCGGTTCCTGAGAGTGATCCGGGATGTATCGCAGGATTTTATACGCTATCCGCAGCGAGCATCCTGACCACCGAGCTGCCGGAGGCGGCGACCAAGAAGCTTCCTCGATATGGAGAATTCCCTGCGACGCTGTTGGGCAGATTGGCTCGCTCGACTGCTTTCAGAGGTCAAGGCTTGGGGGATCGTTTGATGATGAGCGCGTTTGCCAGAGCGGCTCACACTGCGGAGGAGGTGGCTTCTTGGGCAATCGTCACCGATCCAAAAGATGACAACGCGCGGCGGTTTTACGAAGAATTCGGCTTTTCAGAACTCGGTGCGAACCGGCTCTTCATGACGATGAAGCAGGTGAAATCGCTGCTTTCGGCTAACTCTCCGTGACGGTTTTCTGATGGAGCTTGTGGGCCTTGGCGAAGCGCTCGGTGGGCATTGATGGAGGAGCAAGCAGGGCTTCGACAAAGCGTCGGGACTCGGCCTCGTTCAGTTGGATGGAATCGTGGCGGCGAATGACTTCCTGAGCGGCGTCACGGATATGGGAGACAACGAATGAGGCGAGAGAAGAACCTTCCAACGCTGCGGCGCGGGTCAGCAACGACTTGTCTTCCGGAGTGATCCGGGCGACGAGCCGATCCGAGCGGCGGGGATCGTTTTGCAGGGTTGCCATGGCGGGAATGTGTGCCGATTTGTGCCACAAATCAAGATCTTAAAATGGGGATGAATTGGGATATTCAGGATGGGAGAACGAAGAGGAGAGTTGCGGCGAGACGCCACAAACACGGCCTGCCGCGAGACGCGGCAGCCACTTTGAAAACAAAAAACCGGCGTCCCTTGTGAGGACGCCGGTTTGATTGGATGGATGATGATGTAGCGACAAAAATGTCGCGACTCCTTATTCGGCAGCGACAGGCTGCTGGGCGTCGTGCTCGGCGGCTTTTTGGTCGCGGAGCTAGGCGCGGCGGGACATTTTCACGCGGCCTTTTTTGTCAACACCGAGGCACTTGGCGGTGACGACGTCACCCTTTTTGACGATGTCGCCGACGTTCTCGGTGCGGCCTTCGGCCAGCTCGGAGACGTGGACGAGGCCGTCTTTGCCGGGGAGCACTTCCATGAAGGCGCCGAACTGGGTGATGGAAACAACCTTGCCGGTGTAACACTTACTCTCTTCGATTTCTTTGAATGTGCGGTCGATTCCTTGGAAGAGATCCAGATCCCCCGACGACTCAGCGGAATAGCTTGAGATAGGGCTCGAAGAGGTAAAGTTTTCCGCGTTTTGCGCCGGTGATCTCACGCAGCAGGCCGGCACTGACGAAGCGGTCGATCAGGGTGTAGGCCGTGGCTGGAGAGACAGAGCAAACTTGGCAAACTTGGCTCGCGTTTACCCAAGGATGAGTGAATAGGTGGGGGAAAAGCTTGGCTCCATGCGAGGTGCGAGGTTTCCACGATGCGATCTCAGCCTCCCAATGGAGTTTGAGCTTGAGGATTTGATCGAAGGTTTCGACACCGTTTTTCGCGGTCTCGGTGATGCCATCAAGGAAGAAGTGAAGCCAGCCGGATAGGTCATTGTGATCCCGGACACGAGTGAGCCGCTCGTAGTATTCCTCACGGTTACGCTCTAGATAATCGGATAGATAGAGCACGGGTTGTTTGAGGATACCGCTTGAAATGAGGTAAAGCGGAATCATCAGGCGCCCAATTCTTCCGTTGCCATCCAGAAACGGGTGAATAGTCTCGAACTGATAGTGCATGATACCAGCACGGAGCAGAGGTGGCAGATGGAGTTCGTCGTTGTGGGCGAATTTTTCGAGATCGCCCATCAGTTCGGGAACATTTTCCTGGGCGGGAGGAACGAAGCGGGCATTGCCAGGATTGGAACCACCGAGCCAGTTCTGGCTGCTGCGAAACTCGCCGGGCATTTTTTCTGCACCGCGGACGCTCTGCATGAGGGTGGCGTGAGCGTCCTTGAGTAAGCGGTTGGAAAATGGAAGCTGACTCAACGCTTCCATGCAGTGCCGCATGGCGCGGATGTAGTTGTTCACCTCTAGCCAATCATCACGGCGCTCTAACGCGATTTCTTCTTCGGGCAAAATCGCCTCATCGATCTCGGTGCGGGTGTCCTCGATTCGGCTAGATTTAGTGGCCTCCTTGGTTACGTGCATTTGAATGAACAAATCCAAATTAGGAACATACTCAGAGAACATATCGAGGCGACCGAGATGGCGGTCGGCACGGCTGAGAGCCTCTTGCACCATTGGATCATCGATCCTCCACGGGCGATCGATCTTCGCCGGCTCGAAGCTGCGATAGCCTGCTCTTTTAAACAGATGTCCGGCGTAGAAGGAGTTCATGGACTTGTGAGAAGTTAAAATGAGAAGTGTCGCTATTTTAATTCGTGGCAATGAATTAAAATAACATGAATCTTAGTTCAATGTATTAATGAATTTTAAAATAGCGATCCCGTTGACACAAAAAACCAGCGTCCTTTTTGAGGACGCTGGTTTGATTGGATGGATATGTAGCGACAGGAGTGTCGCGGCTCGTGCGAACGCACATACATGAAATCAACCAGTGAAAGTCTGAGTCATCCCGAGACGAGCTACGGGAAAGCAGCCGGAGGCAACTGCGTCGTCGCGAGACGGGGTGGAGAGCAGCCCGAGGCGGACCTGCGGTCCCAAA
>JANOQR010000003.1:0-14452 GCA_031414935.1 Luteolibacter sp.
TTTTATGAAAGCGCTCTTCAGTCGCCCGGTTTCTCGCCGAGCGTTTTCAATTTCTATCGACCTGACTACCGCTCGCCCGGATTGCTGACGAACAACCAGCTCACTGGGCCAGCATTTCAAATCACCAACAGCTACACCAGCATCTCCTTCGTCAATCGACTCTGGGATAACACCGTCTCTGGACTGCGACTTTACGATACCTACGTTTTCACCCCAGACTACCGTGATCTGCTAGAGTTCGCAGGAAATCCGCCAGTGTTAGTCGATAAAGCAAACCTGCTCTTCTGCGGCGGCATGATGAGTGCCGCCACGCGTGCGACGATTCTATCAACCCTGACCCAAGTCTCCACTGGCGATCCATTGCAACGCGTTCAGCTCGCAGTTTTCCTCGCCTCAGCCTGTCCCGAAGGAGCCGTCCAACGCTAATCCCCAAACTGATCGCCATGTCCTCTCAGCCCATTTCGCGCCGGAAATTTCTCCGTCAGTTCAACTGCGCGGCGGTCAGTTCGTCCGCCATTCTCAACACGCTGCTCAACCTCAGACTCGCGAACAACGCCGCTGCCGATGGTCTCGATCCCGGCACTGACTCGAAGGCACTCGTCTGCCTGTTTCTCAGCGGCGGCATCGACTCGTTTCAGATGCTCGTGCCTCACGAACAGTCGCTTTACAACACCTACTCCACCACACGCGGAGCTTTCAGCACAGAGGGCGGATTGGCCCTGAATCGCGACAGCTTGCTCCAGCTCAATGGCACTGCGGCGAACTATGGCTTGCATCCATCCATGGTCGGCCTCCACCAGATGGCTAACGGAATTGGTCCCTTCGCCGGGAAAAAACGTCTCGCTGCGATCACCAACGTCGGCACGCTCATTCAGCCCATCAGCAAGTCGCAGTATCAAGCGTGGGAAAATGGCTCGAATGCCGCGCTGCCTGTCCCGCGTGCTTTGTTTTCCCACAGCGATCAAATCGAGCAATGGCAGACCGCCGTGCCCCAAGGAATGTTAGAGCTGACGGGTTGGGCAGGCCGCGCCGCAGACATCATCAACTCCGCGTTTAACACGAACACCACCTCCATGAGCATTTCGCTCAGTGGAAACAACGTGTTCCAAGTCGGCAAGGACACCACGCAGTTCGTCATCACACCCGGTGGATCGTTGAATTTTGAGAGTTACAGCAACCCGCACCAACTCAAGAATCAGGCTTTCCGCAGCAGTCTGGAGCAAAGTTACTCAAACTTACTTTCCCAAAGTTTTGCCACGCTCACGAAACAAAGCGACGACGCCCAGCTTAACTTCCAGCAGCAGTTTGACTCACCCAATGCCGACCTCGGACCTGCCGCCGCGTTGTTTCCTGCTAACAATTATCTCGCCACTACGTTTGCCGCCGTGCTGCGGGCGATAAAAATCCGCAGCGACCTCGGCCTCCGCCGTCAGACATTTTTCGTGAACTGGGGCGGCTGGGACATGCACGCGGATTTGCTCGTGCCGCAGGCCAATCAGCTCGCCACCGTGGACGCTGCGCTTTCCGCCTTCCAACAAGGACTCGAACTGCTCGGACTCGAAAACGATGTTGTCACTTTCACCGCATCCGACTTCGGGCGCACACTCCGCTCTAACGGACGTGGCACCGACCACGCATGGGGAGCGAACGCTTTCGTGATGGGTGGCCCCGTCGATGGCGGAAAAATCTTCGGCACTTATCCCAATCTCGAACTCGATGGCCCGGACGATGTCGGCTACGGCGGTCGATTGCTTCCCACCACTTCCGCCGATGTTTATTTCGCCGAGATGCTGCGTTGGTTCGGTGTCTCTGGCACGCAGATGGCCTCAGTGCTTCCTAACATCGCAAACTTCTGGAACCCGCTTTCCGGGACGGCACCCGTGGGTTTCATCAAACCCTGATGAAGCGGAAACTGCTCATTGCCGCTGGATTCATCGTCATCACGGCAGCGGTGTTTTTTCTCGGGAAAAAGCCTGAAATTTCACCGATCTCCTCAGCTTCCCAGAAAGAAATCATTCCACCCGGCATCGTCGTGACGGAATCCGCCACGGCCATTCCGCCACCCAACGAAGCCAATCCTGCACCGGGAGACCGACTGTTAGTGGGCTACGCAAATCAGAACTTACCGCCACAAAACGATGTCACGCTGATGGCTCGGGCGATTTCTAACTTTCTCATCATCGACAAACAAGCTGCCACCCGCCCGCTTTCCGCCAATGAGGAATGGAGTGCCGCCCTGCGCGGTTCACGCTCAGGCAGTGAAGCGTGGTTTTCTAGCAACACACCTGCATTTGACTCCAGCCAACGTCTCATTGACCGCTGGGGGACGCCGCTGATTTTTCACGCCCTCGGCAGCAAACAATGGGAAGTCCGCTCCGCAGGTCCCGACCGCAAGCCATGGACGGAAGATGATTCCATTGAGAAATTTTCAGGATGATCGTGCTCCGTCAAAACTTTTGCCTGTCAGTTAAGATTCGTGATACCTTCCGAATATGAAAACCCTTTGGCCGTCGTGTTTATGCATCGTTTTCGCGGTCACTCAGCAAAGCGCGGCAGTCATCTTTGTGGAAACCGGAGATCCTCAACGCAACTCCACGCCGCCGGGGGATAACTCCGGCTGGCAGTATGAGGGGAATTTTTCGTGGTCGATGGGAGTTCCGATAGGGCCGTATTTTTTCATTACTGCCACCCACGTCACGGGAACGCCGATGGTCCCAGTCTTTCCCTCCTTTGATTTCCGGGGTGATACTTACCTCACCATTGGCAGGCATGATCTCGCTGGCACTGATCTAACTGTCTGGGAGGTAGATCACTCAAAAGCCTTCCCGACGTGGGCTCCGCTCTCCAGCGGCAGCACGGACATCGGTGCGACTGCGACACTCATCGGACGCGGGACACAGCGCGGTGCGGGAATTTTCGTAGGCCCAGAACTCAAGGGGTGGAGTTATGGAGCAGGCGGTCAACCCCCGCGATGGGGCCGCAATGTGATTACCAGTTCTTTCACAGACGCCACCTACGGCGAAATTTTAGTCTCTGATTTTGACAGTCCGGGGATTCCACATGAGTGCCAGCTCTCGACCGGAGACTCTGGCGGCGGAGTCTTCGTGCTCGAAAATGGTCTCTGGCGTCTTGCGGGTATCAATCTAGCAGCAGACCTCGGACCTTTCAGAATCGGTCCCACAGGATCGATATTTTACGGCGCGATTTTTGATTTGGGCGGTCTTGAGTTCAATGATGGCAGCGGTTTTGTCGCCTATGCCGAGCAGGTGGCGAACATTCCGACGAAAGCCTACATCAGCCGTGTTTCTGGCTCCTTGACGGCGATAGCAGCGATTCCTGGCATGGTTTCGGTGACATCCCTTGCTCAGGAAAATTTCTCGGCTTGGCAAAAACTCTATTTCACTCCCGGCCAAATTTCCACGCCTGCCAGCACTGGGCCGCTGGCTGACTTCGACGCAGATAGTATTTCTAACTTGCTAGAATTTGCTCTCAACCTCGAACCTGGCTTCAACGTGCAAACGACGATGACGCCAGCCACCGGCTTGGGTGGGCTACCTCATGTGAGGCTGGAAAATATTTCTGGCTCCGACCATCTCACCATCGAGTTCGTCCGCCGCTCTGCTGCCAGCGGCTCGGGCCTCACCTACACGCCGCAGTTTTCATCCGACCTTGATGACTGGCAGGCTGTCGGCTCCGTCACCATCACCGCGATCAATCCGCGTTGGGAGCGGGTGAAAGTCGTCGATCCCGAAACGACGACCACGGAGTCAAAGCGCACCGCACGTCTGAAAGTGGTGGCAGACTAGGAATCTCTAGCAGGCTTCCCGAGTCCTCGATAAAACAATGCGAAAATCACGAAACACACTGCGATCATCGCCGCGAGGTAGGCCCAAAACTCCATCCAGCCGTGCAGGCCATCGTCCACCAAGTGATCTCGCATCCAGCCGCAGACGAGTGCGCCGAACAACGGACCCAGCCCGTTTGAAACAAGGGCTAACAATCCCTGCGCTTGTCCCCGCAAGCCCGGATCGACCCGTCTATCCATGAACACCTGCGCGGTGATGAAGTAGAACGTGTAACACATTCCATGCAGCAAGATGCCCGCGATGTGCCAGTGGATCACACCCGTCGCCCCGGCATAAGCACTCAGCCCGAAGCGCACCACCGACAGTCCCAGCGCCCAGAGTAAAATATGTTTCACCCGGTAGCGGATCATCGCGGTCCCCACCAGTAACATGGCCACGATTTCGGTTAGTTGGGCAATCGTCATCGTCGCCGTCGAGTGTTGATCTCCCAGCGCCTTGAGCAACTCAGGCGCGTAGATGTAGAACGCCGTTAGCGGAACGGAGAACAACGCAGTCACCACGAAGAACACGCAATGATCTCGTTGTTTCATCAGTGAAAACGCATCTAGGCCCAGCCTGCTCTGCCACGTTTTCGCACTGCCCAGCGGTGGCGTGTGCGGCAGCCCGAATGCCAATAAACCCGTGGCCACCCGCGCCACCGCCGAGGCATAGCCCGCGACTGGACTGGTATCCGCTTTCAACACGTAGCTTGTTAGGACGCCCGCACCCATCCACCCGATCGTCGCCCCGAGCCGGACCAGAGGAAACGCGCGTTCGCCGTGATGCAGATGCGTCAGAGAAATCGTCGCCAGCAGTCCCCACGACGGACCCGAAAGCAGCGAATACAAACCGATCAACCCCACGAACCACCACGGATTCCAACTCGCATCCAGCACCGCAAAGGCAGCCCACAACGCCCCCGCGCTCAGGATGGAAGTCCAAGCATACAGTCTGTTAGCCGCAACTCGCTGATCCGCAAGAGCGCCACCGATCAGCGGAGAAATCAACGCGCACAGCGGCGGCACGACGAACACCAGCGTCACCCATTCGCTCAATCCACGCGCGACGAAGATATTCGTCAAAGCCGGTAGCCAGAACCCCGGCGTCATTCCTTGTAGAAAAAAGACGATCCAGAGCCACATGAATACCGACTTCGGTTGAACCTGCATTCCCGTCTCGCCGCGCACGCATGGTGGGTAGGTAATGCCCCGCGAGAATGCCAGCGGATAACCTGACGAATCCTCCGGCACCTCGGTTTCTTGCGGGAAATTTTTTGCAATGATGCCCCGAGGTGCTATCACCACGGCGGCGGACATTTTCTCCCATCCGAGACCCGCTCAGATACCTCTCAAACAAATCAAATCATGGAAAATCAAACTTCTCCCAGCTCCACCACCACGGGCCAATGCCCATTTTCGAACGGCACCACCCAGCGCAGTGCGGGACGCGGCACGAGAAACCAAGACTGGTGGCCGAATCAGCTTCAACTCAATATCCTCCGCCAGAACTCGTCGCTTTCAGACCCGATGGGCGATGACTTCGACTACGCCGCCGAGTTTCAGTCGCTCGATCTCGCAGCGGTGAAACAAGATATTTTCACGCTGATGACCGCCTCGCAAGATTGGTGGCCAGCGGACTACGGCCACTACGGCCCGTTTTTCATTCGCATGGCGTGGCACAGCGCAGGCACGTATCGGACCGCCGATGGGCGTGGCGGCGCGGGAGCTGGCACACTGCGATTCGCCCCGCTCAACAGTTGGCCAGACAATGGAAACCTCGACAAAGCCCGCATGTTACTCTGGCCCGTGAAACAAAAATACGGACGTAAAATTTCTTGGGCCGACTTGATGATTCTGGCTGGAAATTGCGCCCTGGAATCCATGGGCTTTAAAACCTTCGGCTTCGGCGGCGGTCGTGCCGACGTCTGGGAACCGGAAGAAGACATCTACTGGGGTTCTGAAGGCGAGTGGCTGGCGGACAAACGCTACTCCGGTGATCGTCAGTTAGAGAACCCGCTAGCCGCCGTCCAGATGGGCCTCATTTACGTCAACCCGGAAGGCCCGAACGGAAATCCAGACCCCATCGCCTCCGCCCGCGACATCCGCGAGACCTTTGGCCGCATGGCGATGAACGACGAAGAAACCGTCGCCCTCATTGCCGGTGGACACGCCTTTGGCAAAGCGCACGGTGCCGCAGACCCGAGCAAATACGTCGGTCCAGAACCCGCTGCTGCTCCCATCGAAGAGCAAAGCCTCGGTTGGAAAAACAGCTTCGGCACTGGCAACGCGGGCAGCACGATCACCAGCGGCCTCGAAGGCGCATGGAGCAATACGCCGACGCAGTGGAGTAACAGCTATTTTGAGAACCTCTTCGGCTACGATTGGGAACTCACCAAAAGTCCTGCGGGCGCGCAGCAGTGGAAACCCAAAGGCACCGCCGGTGCCGACACCGTGCCAGACGCTCACGACCCTAACAAACGCCATGCGCCGATGATGTTCACCTCGGACATCGCGCTGAAAATGGATCCGATCTACGCGCCGATCTCGAAGCGGTTTCATGAAAACCCCGATCAACTGGCTGACGCTTTTGCCAGAGCGTGGTTCAAGCTCACCCACCGCGACATGGGACCGAAAGTTCGCTACCTCGGACCCGAGGTTCCGACTGAGGAACTGATCTGGCAGGACCCGATTCCAGCCGTCACCCATCCATTGATCGACGCCCAAGACGCAACTGCGCTCAAAGCAAAAATCCTCGCATCCGGCCTAACTGTTTCCGAACTCGTCGCTACCGCATGGGCTTCCGCATCCACCTTCCGCAACTCCGATAAGCGCGGTGGAGCCAACGGCGCACGCATCCGTCTCGCCCCACAACAATACTGGCAGGCGAACAATCCGACTCAGCTTTCAAAGACACTCTCAGTCCTCGAAGGCATCCAAACCGAGTTCAATTCCGGGGGTAAAAACATCTCCATCGCCGACCTCATCGTGTTAGGCGGCTGTGCTGGCATCGAGCAAGCCGCGAAGAACGCGGGCCACAACGTCAGTGTGCCATTCACTCCTGGACGCACGGATGCCTCGCAAGAGCAGACCGACATCGCATCGTTCGCGCTGCTAGAGCCGCAAGCCGATGGTTTCCGCAACTACATGAAGACGCATTACACCACGTCTGCGGAAGAAATGCTGATCGATAAAGCGCAATTACTCTCCCTGACGCCGCCCGAGATGACTGTCCTCGTCGGTGGAATGCGCGTGCTCAATACCAACTTCGACGGCTCGCAGCTCGGTGTTTTCACGCAGCGTCCCGAAGCACTTACCAACGACTTCTTCGTCAATCTGCTGACCATGGCGACGACGTGGAAATCCATTTCACCCCACGATGATCTCTTCGAAGGAAGTGATCGCGTCTCCGGCGAAGTCAAATGGACCGGCACCCGCGTTGATTTGATCTTCGGCTCGAACTCGGAATTACGTGCTCTGGCGGAAGTCTATGCTTGCAGTGATTCCCAAGAAAAATTCCTCAAAGACTTCGTCGCTGCATGGACGAAGGTGATGAACTTGGATCGCTTCGAACTCGCCTAAAAACGAAAACAGGTGGTTTGGCGACAAACCACCTGTCTCGATTGAGTGACTTACTGTTGAGAAATCTAGGCGACTACGCCACTAACTGAGACTCACGTTCGGCGGCGAGTTCGGCCTCGAACTCTGCCTCCAGCTTCGCTTTGATTCCTTCTTCGCTCGCGTTGAATTCTTCATCTGCTGCGGCTTGAGCGGCGGCCTGCTTGGCCTCGATTTCCTGATCTTTCCCGGCCTCACGGGCCAGGCGTTTGTCTAACTTCCTCTGTTCGCGCTCCCGGCGCTTGTAATCTTTGCTTGGTGTAACGGCCATGGTTTGAATTTTCTAAGTTGTTAAATCGTGATGTGGCTTTTCCTGCCTCGCGGCGCAAATCGTAGCGAGCAAGTCGCGGCCTCATACAAGGTGCCGCGAGTTTGAAGCAACCGAAAAAAATTAATGCGGAGCTGTTGCTGATTTCCCCCGGAGTTTCTGGATGCCTTTGAAAAGCAGCAGTGCAAGGATTCCTGCGATCAAGCCGCAGACGCCATCGAGAAGTGAGGGGATGATCGGCGCAAAAAATCCGCCGCTTTCAGCAATGTGGTGGATTGCCTTATAAAGAGCTGGAATACCGTGAGTCACGATTCCACCGCCGACGAGAAACATCGCCGCCGTGCCGAGAATGGACAGAGATTTCATCAAAAACGGCGCGGCCCAGAGGATGGCGCGGCCAAGTTTCTGTGAGAACGGATTGTTGCGCTGTGTCAGATAGAGGCCCGCGTCATCGAGCTTCACGATTACCGCGACGAGGCCGTAAACCCCGACCGTCATCACCATGGCGATGGCGCACAGAACTCCCAACTGTGTGGTGAAACCTTTTCCGGCCACGGTCCCGAGAGTGATCGCGATGATTTCCGCAGAGAGCACAAAGTCCGTTCGCACGGCGCCTTTGATTTTCTCCGCCTCGGTTTCCACCTTCTCGGTGGGAGTCGTCGCGGCGAGTTCAGCAATTTCCTTTTCGGCCTCTTCGATGGATTTTGACCGACGATGCTGAAGTGTGTGATGGAGTTTTTCCACACCCTCGAAGCACAGATAAACCCCGCCGATCATCAGCAGCGGCGTGATCGCCCACGGTGCGAAGGTGCTGATCAGGAGTGCTAACGGAACTAGGATGACCTTGTTGACGAATGACCCTTTCGCCACCGCCCAGACGACTGGCAGTTCTCGCTGCGAAACCACACCGCTGACCTGCTGGGCATTCAGCGCGAGATCATCCCCCAGCACGCCCGCAGTCTTTGCTGCCGCTTTCTTCGTTAGGATAGAAACGTCATCGAGAATCGTCGCGATATCATCGAGCAAGGTGAGCAAACTACCAGCTGGCATGGGCGGATCATGCACTGAAATCTGCAAGGAGAGGCAAGTCACAAAGAGCGATCCGGCTCACATAAAATAGGCAACGCCCGCCTCGAAGATCGGCTGATGTTTGGTTCCAGGGATGTTGATCGCGACGTTTTTTCCTGCCCGCTCGGTGTGTGCCATTTTTCCGAAGACACGGCCACAGGGGCTAGTAATGCCTTCGATCGCGGCGAGCGAGCCATTCGGGTTGATGGCGATGTCCATGGATGGGACGCCGCTCTCATTGCAGTATTGGGCGGCGATTTGGCCGTTGTTCGCGAGTTCAGCGATGACAGCGTCACTTGCGTAAAATTTCCCTTCGCCGTGGGAAACAGGAATGCGGTGGATGTCACCAATGCTACTGTTAGCCAGCCATGGTGAAAGCGTGCTGACGACACGAGTCCGGGCGTAGCGGGAAATGTGACGCCCGATGCTATTGTGAACGAGCGTGGGGGCATCGGCATGAGCATCGCGGACTTCGCCGTAGGGGACGAGTCCGGTTTTGATTAGGGCTTGGAAACCGTTGCAGATGCCGAGGATAAGTCCGTCACGATTGGTGAGGAGGTCCATGATCGCGTCAGCCACGCGCGGGCTGCGGATGATGGTGGCGATGAATTTCGCAGAGCCATCTGGCTCGTCACCCGCGCTGAAACCGCCGGGGAACATGAGGATTTGGGATTGGCGGATTTGTGCGGCGAGCGCGGTGAGGGATTCCTCGATGTGGCGTGCAGAGAGGTTTCGGAAAACGAGAATTTCTGCGTCGGCTCCAGCATTGCGGAAGGCTTTGGCGGAATCATATTCGCTGTTGGTTCCGGGGAAGCTGGGGATCAAGACCTTGGGTTTGGCGATTGAGGGGCGATCATGGCTGCTACGAATGGTGGAAATCTCGGGGAGTTTTGGGAGTTCACTTGCTTGATCTGGATCGGCTGTTTTTGTCGGGAAAATAGGCTCAAGAGTTGAAGTCCACGCATTTTCTAAATCGGTGAGAGCGTGAGCTTCAGCGTTGATGACTAAGGCAGCGGCGGATGTAGTTCTGCCAATTTCTACCGATCCGAACTCGGCTGGAAGTGGCTCGTCATGCTCGATGAGAAAGGCGAAGTAACGTTCTTGGCTCGTGTCGAGCGTGGTGTGGATCTCGGCTCCGATGTGATTTCCAAATGCCATCTTTGCGAGCGCGGCGGCAATGCCTGCCTGCCCGATGTGGTGGGCGGAGAGAATTTTCCCATCGACGTTGAGCTGATGAAATTCAGCGGCGATTTTTTTCAGTTCGGCGAAATCTGGCAGGTGATCCGCATCCCGAGTGACTCCGCTGAAGGAAATGATCGTCCCTGCTTTTTTAAACTCCGGTGAGAGTGCCAACGACGCTTTGCCCGGAGCGAGGGCGAAAGAGACGAGAGTCGGCGGCACATCGAGTTCGTTGAAGGAGCCAGACATCGAGTCCTTGCCGCCGATGGCCGCGAGACGGAGTGAGTGTTGAGCGTGCCATGCTCCTAACAAAGCTGCGAACGGCAATCCCCAGCGGCTTGGGTCGTTGCCGAGTTTTGGAAAATACTCTTGGAGAGTGAGTCGGATGTCGGCGAGGCGTGCGCCGGCTGCCACGGCTTTGCAGACGGACTCGGTCACCGCATAGACCGCGCCGTGGAATGGCGAGGATGAGGAAATGTGAGGATCGAAGCCCCAGCTCATGAAGGTGGCGGCATCGGTGTCGCCGTCTAGCAGCGGCAGCTTGGCGACCATCGCGTCGGGCGGTGTGAGTTGGCGCTCACCACCGAATGGCCATAAGACCGTGCCTGCGCCGACGGAGCCGTCGAAGATTTCGCCAAGGCCGTGTTGGGAGCAGATGTTCAGAGAACGCAAGTGATCGGTGAGCCGTGATCCGTGATCCACGGATGCGGATGCCACAGGAGTCGGGATAGGGACATCGGCGGGACGGACGTAGATGACAGGGTCGATGAAAAGGAGTGCTTTCCGGTTTTCGGAGACGAGGACGTTTTCGTCATGCAGGTCTTCAATGAGGAGATCGAGCTGCGGTAGATAGTAATCGTCGTTTTTGTAACGGAATGCACCGAATTGTTCGCGCATCCATGCTTCTACTTCTTCGCGGTGAGCACCGGCGACGTCTTGCGATGCTTTCGCGAATGGCTGGCGCACGACCATGGAGATTACCGAGTCTTCGATAAACAACCCTAGGAACGTGTATGCCGTTTCGGGAAAAAGTAACTGATGGAGGTGCAGGCGTTCGAGATATTGAAGCCAATTCCCGTGGAAATTTCCGTCGTTCGCCTTGATCACAGAATTTTCCTGTTCATGAAAATAAACTCTTTGTTCGGCCCCAGAGATTTTTCCTTGGTCATTCCAACTCTGATTGAAGTCGGCGGCACTTAGGATGGGGGAAGTTATGCGGCGCAGTTCTCGTTCTTCGATTGTGCGTAGGGCGCGCTCGAGTTTGATTCGCTCTTCTCTGTTCGTTGGCTCTGAGATGCCAGCTTTCTGACTTGCTCGATGAACTCTTGTGAGGATGTCGAGGACTGGTTTGCAATCGCTTCCGAGGCGGCTTGCGAAGCCTTGCGATGTGCTTCGCTCAAGTAGGGATGTAGTGTGTTCATGGTTGGACGATAAGCTGAGTGTCAAGGGGTGGGGCGAGGCAACATGGACTTTGGCAGTTTGCTGGACGCCGTTGGTGTCGAGGAAGGCGCGGGATAGATTGACGATGGTTTTTCCGCGCCAGGTCATCACGAGGCGACCGCTGTTAGTCACGTTGGCGACGTGGACGCATTCGAGGTTTTCTTTGTCGGCTTCGTGGATGAAGTAGTTGATTTCTGCGGGATCGACACAGACGGCCATGCGTTCTTGGGACTCGGAAATGGCGAGTTCGGTGCCATCGAGGCCGTCGTATTTTTTCGGCACGGCATCGAGGTTGATTTCGAGCGATGGAGCGATTTCACCGATGGCGACGGACACGCCGCCTGCGCCGAAGTCGTTGCAAATTTTGATTTTGCGGGTGAGTTCGGGGTTGCGGAAAAGGCGTTGGATTTTGCGTTCGGTGGGTGCGTCGCCTTTCTGGACTTCGGCGGAATTTTCGAGCGCGGTGTCGGTGTGTTCTTTGGATGACCCCGTCGCGCCGCCGACGCCATCGCGCCCGGTGCGCCCGCCGATGAGCAGGATGACATCGCCGGGGGCAGGGGAGCCGCGAAAAACATTGGAGCGCGGTGCGGCGGAGACGACTGCGCCGATTTCCATGCGCTTGGCGACGTAGCCGGGGTGATAGACTTCTGCGACTTGGCCGGTGGCGAGGCCGATTTGGTTGCCGTAGGATGAGTAGCCTCGAGCCGCGACCTGGCAGATTTTTTTCTGTGGCAGCTTACCGGGAAGCGTTTCGGAAAATGGCGTGCGTGGATCGCCAGCACCCGTGACGCGCATGGCTTGATAGACGTAGGAGCGACCGGAGAGGGGATCGCGGATGCAGCCGCCGAGACATGTGGCTGCGCCGCCGAAGGGTTCGATCTCGGTCGGGTGGTTGTGGGTCTCGTTTTTAAACATCACGAGCCACTCTTCGGCGGAAGTTGTGGGTTGTGAGTTGGGAGTTGATCTGTGGGAGATTTCTACGGGGACAACGATGGAAGCGGCGTTCACTTCTTCCGAAACTTCGAGGTTGTCTAGCTCGCCAGACGCTCTCAACTCACGCATCCCGATGAGTGCGATGTCCATCAGCGTGATGGGTTTGTCCTCGCGATTGAGAGCTTTGCGTGTGGCGAGGTAGGATTGCCAAGCGCGTTGGACTGGCTCGGTATTTTCACCGAAAGTGACGCCATCGATTTTCGTTAGGAATGTCGTGTGGCGGCAGTGATCGGACCAATAAGTGTCGAGCATTTTGATCTCGGTCAAACTCGGATCACGCTGTTCCTCGTCGCGAAAGTAGGTCTGGCAAAATGCGAGATCAGCTTCTGACATGGCGAGGCCGAGAGTATGGCGGCGTGCTGCGAGTGCTGCGGCGGATTCAGCGATGAAACCCGTTAGGATCGCGACGTCGGCTGGCTCGTGAGTATTTGGCGTGAGGGATTTCGGAATCGACATGCCCGCCTCGTGCGAATCCACAGCGTTAATGACGTAGGATTTAATGCGTTTGATTTCATCCAATGACAGTGCGCCTTTGAGGATGATGACCTTCGCGGAGGCGACTTCTGGGCGATCTTTTCCAGTGAGAATCTGGACGCATTGTGCGGCAGAGTCTGCGCGTTGATCGAACTGTCCCGGCAGAAACTCGACGGCGAAGGCAGTTTCATTTTCGC
Source organism: Luteolibacter sp. (assembly GCA_031414935.1). Lineage (GTDB taxonomy): Bacteria > Verrucomicrobiota > Verrucomicrobiia > Verrucomicrobiales > Akkermansiaceae > Luteolibacter. Next base: position 13,079 of record JANOQR010000003.1, read on the forward strand.
CAAGCGAGAGGACTTGTGAAACCTCGTCCACTTGTGGCTCGGAGAGGATCAAGCGGGTGGCGGAGTCAAATTCCGCATCCGTGAGTCCATCGAGATCGTAGCGTTGGACGATGCGAATACCGATGAGGTTAGGCAGCAGGAGGGACTCATGGAGGTCATGCAAAAGATGGCTGGCCTCGGCGTTGTGGCCGGCTTTCTTTTCAACGAAAATGCGATTCATGGGTAACGATGAGCAACGTGGCTTTGGAAAGCAATGGATGCTAGGACGCACGTTCGGGAGCGCAAGCGGAATGGCGGTAAGCCTGAGTCAGGGTGCCTACACCAGGGATTGTTGCATGAGCAGGCTTGCACGAATCGGATCAATTGAACCGCCAAGACGCCAAGTGCGCCAAGTATAAGAGATGGAAAATCGAGATGAAGGGGTTTGAAAGCGGTTTTAACGTGAGCCTACTTGGAATTTCTTGGCGCACTTGGCGTCTTGGCGGTGAAAAAACCCTTCCTTCACGATCTTGTTATGAGTTCTCCCTAATGTAGGCACCCTGATGCCTGAGTTCAGCTCGTAGTCAGCCATTTTTGACTGAAAAGAAACACCAACGCGAGGGCGACAAAGACGATGCCAAGCCCGATTTTTACGGCGGCAGTGTGTCGGGTATCCAGACGCCAGTTGGCAAGACATTCAGTGAGTGGAGTTTGTTTTGAGGCGTCTGGATGGATATGTGAGAGGCCAAAGCTACTTTCGCAGCGGACCGTTTCTCAAGAAGCTCATTTGACTCTGGCATGAAATCTGGGTGGCAGGGTCACGGCGGATGGCTGCCACGTATTCGTCGCCAATGTCTGTTATTTGGGACTGACCCCGTCGCGACCCCGTCGCATAAAGAACACAGATAAAGACTCAATGATCTCTCTCTTGATCTGCGTTCATCCCGTTCATCTGCGGTTGAAGTTTCTGATTTCTGATAGCTGAAATGACAGTATTGGGGGGCCTCGTTATCCGTTTCACGCCTACGATCTGACCATGATTAGCCCTTCGCGGCCTTTTCTTTTTCCTGTGCAATGTGGGAACCTGCAAGTTGCTTTTGAATCACCAGCCGGTTCGTATTGATATTTATCACTCCTTTGTAAGCAACCGCTTCCGAGTCTGGGCGAGCATCCACCAAGTTGGCCGCTGCGACTACGCGGTCCACCTCAGCCCAATACTTCGCGAGGTCGTGTGAAAGTTGCCCAGGATGGCGTCGATGATAGCCCAACACCACGTTGAGACCGAGAAAATCAACATGGGCGGCGAAGCGACGCCAGAGATCCCAATCTCCTGCTAGGAGGAGACTGACATCAAGACCGCCGCTTAGATACCAAAGCCTAGGCGTCCAAAACGTT
>JANOQR010000004.1:0-41411 GCA_031414935.1 Luteolibacter sp.
GCAAAACCATTTGCATCCAGCTTGCTAGAAAGTGCCGCCAACGCGGCGGTGTCATCCGCTGCGATCGTGAAAACCGGCCAAGCCATATCCTCAGAAGTTTTCCCATATTGAAAATCCGCGATGTCCAGCCCTTCGAAACACGTATCCAGCAAACTCAACATCGTCCCCGCCCGCTCAGGAATCCGCACCCTCAACGTGCGACTTTTCCTCGCCCCTCCGCCCACCGATTGCGCGATGAGTCCGAGCTGGAGAAAGTCGATATTCGCTCCGCACAGCACCACCAGCACGCGCTTGCCAATGAGTGCCTCGCGGTCTTTCAAAACTCCCGCCAGCCCCATCGCTCCCGACGGCTCCGAGATACACCTCAGGCCCTCCCACAGCACTCGCATCGCCTCACTCACTTCCTCATTCGTCACCGTCTCCACTCGATCCAGCGTGCTGCTACAAATTTCAAACGGCAACTTACCCGCCTGTCTCACCGCCGTGCCGTCGCAAAACAAATCCACGCTCTCTAACGCCACCGGCGCGCCTTTGTCCAACGCCGCCTTCATCGACGCCTGCTGCACTCCCTCCACGCCTACGACGCTGATCTCCGGCCAATAAGTTTTTAACCACGTCGAAACTCCCGCCGCCATCCCACCGCCGCCGATTTGTAAATAAGCTACATCGAAAGGGCCGTGTCCTGATAGAACAACCTCGTCTGCCAGCGTCCCTTGTCCCGCCATCACTTTCAGGTCATCGTAAGCATGGACATACACCGCGCCACTCGCCGCCTCATCCGCACGCGCTGCTGCCACCGCTTCATCGTAGCTGTCTCCAGTTAGATGAATTTCTACAAAATCGCCACCATGATTCATCACCGCGTTGAGCTTCACCTTCGGCGTCGAGCGCGGCATGTAAACCCGCGCCCTGATCTTCAGAGTGCGAGCCGCCAACGCGACTCCCTGCGCGTGGTTTCCCGCCGATGCCGTCACCACGCCCCTCGCCGCCTCGGCAGGGGACAGCAATGCCATCCGGTTACACGCGCCGCGCCATTTGTAAGATTTGATCGCAGATAAATCCTCGCGCTTTACCCAAATTTCCGGCCCCGGCCCAGCCAGCTCCAGCCGCTCTAACGGCGTTGCCCGCCCGAAGCGATACACCCGCTCACGGGCAAACAAAATTTCTTGGCGTAATTGCCGATCCAGCGGCACGTCATCGCAGTTCATGCCACGCTTCTGCCCGAATCCCAGCGCACTCGCAAGCCCCTGCCGACAGGAGTGGGTATTTCCATTCTTCGGGCGCGATGGGCGGCGGATTCAAGTTTCAATAGGCGGCGAGAGAATGCTATCACCGCCGCGTGAGCACTCCTGAATGCCCCAATCTGCCCCAGCCATCTGAAGATCATCAAATCTCAGCGGAGGACATCGCCGCGCAGGCGATCTTCGAGTTAGAGTCGCCGGATCATTCGCTGCTATCAGGCCCGAGTTCGCGGATTCATAACTTGGCGACCTTAGTCAGGGTGGCGTTGGATCTTTTCCGTGGCTTTCGTTCGCTGCATTTTGCCGGGCCGTGCGTGACGATTTTCGGCTCCGCGCGGACCAAGCCGGGCACGCGCTATTACGAACTCGCGCGGAAAATGGGTGAGGCTTGCGCGAAGCTCGGCTTCACCGTCGTGACTGGCGGCGGGCCGGGAATCATGCAGGCGGGAAACCAAGGTGCCTTCGAGGCGGGAGGTCGTTCGTTTGGCGTGAACATCGAGCTTCCCTTCGAGCAAGACCTCAATCCCTACGTCCATGGCTCCGTGACGATGCGTTACTTTTTCACCCGCAAGGTGGTGCTCGTGAAATACTCCTACGCCTTCATCGTCCTGCCCGGCGGCGCGGGGACGCTAGATGAAATGTTCGAGACCATGACGCTCATCCAGACCGGAAAACTCCGCTCATTTCCGATCATCCTGATGGGGAAAGACTACTGGCAGCCGCTGATGGATTTCGTCTATCGCATGGCAGACGAGGGGATGATCAGCCCCGATGATCCAGAACTCATCTTCTTCACGGATGACATCGACGACGCCGTCGCCCACCTGCAACGGCTCGCCGTGAGACAGTTCGGCCTCATGAAGAAAAAGACCCCGAAGCCCATCAAGCTGCTAGGAGAAAAGGCGCTGGTGAAGTAGGTGAAATTTAGAAGAGTTGGTGTCGAGAATTACGCAAAATAATTATTGCGCAATTTTTTCATTGCTTGATTATGCCTGCATGGCCAAGCCAACCAAACTCAAGATCGGCTCTCCCGCCACAGGGGATCACTACTTCCCGCGCACGGCTCTTCGCGGGCGGCTGCTCAAGGCTTTGAATCGCGATCACATCGCCTTCCTTGGCCCACGTCGGACTGGAAAAACCTCTATCCTCCGCGATCTCGAAAAGCATCCACCCTCCGATTTCTCGGCGCTTTACCTCGATCTCCAAGGCCTCCGCAGCGTTCCGGCCTGGATCGCTCTCATGCTCAAGGAAACCAAGAAACTGCTACAAACCTCGCCGGATAAACTCTCTTGGCTGAAGCATACAGGCAGAGGTGCCGCTTCCGTGCTTAAACGCATCGAGGAAATCAGCCTCTCTGGCATCAAACTCACACCAGGCCAGCCTGCCGTGGACGCATGGGAACCTATTGCGGACGAATTTCTCGCCCTGCTGCGCGAACACGAATTGCCGATCATCTTCATGCTCGACGAGTTTCCTTGGTTTCTCGGTCACGTTGCTGCCAATCACAGTTCTGCCGAGGTGGATGCCACGCTGAATTGGTTTCGCAAAGTCCGCCAAGAACTCGCCGATGGCCCGACGCGCTTCCTCGTCACTGGCTCCATCGGATTGACCGGTCTGCTGCGTCGCCTCGGCCTTTCTCCTGCTGCGAACGATTTCGACAGCATCGACATCGAGCCTCTCACGGACAAAGAAGCGATGTTATTTCTCGAAGAACGTGCCGAAGGTGAGCGCATCGTTCTCTCTCTTGCGGCTCGCCGCAGAATCTTGGAGCGGCTGGGCGTCGGCTGGCCCCTATTGCTCGGCATTTTTCTCTCTGAAATTCAAGACCACGCCGCCGAAAAAGGTCCGAGCATCAGGGACATCGACCGCCTCTACGAAGACCGCATGGTGCGTGGCAGTAGGAACAAATACTGCCAAGAAATGTTCACCCGGCTCACCAAGCCCGAGATGTTCAGCTCCAGCGAACGTCGTCTCGCCCAAGAAATCCTTCGCGATCTTTGCCGCTCAGATCAGGCATTCGGCCACGGTGACTTTGACGCCATTCACGCCCGCCTCGTCCCTGACGCAGCGCACCGTAGTCAGCTCGCCACCGAACTCGACTACGTCATGGAAACGATTCGCCACGACGGCTACCTCGTCCGCCAGCGCGACGGACTGCACACCTTTGCCTCGCATATCCTTCGCGACTTTTGGCTACATCACACCGCTTGATCTCATGGACAACGCCCCACCATTTGCCCTCTACAATCCCGGACTACTTCCGCCGGACGTGCTCCTTTCCGAGTTCACCGCGCGCCGTCCATTGCTCGCGCGATTGCTCGATATCATCCGCGCCAATGACCCCGGCGAGCCTCCGCAGCATGTTCTGTGCGTCGGCCCACGCGGCATGGGGAAAACCACGCTTCTCTGCGCCATCGCCGCCACCATCAAGCTCCGCGAGCCAGAACTCGCCCAGCAATGGCAGCCCGTTATTTTCGACGAAGAAAGCCGCCGCATCGGCGACCTCGCCGACTTCTGGCTGGAGTGCATCCGCCAGTGGGAGTCTGAAACCGAGCCGAATCTCACCCGCAGCCATCGCATCGACGCCCTCCTCGCCAAGCCCGGCCCAGACATCGAGGACCAAGCCCGCGAAGTCTTCCTCGCCCTCGTCGATTCCTCCGGCAAACGCGCCCTCCTACTCATCGACAACCTCAACGACATCTTCATCGCCGTGAACGATGCCGAGTCTCTCATGCGGCTGCGCTCCTTCCTCATGAGCGATCCCCGCGTCATGATCATCGGAGCAGCCACCCGCTGGTTCAGCGATGTCACGGGTCTCGATAAACCTTTCTTCGAGTTCTTCCGCCCCTTCGATCTCCACGCCCTCAGCCTAGAGGAAATGCGCGAATGCCTCGCCGGCGTCGCCACCGCTCGCGGCGACCAGCGCGTGCTCGACACCTTGCGCGACCGCCCCGGTAGCATCGAAGTCCTGCACATCCTCACCGGAGGAAATCCACGCCTCATCCGCACCTTTTACCGCCTGCTCAATGAAGGCATGAACGGCGAACTCCGCCTCCAGCTCGAGCGCCTCATCGACGACTACACGCCCTATCATAAAGCCATCATCGACGCCCTCCCCGGCCAGCAACAGCGTGTGCTCGATGCCATCGCCCTCGAGTGGAATCCCTGTGAAGTCGCCACCGTCGCCCGCACCACCCGCCTCCCCAGCAACCAAGTCAGCGCTCAGATCAAAGCCCTCATCAAAGCGGGCCTCATCAGCGAAGCCGCCAACATGGGCCACAGCAAAAAGAAAGCCTACCTCCTCACTGACCGCTTCTCCAACATCCACTACCTCATGCGCCACGGCCGGACGGGGAAGACGCGGATGAAGTGGTTTGTCATGATGCTGCGAGCACTATTTGATGACAGCGAGTTCGCCGATGCCGCCGCCAAAATGGTGAAATTGACCGCAGCATCCGAAGGTGGCCAGGCCGCAGATTCCCTGATCCTTGCACAGAATTTCATGGATCACGCTGGTTCAGAAACCGCACGCCGCGCCTTCATGGATCGGATGATGGGATCAATGGATTTTGACAAGGATCTGGATGTCACTCTCGCTGAGAAACTTTGTCTCCAAGCAATTGCAGCGAATCCAAATGATGCCGTTGCTCATGGAAAATGGGGACGTTTGCTTGTGATACACCTGAAACGATACGAAGAAGCCGAAGCAGCATACCGAAAAGTCATTGAGCTGGATCCAAATAATTTTCACGCTTGGATTTGCCTTGGTTTCATACTTTCGTTAGATTTTTTGCGCTTGGATGAAGCTGAAACCATCTTCTGCAAGCTCATGCAGCTGCATTCAGAGAATTCTACAGTTTGCTCCGCTGTAGCAGGGGCGCTTCACAAGCTCGAGAATCTCAAGGAAGCAGTTGCCATACTCCGCGACCTCTGCTTCAGCCGGACAGGAAACCTCCACTCCGTCCTCCCTGCAGCCAGCCAATGGTGTGTCCAGCACCCGGACGATCAAAGCGTGCTGAGTTTCATGATCAATGCTTGGATCGCCTACGCCAAGGTTACTACGGCAAGCGGAGCCCGCGAACTTCTCGATGTGCAGCCCGACGAAGTGAAGCTCGCCTTCGAGACCGTGCGCGATGCCTTCCTCGCTCACGACGACAAGGACCACCTCCACCGCCTCGCTCCCGAACGCCGCGCGCCGGTGCTCAAGCTTCTCGAACGCCTCCGCGATTGATGCTCAGATCGCCATGAAAACCAGCCGTCCCAAACCACGCACCACTCGGACTCTCTGCGCTCAGGCTCGCGAGTGGGTCAAGCTGAGTTTGGCGACGGCGGCGGGCGGCGTCTTCATCTGGTCCTGTGTTCAAGCTTCCATCGCTTGGGAAGGGAAAATTCTACTGTTTTCCCTCTGCCTCATCCTGCTGGGTCACGCCAGTCCGCTGATGTTGCTGCTGGATCGTTTGCCCAAATTCAGCGGCTTGTCCAAGCAGCCAGAGCCCCAGAGTTCATCACCAAGCCAGTCCTCTCACTGATGAACCGCCGTCTGGAAACTTCGGCAGCTCAACTCAGCGTGGGTGCGCTGACGATGAGTGATGTGAGAATTTCACGTCTGGGCCGATAAAACTCGGACTCAGGATTGGAGGTCCGCGTGGACTTTCAGATGAAGATGAACGTGGTCGTTGACGAGGTGCTTGCCGAGGAAACGGAATAGCCGCCCCGATCCGTAGCTGCTGCCGAACTGCGTGCGGTCGAGGTCGAGCACGCCTTGTGCGGTGAGGCGTCGGCCATCGGCTGTGGCGACGAGAATGGGAAACTCCAGCTCATGTGTGATGCCACGTAGCGTGAAATTTCCGCGCAGCAGATAGTTCGGCGTGCCATCGGTGCATCCGGCGAGCGGCTGGGCGCTTTTGGAGACGAACTCAGCGACGGGATGATGGGCGACATCGAAGAAATCCTGACTGTGAAGATGCTGCACGAGCATCTGACTCATGGTGGAATCAGCGATGTCCTCACAGGCAATCGTTTCCATCGCGATGCGGAAGCGCGCCGCTAACAGCTCGCCGTCGCGCAGAGTGATGTCGCCATCGGCCAGCCGCACGATGCCGCTGTGGTGGTTGAACAAATTGCGCCCAGTCCAGCGGACGATACTCTCTGCGGTGTCCACGCGGAAGGCACCGCTCAAGACGGGTGCTGCGGGTAAAGCACCCTCGCCATCCAGCAGCAATCCGGCGGCAGACCATGCCTCCAGCCCACCTTCAAACACGCGGACTTGTAGATAACCCGCCGCAGTCAGTTTCTCTGCCGCCACGGCTGCATCCAGCGAGCCGCCGCCCGCGCCATAGACGACGATGGCACGCTGCTTGTCTGGAGTGAATTCGGCGACTTGATCGAGAAACGCCATTTCATAAACACAGGCGTGCCGCGAACCAGGAATGCGCCGCGCGGTGAAAATTTCCTCCGGCAAAACATGCACGAGCAGCGGTGGGTCGGCGCGGGTGAGGATGCCTTGGAGTTCTTTACCGGTCATGGAGAGACAGGTTGAGGAAGAGTTTCGGGCGAAATTTAAGCGCGCCGGACGAGTCCAAGCCATGCGTTGCGTTCGCTCCAGAGCAGGAACGCGGCGAGCACGCAGATGGTGATGTTCACTGGATCAATAAGCGTCGCGCCTTTCATGAAGAAGACGTGAAAGGCGAGGATGTTCACGATGACGGGGCCGAGCAAAAGCAGGCCGAGATTGCGTGTGCGCGGCACGGCGACGAGCACGCCACCGAGGATTTCGAGGACTTTGACGAAGGCCAGATAACCCGTCGGATAGAGCGCGGCCATGAAGAGTTTATGCGGAGCATCGGCAGGCGATGAATCAGCGGGCATCGGCATAAATTTGAAGAAAAAATTTGTTCCGAAGACGATGAAGGCGAGACCGAGTAAGGCTCCGGCGATGGTGGATACGTGTTTCATGGTGGTTGTTGATTTGATGTCGAAAATTAGAACTTCAGCCTGCCGTGGTCGTCATGGCCACGCTCGCTGGCTTTGCGAATGGTGATATTCAAGGCCGCAAGATGTCACACTGATGGCCACAAGGGAAATACCATGTGGGTTGCCAGTTGATACCTTTTAGGTATGAAAGGCGGCGCATGGAACTTCGTCATCTCCGCTACTACATCGCTGTCGCCGAAGAACAAAACATCACGCGTGCGGCGGCGCGTCTGCACGTTTCTCAGCCACCCCTGAGCCGACAGATTCGAGACTTGGAGGACGAAATCGGCGTGAACCTGCTCGACCGCGTGGGAAAAAGCGTGCGGCTCACCGAGGCAGGCCGGGCTTTCTTGGTGAAGGCGCGGCGCATCGTCTGCGATGCAGAGACGGCGGTGCAGCAGCTACGCGAGGAGTTCGGCAGCGCGAAGCGCACGCTGCGGTTAGGGTTCATCTCTCCGTTCACGGATGATCTCATCGCGCCCGCAGTGCGGGAATTTCGGAAGACTCATCCCCGGGTGCTGGTGGGGCTTCTTGATCTGTCGCCGCGTGCGCAACTCGACCGCCTGCGTGCTGGCGAACTCGACGTTGCGATTCTGGGAAACATCGGGGAGGAAGACCGCGCTCGCTTCCGGGTTCAGCGGTTGCGGCGGGGAAAAATGGTGATCGTGCTGCCGGAGGGACATGCGCTGGCCGGGCGGAAATCGGTCCGACTCTCGGCACTGGCAGCAGAACCGTGGGTATCACTGAATGAGGCGTTTTTTCCTGCGAGGCGGACGTTTCTTCAGCAAGCGTGCCGCGAGGCGGGTTTCGAACCACGTATCCTGATGGAGCTAGACTCGCTGCCGCTGATGCTCGCGTCCGTGGCGGGCGGCGAGGGCGTCGGTATCATGCCCGCACACGCCGCGAAGATCGCCCATGCAGGTTGTGTGCTGGTGAACATCGCAGGCGCGGCACCGACGACGGAGCTGCTAGCCGTGCATCGCGGCGACGCGGGCGATGAAAAGCTCGTGGCTTTGCTTCAAGCACTCCACGAGCAGGCGGTGCGGCTGTGATTCATTTCGCCCTGATTTCGCCCGTTGTTTTCATTCATTGATTTCTGGGTTCTGATTTTTTTAGCTACTCGAAATCGTGCCAGCCACCACCCCAGTCCATCTCGCTACCGAGCATTTTTTCCGTCACGAGCACGGTCGGCTGGTGGCGACTCTGGTCGCGCAGTTCGGGACGTGGCGGCTGCAATTGATCGAAGACGCGGTGCAGGAGGCGTTAGTGCGGGCCTTGCAGACGTGGCCGTATCGCGGCGTGCCGGACAATGCGGCGGCGTGGCTCACGCAGGCGGCACGGAACGTGATGCTGGATCACTTGCGTCGTGAGCAACGCTGGCAGGAGCGCGAGGAAGGTATCGCTGCGGAACACGGACGATGGTCGGGAAATGCGGATGACGCTCCGGCAAACGACGAGCTAATTCGCGATGACACACTGCGGCTCATTTTCATCTGCTGCCACCCACAGCTCTCTGCGGAAGCACAGGTCGCCTTGGCCTTGCGGACGCTCTGCGGATTCAGCCCGGCGGAAATCGCAGCAGCATATCTAACGAGTGAGTCGGCGATTTCCAAGCGCCTCGTGCGGGCCAGGCAGCGCATCCGCGAGCTGGAGCTGCCATTTGAACTCCCGAAACCTGGCGATCTCCCCGAACGCCTCGATAGCGTGCTCGCCACGCTCTATCTGCTTTTCAACGAAGGCTACAAAGCCTCCAGCGGTGACCAGCTCGTGCGCCAAGATCTCTGCCGCGAGGCGATCCGACTCACCTGCATTTTGCTAGAAAATCAAGACTGCGCCACGCCACGCGCTCATGCGTTACTCGCCCTCATGCTGCTGAATGCCGCGCGGCTCGATGCTCGCACCGATGATGCGGGAAATCTTCTCCGCCTGCATGAGCAAGACCGTGCCGCATGGGACGCGGCGATGATCGGTGAAGGAATCAGTCAGCTCGCCGCATCCGCGCGGGGCGCGAAAATTTCCGCACTCCACATCGAAGCAGGCATCGCAGCGTGCCACAGCACCGCGCCATCTGCGGGGGAGACGGACTGGCCGCGCATCGTGTCGCTCTATCAACAGCTTCAGGAAATTGCGCCCTCGCCGCTGGCGACCTTGAATCGCGCCATCGCCATCGGGCGTGCCAGCGGTGCGAAAGCCGGGCTGGAAGCGCTCAACGAAGTCTCCGGGCTGGACGGCTATCATTTGCTTCATGCCGCGCGTGGCACCTTCGCCGCGGAATGCGGGGAAAAAGCTGCGGCTATCGCTCATTTTCGCCAAGCTCTCGCCACCGTCATCGTTTCCTCAGAGCGTGAGTTTCTCGAAGGACAGCTTCGGCGTTTGGAAGACTGACAACGCTGGATTCTCCGCTGGAAAAAATTTCCCAAAAATTTCTGCAAAGATGTCCTGATGGCCAATCGCCGTTCGTCGTCTCTTTGAAACCTGACTTCAGATTTTTGATTTTTAAGAATCCTAACCACACAGCACCATGATCCACAAAACACTCGCCGCCCTCGCCGCCCTCGTAGCACTCACCTCGTGCCAAGTCGGCACCACCGACCACGCCGCCTGCGCGGAAATGCCGCCTTACCAGGGCTCCGCCGCCTTCGAGCGCATGAAGTCACTCGTCGGAAAATGGGAGGGCGAGTCGCCGATGATGGGCAAAATGAAAACCGAGTTTCGCCTCATCGCCGGAGACTCCGTGATTGAGGAACGTTTCGCCGCAGGCACGCCGATGGAAATGCTCAGCACCTATCACGACGTGAACGGCAAGCTGACGATGACGCATTACTGCATGTTGCGGAACCAGCCGCGAATGAAGCTCACGAAAAGCACCGCCGACTCGCTCACCTTCGATCTCGCACCCACGCCGGGGCTCAATCCCGCGAAGGACAAGCACATGCACGGCGCGACTTACACCTTCATCGACGCAAATCACTTCAAGCTCGATGGTGTAGCATGGGAAAATGGCAAGCCGTCTCCATGCGGGCCACCCGTCATTTTCAAGCGCAAGTAATCCACCGTACCCAAACCCATCACACCACTATGATCAAAATAATCATCCTCGGCCTCGTCGCCATCCTTGCCCTCATCTTCATCCTCGCCGCCTTTCAGCCCGCAGAATTTCGCGTCGAGCGTAGCCGCACCATCACCGCACCCGCCGCACTGCTCTTCGACCAAGTGAACGATCACAAAAAATTCGAGAGATGGAACCCATGGCAAAAAATGGACCCTGAATCCAAGACGACCTACAGCGGCACCGACTCCGGCGTGGGAGCCATCGCGAGTTGGAAAGGCAAAAAAGTTGGCGAAGGCAGTGCCACCATCACCGAGAGCAAACCCACCGAACTCGTCCGCCAGCGCATGGATTGGAAAGCGCCCATGGAAGGCATCAGCACCGTGGATTTCACCTTCAAGCCCGAGGGCGAAAAAACCACCGTCACCTGGGCGATGTATGGCACTAACAATTTCATGGGCAAACTCATGAGCGTTTTTATGGACTGCGAAAGCATATGCGGCCCGGAGTTCGAAAAAGGACTGGCGGACTTGGAGAAGCTCGTCACGAAAACCAACTGAACCTCCCATTTATATAAACCATGCACACCTACCTCCTGCTCTCGCGCGGCAAATGGGATGCGAACTCACCCAAAGCCGACATCGAAGCCGACATCGGGAAATTCTACACTTGGTATGAGGCGAACCTGGAAAACGGCAGCTTCAAGCCCGGCTCCCGCCTGACCATGGACGCCGCACTCGTCACTCGCGACGGCATCCGCACCGACGGCCCCTTCGCCGAGGGCAAAGAAATCATCGGCGGCTACTGGCTCATCGTCGCCGAAAACCTAACTGCTGCGGCAGCCCTCGCGGCGAAGAGCCCCGTCGTGCGACACGGCATCGAATACGAAATCCGCCCGCTCGAATCCGAACGCGGCTCCGTTTTCAGAACCACGAACGAAACGCCTTCAGCATGACTCCGAATCCCCAACAACCCACCGGCGAACACCTGCTCTTCATTCGCGGCACGCACTGGAACCACGGCATGTCACCCGCGCAGCTTCAGAAAATCATGACCGACTTCTACGGCTGGGTGGAAGACCTCTCGCAGCAAGGTATCCTCAAAGGAGCACAACCACTCGTCGAGGAAGGGAAAATCGTATCCGGCAGCCAAGGCCGGCACGTCACCGACGGCATCTTCGCCGAGTCAAAGGAATCCATCGCAGGGTATTTCCTGCTCGCCGTTTCTAACGAATCAGAAGCCATCCGCATCGCGCAAGCTTGTCCCATTCTCGAATACGGAGCCAGCATCGAAGTCCGCCCCATCGCCGACATGTGCCGCCCGATGGCGGTGGTGAAGGCGCTGTCTTTTTGACTGATGCGACTGTTCTTTCCGATCTGAATTCCAGCTCGGCGATGCCTTGATGCAATGGCGCGGCGGCGTTCACCTGAAGTCGTTGTGCAGACTTCTTAGCGAAAAAGGAAATAGGTCGCCAACGAGAAGACGCCTAACCACACCAAAATAATGTGGGTGATACCCAACGAACGAGCCCCTGCCGATTCCGCTGGATCGTCGCGGTGGGGGCCGAAAAGGACGGCATAGCGGGCGACCAACCAGAGTCCAAAGACTGACCAACCGAAGATGAAGAGAATGAGACCGATTTTAAGAAGATAGATCATAGTGGAAGATTCAGCAGCCGTTTGATTTCACCGATGGCGGCCGGATGGTGGAACGCCCCATGTCCTGCGGGAACGACCAACTCGGACGCAGCGTCATCGAGATGGCTGCTCGTGTAGGGAACGATGCCGTCGCTGCTATTCTCAAGCGGGTCAGATTGGCCTCGATTTCCGATGATGCTGTGCGTCGATACTGGTTGCGCGTATGGTAATTCCGCCAAAATCCGCAGGGTAGGCTGCCGTGGCGAGAGTGAGCTGACGCTGTTGAGCTTGCCGGATCCAAGCTCGGTGTAGGCCCGGGTGAATGCTCCGGGATTCGCCGCAGAAATCCGTGAATAAAATTCTTGAAACGGCTGAGGAACGGAAGTCAACAAACGACCCAGATGCCCTGCCGGGTTATCCGCAAAATTGCTGCCACGGTGCGGCACTGCGACATAGATGATCCGATGGACCGATGGGTCGGGCTTCCATTCAAACGCGTCATTCAAGGCCTCACGATCACTTCCCGACAACACGAGCTTCTCGGGTGGCACATTGAAAGCAGCTTTCCAAAACGCGTCGCGGGGTTCAACCACAAGTGCCTTGGCGATGAGTCCGCCCATGCTGTGGGCGAGTATTGTCGTCTTCCGCATGGCCGTATCGTCTCCATCTGGATCCAATAGGGCACGCAGTTCGCGTAGCCTGGCACGAAGAATCCGCGCCGAATAGAGTGCGGGAGCTGAGGTGTTGTATTGGTAGTGCCAAATCTGATAGCGCCGCCGGATGCCGTCGTCCGCCCACAAGTCGTTACTGACTCCGGCCCATGCCAGCGGAGTGGAAAGCAGCCCGTGAATCATGATGAGCGGCTCTTTCCGCCGATCGTAAGGCTCCATCAGATAGAGCTGTGGGACTCGTTTCGGATTGGGGGTGAGCATGTCGAGCACGGCACTCCGGTTCAGCTCCCCGCTCCTTGATAGAAGCGCAGCCCATGGAGCGCTGAAGTCGGCTGCCAGTGGTCGCGTCCTGCCAGCGATTTTCACCCGGTCGTTCGCCAAGGGGCATAAAAGTTGAATCGTCACTTCGCGCACGGATCCTCGGGATGGTCCGATGGTGGCGACCGCAGTCAGGGGACGTGTAATCGCCTCCGGTGGGTAGTAACCCTCAATGGCTTCCCGGTGCCGGTTTTCACGAATCGCCACCAGCGGCGTGCCGACTCCCACACGCTGATGGTGGGCGATTCTGCGAATCTTGAACTGGCCGGCGGGAAGAAGTTCGTCGAAATGGTCGATCCCATGTTCACCGGATACGTGATTCACCAAGCGGACCTGATAGTTCGTGCCGCCGCTCGGGGAAGCGAACGCATGTCTGGAACGATAGCCATGTTTTTTCCATAACTCGACGAACTCGCCGAGTGCCAGTGCGGACTCGGCGCTATCAGGATTTTCGACGGAACGAGCGATGAGATATTGGAGATTGGCTTCGGGCGGTTCACCGGCCATTACCGACTGATGGACCCGCTCAAACGTGGCAGGTGCCAAGCCGCAGGAGCCAAGGGCCGCAGCGAATATCGGAGCGCCCAGAATGTGTGTCATGTAGTGGAGAAATTTCATCGGTTCCTGTAGTGGGCTAATCAAATCATCGTATGCGGCCAGACGATCACCGAGTCGTCCACGTTGGCGATCATTCTTACTTGGCTGTCTTGCGAGATGACGAAGCCAATCGCCTCGGGCTCCACAGCACAGAGTCGGTAAACCGAACGATGGCGGGTGCCGTCTCCCCGCACGTCCCATGGAGTGATCGTTTTTCCTTCGAGATCATGAGCCAGCCCGACCGTGAGAACGTTCCGATCTACCCGGATTTCCCCGCCGAATCCCACGAGGCCGACGCGCTTGTCCAGCACCAGCGCGCCATCGACTTGCATCAAGTCCGAAAACAGGCGCGCCAATTCGAAAAACGCTTCCTCCAAGTGGTCCAGTTCGATGTCCTTGCTGTTCCTGAAAATGCTCCATGCATCTTCTACTGATGAACCTACTTCACACAACTCTCCTACCCGCCGGATCATGGACTCTAGCAGACTTCTGAACCGAAATCCCCCAACATCCGGGATCGTGGCGTATTTGTAGTCGATCCAACTCGCGAGCGGCTCCGTTCCATCCACAACTTCTGGTAGAAAGATCAGGCTGCCGCCGTGGCCGCTGGTGCGCACGAGATTGATAACGCGTTTCACAAACTGAAGGGAAATCAGGTGGGCTAACTCGGCGTAAGTGTGTGCGTCGAGGCTTGGCGGCAGACAACAGGCAATCAGACTCCCAACCAACTGCTGCCTGTTTCCAGCAAATCGGTCATTCAGGATCCTTGATTGGAACACGTCCATCTGCGGACCGCGAAACTCCCTGCCGCGCCACTCAACGATCAGATCGTAGCCATGATAAAACAGCAACCATCCCGGATCACGGACATGGATGACGGGGTGTAACAAATCATCGCCCGTCGGTTTGCGCCCGCCACCCACCAAATTGAGCCAGCGTGGCCCGGTGTTGAGAATTCCCCAAATCATGAAGCCCCGGTCGCGATCCGGCCAAATCACCAGAGCAGAGTGGAAAAAGCCCGCAGCAGGGCTCAAGCGCTTGACCTCATTGGGGGTGAGCGGGTGTGGCTTGGTGAAGCGCACCGCATGAATGCCCTCCGGTGGCCCGCCGACCGGGGAAAATTTCTCAGGCGGCGCAAGGACGAGCCGAGCTCTAACCACTTCGCCCTCTTCCTTCAGCAAGCTCACCGCGAATAGCACATCGCAGACAGTCCCGAGCTCTTCCAGCGTCGGCCCGCCGGTTTGACCTCCGAGAGATTGATAAAGTTTTTCCACTACATCTTGCAGGGAGATTTCGTCAAATGGATCTGATGAAGGGTTCATGGAACTAGGGTTCCTGGCCAAGCGCCTTCAGTTTGATTTCCAGCTCGGCGATGCGCTGGCGCAGTGGCGATGCGGCGTTTTCGGCTTCCGCAGCGGTGTAGCGTGGGGTGATGAACTTCGGGCAGTTCCAATCATAGCTCAGGATGTCGATGATGAAGACGCGCTCGACCTTCGCGCCGTGGCCGCCGGGCGGGGCGACTTTTTCGACGAGTTCGGGATGTTCGCGGGCATCGAAGACCTTGGCGTGGCCGAGGATTTTCACACGCTCGCGTTGCGGATAGTCCATCATGAAAAGCGCGACGCGGTCTTGTTTTGAAATGCTGCCGACGCTGATCATCTGGCGGTTTCCACCGTAGTCGGCGAAGCCGATCTGTTGTGGCCCGAGCACGCGGACAAAGCCGTGCGGGCCGCCGCGATGCTGGACATACGGCCAATCGTTCTCGGTGATGGTCGCCATGTAGAAACTGTCGCGAGTCTCGATGAACTCGATTTCCTCGTCGCGCAGGGCATCGGTTTCCGGCGCGTCGGCGAAGGACGGGTAGGTTCTGCCGTAGTAGTGCTTCTCCGCTTCGAGGACGGCGGGAGTGAGCACGGTCTGCATGAATTTATCGGCCATGGCTTTCGGGTGTTAGTTGTGGGATTGAAATTTCCTGACCTCGCCAACCGCTTTCACGGCGGCAGCGAGCAGGCATTCGTTGAGGGCGGGGTGGATGTAGATCATGTTGGCGAGCTCGCGGACGTCGTTCTTCAGGCGCATCAGCATCATCACCTGATGCAGTAGTGTGGACGACTCGGGGCCGACGAGGTGGCAGCCGAGGATCGAGTGGTCGGCAGGCGAGACGAGCAGCTTGATGCGCGGATAGTCGATGCGCATGGCCTCGGCGCGGGCGCTGGCGAGCCAGTCTTCAAACACGCAAACGTAAGGCGTGCCAGCCGTCACGAGTTGCTCCTCCGTGAACCCGACCGATGCGACCTCCGGATGGGAAAACACGGCGTGGGCGATCAGACGCTCGTCGATGGGATCGGTGATGCCTTTGAGAAACTTCTGCCGCAGGTAGTGGACTTCGAACGCGGCGGCGTGCTGGAGCATGAAGCGGCCGTTGATGTCGCCGGTCGCGAAGATGCCGGGCACGGAGGTTTCGAGATGTTCGTTGACGGGAAGGAAGCCGCGATTGTCAGCCACGAGTCCTGTTTTTCCCAAGTCGAGCATGTCAGTGTTAGGAATGCGACCGATGGCGAAAAGCACACGCTCGGCGGTGAATGTCTTCATTTCGCCGTGGATCTCAAACGTCGCAGTGAACTCCGCTCCATCCCACGACAGGGCCTTCAATGTCGAATGGCAGTGCGTGGGAACGTGCTTTTCAAACTCGGTCTGGAACACGCGCTCGATGTCCTTGTCCTCGCGACCCAGCAGTTTGTCACCGCGGGTGAAGAGTTGAATCTCGGTGTCGATAGCGGAGAAAAACGCCGCCATTTCGCAGCCGATGAACCCGCCACCGATGACGAGCAGGCTTGTGGGCACATCGCCTTCGAGAGGAAACAGGTTGTCGCTCGTCCACACTGGCAGGTGGCCGAAGGGCGGCGGAGTAGGCCGCGAACCGGTGGCGACGACGATCCGATCCGCAGTGAACTCACGGCCAGCGGCAGCGATGGTTTTCATGCCGATGAAGCGGCCCTCGCCACGCACAAGTTCGACCCCGGCATCGTCCACCCGGCCTTGATAGCGACCGTCCACCTGGCTGATATATCCATTCACGCTTTCGAAGATCCGCCGCGCATCGATGCTGTGGAAATCCGCATCGATGAAATGCCTGCCGGCATCACGCACATGCCGCGCCGCTTCGGCGAATCCGATGAGCAGCTTCGACGGCACACAGCCGCGGTTCGGGCAGACGCCGCCTAGCAGATCGCGTTCGATCAGCAGGGTTTTCATGCCTGACTTCGCAGCGGGAATGGCAAGATTCGCGGCCCGTCCGCCGCCGAGCACGATGAGGTCGTATGCTTCAAGCATGGGAGTGGATGGTTTCGATGAGTTGTTGGATCTCGTTGTGAGCGCGAAGGCCCGTGAGCCAATGTTCCGGGACTGGCTTGGCGTCAGGCTTCGCCCCATGAATCATGCCGATGATCATGCCGCGAGCTGCATTGTCGCCACCTGCCTCGACGTTGTTTGATAGAGCTGTGACGAGATCGTCTGGATGGCGGAGCAGGAAGTGGCAAACGCCGGGAAATGCGTCGGGCACATGGCAGGTGAGTCCGTGAGTCTTGGTCGCAGCGGAGTCCGATGTTGCGGAAGCACTGGATGTTAGGGCCGCGTCGAGCCACTCCTCTTGGAGAGTATTTGATACGGCGGCACGAAGGGCGTCTGGAATCGCCAAGCCTTCCTGCACCGCGAGGGTGACCCGTGCGAAAAACTCGGCAGCATCCACCACGGCGGGATCGCTGTGGGTGAAGGAAGTTTGCGCCCTAGCGGCGGCGATGAGGTCGGCGCTGGATTTCCATTTCAGGAGAAACAACGGCGCGATCCGAGCTGCGCCTGCGATGTCGTTGGACGGTGAGGCGGCTTGTGCGGGTGGCAAGCCACTGCGGAGATTTGCGAGTGTGGCCTTAGTCGCGCCGTCGCGGTAGCTTTGCGTTTCAGGATTCTCCCAGAACGTGCGCCACTCGTCGGAAAAGGACGCGAGATCGAAGCAAACGTGCAGGGCGAGGGAGCGCAGCAGCACCATGGTTTGATCGCCGTAGTGGGTGAAGTCTCCTGCTTTTTTCCCGATGTGATAGGAAGTGGCGGGATCGGAGTAATGGCTGATTTTGCCAAACTTGTCGGCGATTTCTTGCTGGCTGTAGATCCAGTGTGCGCCGAGTGACAAGGCGTCGGCGACGAGTGAGTTGATGACGATGTTCTTCATGCGGGTGGGTTCATGCACGATCCCAGCGCAGGAGGCGATCTTCTTCGCGGATCGCTTGGTCGTTGATGCTGGCGTAGCGGTTTGCCATGTAGCCGTTTTCATCGAACTCCCAGTTCTCATTGCCGTGGCTGCGCCACCATTGGCCTGCGGCGTCGTGCCACTCGTATTCGAAGCGCACGGCGATGCGGTTACCGGTGAATGCCCAGAGGGTTTTCTTCAAACGGTAGTCATGCTCTTTCACCCACTTGGCCGTTAGGAAATCGACGACTGCGGCGCGACCTTGGATGAAGACATCGCGGTTGCGCCACTCGGTGTCTGGCGTGTAGGCGAGAGAGACGCGCTTGGGATCGCGGCTGTTCCATGCGTCTTCGGCGGCTTGGACTTTCGCGGTGGCGGATTCTTCGGTGAAAGGTGGGAGTGGTGGACGTGGGGTCATGGGAATGGATGGTTGGTGAGAGTCATGCCTTGCCGCCGAAGCTGACGAAGTCGTCGAGATCGAGGTAGTCGAAGGTGCCGCGCAGGTCTTCGCGGGCGGGGTTGAGGCGCTTGATTTGTTCGGTGTACCACTCGCGCATTTCGACATCGTGAAAGGCGATGGTTTGCGTCCAGTCCGACCACTGGCTGATTTCTAACGGTGTGTGTTTGAGCGGTGCGTTTTCATTGATCCATGTCAGGACATCCCAGTCGCCTGCACCGGTGGCGACTTGTTCCTTCAAGGCGGCGGGATCGATGCCGGCGAAACGGAAGAAGTGCCAATCGCTGGGGTTCTTGTATTTGTATTCGCCAGCAGTTCCGGCGAGTTCGGCACGGGCTTTGTCGAGGATGCGCGGCAGGATGGTGTAGCCGCCGAGGCGGACGCGCGGGCTGCGCGGTGGACGTTTGGTGAGGTCTGGTGCGTTCATGGTGATTTTTGGTTAGGGCTTTTGTTTGGCGAGGAAGCTGCGGATGCGGGCAGAAATTTTCCCGCCGTCTTCTTCGAGTGCGAAGTGGCCGGTATCGAGCAGGTGGAACTCCAGATTCTTCAGGTCGCGGCGATAGGGTTCCGCGCCGTCGGCTGGGAAGATGATGTCGTTCTTGCCCCAGACGATGAGGGTGGGCGGCTGGTGCTTGCGGAAGTATTCCTGCCATTTCGGGTAGAGCGGTGGGTTGCTGGCGTAGCTGGCGAAGAGTGCCATCTGGATTTCCTTGTTGCCGGTGCGATCCAGCTGCGTCTGATCGACGAGCCAGTTGTCTGGGCTGATCGCTTCGAGGTGGCGGGTGCCGTGGGTGTATTGCCACTTGGTGGCTTCGATGGTGAGCAACTTGCGGAGTGGCTCGGCGTTTGTCTCGGAGCTGTCCTTCCAGTAGGTTTTGAAGGGTGCCCAGAAATCGCGCAGTCCTTCTTCGTAGGCGTTGCCATTCTGGATGATGAGCGATTGCACGCGCTCAGGATGTTTCGCCGCGAGGCGGAAACCGACGGGTGCGCCGTAGTCCATCAGGTAGAGACTGTAGCGGGTGAGGTTGAGTTTCTCGGTGAAGGCTTCGACGACGTTGGTGAGGTTATCGAAGGTGTATTTGAATTCCGTGACGGACGGCATCGAGCTTTGGCCGTAGCCGGGATAGTCGGGTGCGATGACGTGATAGCGGTCTGATAGCGCTGGGATGAGATTGCGAAACATGTGGGACGAGGTGGGGAATCCGTGCAGCAGCAGAAGCACGGGTGCATCAGCCGGGCCGGCTTCTCGATAGAAGATGTCGAGGCCGTCCACCTTGATGGTTTTATGCATCGTGGCATGAGCTGATGGCTTGGTCTCGGCGGCGTGCGTCGGAGAAAATGCAGCGGTGAGGGCGAATATTCCCAGGGCGAGATGGTGAGTGATGATTTTCATAATGATCGGTGGCTTGGTTTTTGTGTTAGTTGCCACAGCCGCAGCTTTCGGTGGTGCAGGCTTCGGTTTTGCCGGGTTTGACTTCGGGGAAGTCGATGACGGTCTGGGCGACGTTGTTGGTATAGTTCGTCAGGATGTTGAGGGCGACGTGCTGGACGACCTCGATGATTTCGGCATCGTTCAAGCTGGCGATGCGGGCGGCTTGCAGATCGGAGTCAGCGATGATGCCGCGTTGCAGGGTGACGGCGCGGGCAAGCTTGATCGCTGCGTCGGATTTGCTATCGGCGGCGGTGGAATTTCTAGCAGCGAGGATTTCATCGGTGGCGAGTCCGGCATTTCCACCGAGCAGGGTGTGGGCGCTGAGGCAGTAGCCGCAGCCATTGATCTCGGCGACGGCGAGTGCGATTTGCTCGCGGAGCTTTGGGGCGAGCACGCCGCCAGCGAGTGCGCCGCTGAGATTGAGATAGCCTTCCAGCGCGGCGGGGGAATTCCCGAGCACGCGCATTATGTTTGGGACGAAGCCGAGTTTGTTTTGGACGGCGGTGAAGAGCTGAGCGGCTTTGCCGGTGGCGGTGGTGGGATCGGTTTGATGGATGCGGTTCATTTGATTTGGGTCGATTCGTTCGACATGGCTCTTTATTGCGTGCGGCGTGCCAAGTGGCGGAAAGGCGCTGGAAGGCTTGTGTTTGCAGGGAAATTTGAAATTTAACCGGCTTTGGATTTGGCTACGAAATTTCGTGAATTACGAAGTTTCGCTGTTCAGCTACGATTTTTCGCGGTAACGATGCGGTGATGAAAATGGAGGCGTTGCAAGAAGTGGTGGTGGCCATTTCCGAGAATCGGTGCGTGGACACGACGCTGCTTGAAATCACTAAATATGTGAGTCAGTGCCTGCGGATGGACAGCGACGACCTTGGCCCACTGACCACGGATGACGCTCTGGTTCGCATTTGGTTGATCGAGCAAGGCGACAAGTGTGCCAGGTGCAACTTGCGCAGCGAGTGTCCCGACCAGCGCAAGTGTCTGCATCTCGTTGCCAGTGCAGGCAGGTTGAGAAATTTAAAAGAAGACTGGCGGAAACTTGATGTGTTAGCCGAGTCGGCAGAGGGTTGGTCGCGTTCTCCGCTGGGTGTGACGAACATCGGGATGATCGCGAAAACTGGGGTTTCGATTGCCACCGATATGATGGAACCAGGGCCGGGGCACGACGGTCTGCCAGATTGGAGTCGGGCGGAGGGAGTGGTGTCGTTCACCGGACGTGCGCTGCAGTTTCGTGGCGAGGTGCTGGGTGTGCTGGCGGTTTTTTCCCGCCAAAAACTGCCGTATGATGTGAACGATTGGCTGCGGATTTTCGCAAACCATGCAGCGGTGGCGATTGGAAACGCCCGCGCATTCGAGGAGATTGAGTTTCTCAAAGAGCGGTTGGAAGAAGAGGTCAGTTATCTAAAAGATGAAGTCAGTGAGGTGCGTGGATATGGAAATCTGGTGGGTGAGAGTCCGGCGCTGCGAAAGGTGCAGCAACAAGTCGATCTCGTCGCGCCGACTCAAGCCACGGTGCTGATCACCGGTGAGAGCGGCACCGGCAAGGAGCTGGTGGCGCGTGCAATCCACGAACGCAGCCCGCGCCGCGAGCGGGCGATGATCACGGTGAATTGCAGCGCGATCCCCGAGGCTTTGTTCGAAAGTGAATTTTTCGGCCATGTGCGCGGCGCGTTCACCGGGGCGCAACGCGACAAGCCCGGGCGGTTCGAACTCGCACACGGTGGCACGCTTTTTCTCGATGAAATCGGCGAGTTGCCTTTGCCGATGCAGGCGAAACTGCTGCGCGTCTTGCAGGAGCAGGAAGTCGAGCGAGTGGGTGAAACGAAGGCCCGTAAGATCGACGTGCGTGTCTTAGCCGCCACGAATCGCGACCTCGCGGCGGAAGTGGAAGCCGGGCGTTTCCGCCAGGATCTGTTCTATCGGCTCAGTGTCTTTCCGATAGAAAACCCACCCCTGCGTGAACGCCGCGAGGACATCCCGCGGCTGGCCGAGCATTTCATCAAGGTTTCCGCGAAACGCATGAACCGCAAGCCGCCGAAGTTCAGCAACGCCGCCGCACGGCAGTTGTCAGCCCGTGACTGGCCCGGCAATGTCCGCGAACTGCAAAATGCCGTCGAACGCGCGGTCATTCTATCTCAGGGAAATCCGCTGCTGTTCGATGAACCTGCCGCGCCACCGAAGATACATGCGTCGCTTATTTCTCAGGAAACATCTCTGCTCACTCGTTCCGATTTGAAAGCCCGCGAACGCGAAAGCCTCGCCGCCGCCCTCGCCCAGACCGGCGGGAAAATTTTCGGCTCCGATGGTGCGGCGGCGTTGCTAGGCATGAAGCCGACGACGTTGGCCTCGCGCATCAAGGTGCTGGGATTGGCGAAGAAGTAGCAGCTCTTAGCTCTTGGCACCTTCCACTAACAATTCTTAAATCAGCAAATCTCCACATCCCATGTCCACCATCACACTCCACCGCGTCCTCCGTTGCCCGCCCGTCCGTGTCTTCAACGCCTTCGCAAACGCCGCTGCCCTCGCGAAATGGCTGCCGCCATTCGGCTTCACCTGCACCGTGCATGAGTTCGATTTCCGCGTCGGCGGGAAGTTCCGCATGAGCTTCACCAACCACTCGAACGGCGAGAGCCACAGCTTCGGCGGCGAGTATTTGGAAATCATTCCCAACGAACGCATCCGCTACACCGATGTCTTTGATGATCCCAATTTGCCCGGAACCATGAGCTGCACCGTTGAGCTAAAAAATGTGCTCTGCGGCACCGAGCTACGAGTGACGCAAGAAGGCGTCCCCGACGTGATCCCGGCAGAAATGTGCTACCTCGGCTGGCAGGAAAGCCTGATTCAGCTCGCCCAACTCGCCGAACCGGAGATCAATCAGTGTTAAGCAATGGATCGCTTTCGCCTGCGAAGGCGTATTGGAGCCAAACTTGATAAACTCATGGCTTGTCCCCGGACTCCCAACGATTAGGTTTTTTTCAAGATGGCAAGTGCCGCTCAACTGAAAGCTCTCCTTCAAAGTCACGCCGACGGCGATGACTCGCGGTTCTACGCGGTCGGGCTGCAAGTGGCGGCGGCGGAAGCCCGAAAAGGGCATGCTGACCTCGCGCGTGATTTACGGGATATTGTAGAAAAAAAACACTCCCGCGAATCGCAACGCGATGCTCGGGCGAACGTGCTACATATCGCGCAACCGCAGGGCGAAGTCGCAGACTTGCTCACAGCGCGACAGCCGGATGCGCGGCTATCTGACCTCATTTTAGATGATGCCGCAGGCACGCACATCCGCCGGGTGTTAAATGAGCAGAGGCAGTTGGAAAAATTGAAGTCACACAACCTCCGCCCACGGCAGACCTTGCTACTGACCGGACCGCCTGGGTGTGGGAAAACCCTGACCGCGTCGGCCATCGCGGGCGAGTTGGGACTTCCGCTTTTCATCGTGCGGCTGGAGAGCCTAATGACGCGCTACCTTGGCGAGACCGCGTCGAAACTGCGGATGATTTTCGAGGCGGTGGAGCGGACGCGAGCGGTCTATCTTTTTGACGAGTTTGACTCCATCGGCATCGCACGCGGCTCGGAAAACGACGTCGGTGAAATGCGCCGAGTGCTGAATGCCTTCCTCGTTTTCGTTGAGAACCACCGCGGCAACAGCGTCATCATCGCGGCCACCAATCACGGTCATCTGCTCGACCGCGCGTTGTATCGGCGGTTTGACGATCTCATCGAGCTTGGGCTGCCCAGCACGGAGTTGGCCGAGCGCACCTTCCGCGAACGGCTCGCAGGACAAAAAAGCTCTAAGCTGGGCTACGCCAAACTTGCCACCGCAGCGGAAGGATTGAGCTACGCTGAAATCACCCGTGTCTGCGAAGAGAGCATCAAGGACATGCTACTGCACGACAAGCGAGGCCTCACAACGAATAACGTGCTGCAAGTCATCAGCGAGCGGCGCATGTTTTTGGACCGTCGCCCGTAATCCTTCATGCCCGCAGACAAACCAGATGTGCTGCGGCACCTCGACTACTCGGGCCGCGCGAAACCGAAGCCATACACGGCTAAAGGAAGTGGCGGAGCGAAGTTCAAGCGGTTCGAGCGTGTGGACCGGCAGGCACACGCCGACAGGTTGCGCGAAGAGCTGAAGCAAGCGCAGTTGGAATCCGAGCGACTGAAGATTTCCCAAGAGCTGGCGAACTACCAAGAGGATGTCGGCGTCACCCTCGTCATCCGTAGCGCGCCTGGACACTTTCTCAAGCTGGAGTCGCTCGACTCGCCAAGCCGGGGCTTCACGCTGGAGGCCGTGAAACATGACGAAGAGACTGATGTGATGCTCGCCACCGTTTTTGTGAAGCACGGTAAGCTCTCCCATCTCATCAAAAGTGTGGAGGACTATTCGCGAATGAAGTCTCGAACGGACAAGACGGGCAAAGTCATCGCTGCCGATAAAGCCGACCTCGTTGCCAACATCGAATCAATTGGAGTCGCCGCGATAGAAGTGTTTTGGACATCAAAACATCCGCTGCCGGAAATGGATATCGCGGCGTGGTGGGAAGTATGGGTTCGCGTCGGCTCGGAATCGCAACGCGCAAGACACGAAAGCGCCGTGGAGAGTGAGGCAGAGCGATTGGGAATGCTTCGAAAAAAAGACAAGCTCAAGCTACCGGAACACACCGTTTATCTCATCAAGACCACCCGCCGTACACTGGCCGGTGCCACGGCACTTTTGAACTTCGTGAGCGAACTGCGTCACCCAGCACTGACCGCCGGGTTTTTCATGGAGCAGACGCCGAGCGAGCAGCACCAATGGGCGGCAGATTTGAAATCACGCCTTGTCCTGCCGCACGAAGACGCGCCCGCAGTTTGCGTGCTCGATACTGGCGTGAATCGTGGCCATCCGTTGCTAGCCGACCTTCTCGCTGAACGCGATCACGACACTGTCAACGCAGAGTGGGGAAAGGACGATCATTACCAATATGGCCACGGCACCCAGATGGCCGGACTTGCCGCGTATGGCGACCTCACGCCTGCGCTTGAGAGTTCCGAGCCGGTGATGCTGACGCACTGGCTAGAATCCGTGAAAGTACTGCCGAGATACGGTAGCAACGAACCGGAACTCTACGGTGTCATCACTCAGGCGGCGATTTCGATCGCAGAAGGGAATGCGGGTCTGCGCCAGCGCGTCTTCGCGCTTGCGGTGACTGCCACGGATTCTCCCGATTTCACCGAGCTTGGAAAGCCCACCGCTTGGTCATCAGCACTGGACAGTCATACGTCCGGCGCGATGGACGATGACGATGCCAAACGGCTCGTGTGCGTGAGCGGCGGTAACGTGTGGTTGCAAAACCGAAGCGAATATCCGTCGAAGAACGAACTCACTTCGCTTGAAGACCCGGCGCAATCATGGAACGTGCTGACCGTGGGAGCTTGCACCACGATGGACATCGTCACTGACTACAACGGCGACATCGTACCCGATGCAACCTGCATGGCACCACGCGGAGGTCTTTCGCCGCACAGCGCCACGAGCTGCCTTTGGACTTCAAAAGAATCACGCCACTGGCCGTTAAAGCCGGATATCGTCTTCGAAGGCGGCAACGTAGCCGCCGATGCGAACGGCAATCGCGAAGAACGTGATAGCCTCTGCCTGCTCACGACCCATTCCAACATTCAGCAGCGTCTCTTTTCTCCCTTCTGGGCAACAAGTGCCGCTACCGCGCTGGCTGCGAGAATGGCTGCGAATATTCAGGCCGAATATCCCGAATTCTGGCCTGAAACTGTCCGCGCCCTGATGATTCATTCGGCAGAGTGGACGCCGGAAATGCTGCGCGGTGCGAAAAAAGGAAACAAAGGCGATGTCGCTCACATCCTGCATCGCTTCGGCCACGGGCAGCCTAATCTCGCCCGTGCACTGGCCTCGGCACGCAGCCGAGCGACACTCATTTGTCAGGACTCGCTTCAGCCATTTGAAAAAGTCGGTGGCTCGCTACGGACGAAAGACATGATGCTCTATCGCTTTCCGTGGCCTAGGTCCCTTCTACAAGCGAACAGCGCGGTGAATTTGAAACTGCGGATAACACTCTCCTATTTCATCGAACCCAACCCCGGCTCCCGCATGGTGAATTCCAAGTATCGCTACGCTGGTTGCAACCTCCGCTTCCTTGTGCAGACCGCTACGGAGAGGTCTGTGGACAACTTCATCGCCCGCGTCTCAAATGCCATTTCCGACGATGAGCGCGACGCCTACGAGAAGCCCGACGACACTACGGACGGTTGGACGCTCGGTGATGACCTATGCTGCCGCGGTTCCATCCACTCTGACACATGGACGGGGACCGCCGCTCAGCTCGCCGAAATGGAGCACCTCATTGTCTATCCCGTGAACGGCTGGTGGAGACTCCGCACGCAGCACAAGAAGTATCACAACCGCATCCGCTACTCGCTTGTCGTGACCGCCGAATCGGATGGAGCAAATCTCGATATCTTCACACCCATCCAGGCGGAGGTGGCGAAAATACCCATCTCCGCAACCGCGTAACTGGCTGGCTGGATCATCATTCCTAGGAAAACTCAAATGATCGACAAAAAGGCGTGTCCCATGATGTTCGGTGGGTTGGTTTAATTTTCTCTGCCATAAATCTCCTCCCAATGAACCGCACGGACCGTCTCGTCTCTCTCGTGATGTTGCTGCAATCGCGGCGGGTCATGACGGCGGCGGAAATGGCGGCGCATTTCGAGATCACGGAGCGCACGGTTTACCGCGATCTCGCAGCTCTCGGGGAAGGTGGCGTGCCGATCGTGGGGGAGCCGGGAGTGGGTTACAGCCTGATGCGTGGCTATCAGCTCCCGCCGGTGATGTTCACCTCGGAAGAAGCGTCTGCTCTGGTCACGAGTAGAATGTTAGCGGAGCAAATGACGGATCGATCCGTGCGCGGGCCGATGCGCACGGCGTTGGCGAAGCTCACGGCCATCTTGCCCGCGGATCAGCAGCAACGCGCCCATCGGCTGCAAGATGCGATGGCGGTGCAAAGTCAAAAACCTACTTCTGGAGTCGTGCCGCTTTCCCAAGTCCAAGCCGCCACCGCAGATCGCCAATTACTACGGCTCAAGTATCACGGCGCTTATCGCGGTCACGCCACCGAGCGCGAGGTGGAGCCGCTGGGCTTGGTCTATTACCTCCAGCAATGGCATCTCATCGCGTGGTGCAGGCTGCGGGATGAAGTCCGGGACTTCCGGGTGGATCGTATCGTTAGTTGCGAGTTGCTACCCGAGCATTTGCCGAAGCGTGCGGACTTCGATCTCCAGACATTTCTCAGCCAGCAGTGTTTCGAGGAAAATGCCAGCGCTGTCGTGATCAAAGTGCATCCCTCTTTGGTCGAATCTGTGCAGCGCAACTGGGGTTCCACGGCGACGAATCTGGGCACGGAGGCGGAGTGGGTGCGTTTCCAACTCCAGACTTCTTCGCTCGAATACATGGCTCGCTGGCTGGTGGGGTTAGGAAATCAAGTGGTCGTGCTGGAACCCGCCGCTCTAGTCCAACAGGTCATCGAAACGGCGGAAGCCACATGGCGGCATCACGAAAAAATGAGTTTCAAAAATCGCTCCTGACATAGGGTTGTCAGTCGGGGGGGCCAGTTTCCCATCACTTATGTCACTGAAAGTCATCGAAATCGCATTCTCGTCGTATCCCGTCACCGACATCGCTCGTTCGCGCGAATTTTACGAAGGAGTCCTCGGCCTAACGGTCACGCACGAAGAAATCAACGTCGGCCATTGGATTGAATACGACATCGGAGCTGGCACCCTGAGCATCGGGAAATATCCCGGCTGGGAGCCGACTTCGCAGGGCTGCACGGTCGGGCTGGAAGTGGAGGATTTTTCCGCAGCAGTCGCCATGATCGAGTCCGCCGGAGTCACCATCAGCATGGGGCCAATGGAAACTCCAATGTGTCACATGCTGATGATCCAAGACCCGGACGAAAATCCGCTCATCATCCACAAGCGCAAGCCCGGTCATCACTGAAATTTTTCAATCCACCACTCATGAAAACACTGATCCACATCGACAGCAGCCTGCGTGACGGGGAATCAAATACCCGCATTCTATCTGCCGCCTTCGCCAAGGCATGGCAGGCGAAATTTCCCGACGGCAAGGTCATTTACAAAGACTTCGCCAGGAACCCCTTGCCGCACTTGGGCGCGGAGTCTGTAAAAGCCAGCTACAAACCTGCCGAAGACCGCACCCCAGCCGATACCGCCGCGCTCAAACCGCTCAATGATGCGGTGGACGAACTGATGAGTGCGGATCACATCCTCATCGCAGCGCCGTTGTACAATTTCACAATGCCTAGCACCATCAAAGCGTGGGTGGATCACATCGTCATGGCAGGGCGTACTTTTTCCTTCGGCCCCAATGGCCCGGAAGGTCATGTGAGAGAAAAAAAAGTGGTGATCGTCAGCAGCCACGGCGGGAGCTACGCGCCGGACTCCCCGTGGGCCATGAACCTAATGGAACCATGGCTCAAGAATATCCTCGGATTTCTCGGAATGACGGACATGGAAACCATCACCATCGGGGGAGCGGATTTTGCCAAAGATCAAGTGCCTCGGCAGATGATTGCAGCTCAGGAAAAAATCACCGAACTCGTCGCTGGACTGTAAACTCCCACGCCTTCTTTGCTGATGGTTGAGCCAAAGCTGCTAGCACTCGTCTGAAAAATAAATGACTCCATCTGATCTCCTCGCCACACGTATGGCGGCGTTGCGACTGCATGAAACCACGCGGCCATCATCTGTGTTGGAAACCGTGCAGTGGATGGGTGCGCTTCAAGCGCAGGATTACGAAAGTGGACTGTGGGCCATCGGCGTTAGAACTCAGAATGCCACTCGTGAAGACGTGATGAATGCCATCGCGCGGCGTGAGATTTTGCGAACATGGTCGATGCGCGGAACCTGGCATTTCGTGCCAGCCGAAGATGCCGCGTGGATGCACCGGCTGATGGCTTCGCGCGTGATGCCGGCCGTCTGGAACTACTCGGTGAAATTCGGCTTTGATGAAAAAGCGATAGGCCGTGCCCGTAAGATCATCATCCGCGCTTTGTCCGGTGGAAAATCCATGACGCGTCCTGCTTTGGTCAATTGCCTCAGTGACGCTGGCATCGCCACCCGCGACCAAGGTGGGAATCACCTATTGCGCCATTTCGGCAACGAGGGAATGCTCAGCAATGGTATTTCGGAAGGAAAGGAGCCGACGTTTGTGCTGCTCGACGAATGGGTTCCGAAGCCCAGAGTCATCGACGATGACGAAGCGCTCTCCTTGATCGCGCTGCGCTACTTCAGCTCGCACGGACCCGCGACGATTTCCGACTTCACTTGGTGGACTGGACTGAACCAAGCCCACGCCAAACGCGGCATCCAAGCCAACGGCCAAAGACTCACTCGAACGACTAGCGACGGCATCGACTACTACCATTCGCCCCAAGTAGAGCCTGTGAAACCCGAAGATCTGACACTACTGCCTGCCTTCGATGAACACCTGCTGGGTTATCGGGATCGTGTGCATGTGCTTGATCCAAACCACGCCCAGCACATCTGTCCGGGCGGAAACGGAGTTTTCAAACCCACCATCGTTTCCAAAGGACGCGTCACCGGGGTTTGGAAACGCGCGGAATCCTTGCACAAGGCTCAAGTGGAGTTACTACCCTTCACCAGGCTGATTGCTCGTGTGAAAAAGCCTATGGATCAAGCCCTGAGCCGCTACGCACATTTTCTTGGGAAACCCATATCCGCTCGATCTCAATGTGGAATGGAATTTTCTAACGGAGCTAGCTGACGTGTCATGGCAAATATGGCCAATAGGTAAGCCGATCCCGATGATTCGCCACGAAGCGGGCCTCTCCATCCTGAGAAACAACCACGGCGATCACGGCTGGCTGAGCACTCACCAGCCGATACGCCGAGCGATGCCGCGTGCCAGCGCTGTCGGCTGGCTCTAGCTGAACCTCGGTGGCCTCCAAGTCCAGCGCGCGGGCGATGGTAGCCACATGGGAGTCACCAAGAATTTCTGCGCCGAATCCAATGAGCTGAAATCTCTGATTTAAAACCAGTGCCCCATCGATGCCCATGAGGTCTGCGAGAAATGAGGCGAAATCCGTCATTGCGGACTCGATTTCGGCAAGCTTGGAATCGTGCAGCCGGAGGTAGTCTGCCCATGTGACCTGGTGCAGCCCCTGCTCTTGAGCCACTGCCACCGCTCGCTGAAGTAGGCTCAAAAGTAAGGTGCGGAATCGGCAAGAAGTCTCGTCTTGCTGGAACCGGACCCGAAACCTCAACCAATGTGGCAGCCAGTCATGGCAAACGGAATCTTCAGGTAGGTAAATGAGCATCCCGCCATGCCGCCGGGCACGGACGAGGCGGAGCACGCGGCGAATGACGCTCTGGGCGGCGTGCCTCACAAAATTCTGATCCACCTTGCTGGCGGTTTCCGGACTATTTCCGAGCGCTAGATCTGCGATCACACCTGCCCGGATGTTCGCGAAACGTTGAGGCAACCATTGCGAGAGAAACGGATCAAACCCTTCCGTGAGAAGCTTGCCACCAAAGACTTCGACCAATCGCTCCGCACCGTGCGTGATCATTAAATGCCCTGGGGCCAGCGCATGAAAAATCAAGTGATGCGGCAGGTGTGAAGCTGCATGGGGAATGGAAACGTGGCGGTTCACCCACTGAGTCCCAGTGACGACGATGCCCCAGATCCTTGGTTCGTCGGCATTCCCACACACTCCGAGCATGGAACGGTAATAGCCAACTGCCGGTGTCAATTTGCGCAGGTCTTGCACCGTGAACGGCATCACCTCATTGAAGAGAACGACATGCCATGCGGCATTCAAATCTTTGGTCTCGCTAGCAAGTTCCTCAGCGGTGGCAAAGACGGCCCGCACTTGGAGAGCCTCCCCTTCCTCTTGCAAAAGGCTGGTCTGGTAAACCACATCAATGAGCTGCGTGAGCGCCCCAGCACAAGGCAGCTTATCGCTTTCCAAACCAAGTTCCTGCGAGCGCGTCACGAGTGCGGCGGTGATTTGTTCCGGGTAGGCTGAGGGCGAATTCATTTGTTAGATGTGTGCTAGAAACGAGGAGTGATGCTAATTATAATTAAACTTACTTCACAAGTCCCAGCCACGTTTTCCGCTTGGAGAAGTGTGAAAAGATCATCCTAAACAGGAAAATGAAAGGGGTAAATTTGACCGCACCGCCGAAGAGAGAGTGTGTGGCTAATTTGATGGTGCAGAGTTCTATCACATCCCATCCGCAGGACCGTTGCGGAGAACGGTCCCTGCCATTTTTAAGGCAACCTCTAAAACTCAAGCCGTTTTCGGACACGGAATGCAGGACAAAAAATGCCTTCACCTCATGACTGAGGCGACGATTTTGTTAGTCAACCCATCCATCGAATCCCCGGAAAATGGAATTGCCTGAAAAGTCTGAGTGCGGATAGGTTGGGGAATGTTCAGAACGAACCTGCCATCCGTCATTCCCGCCCTCGGCCTGGCGCTTCCCGGGGAAGCGCCTGCCAGTGCGTCGCACGGAGACAGGCGGGCAGCGATTGAGCGTTACTTACGAGTTCAAATCGAAAGGACGACTAACCGATGAGCAAAGATAAACCCGCTCCCGGCGGTCGTCCCAAAAAGAACACCGCGATTTCCTTGGTTCGCTCTTCCGCAGCGGAATACCTCACTTTTGTGGCGGCCAGCGGACAGGGGGGCGTCGAGGCCGTTTATGCAGATGAAAACGTCTGGCTCAGCCAAAAGATGATGGGGCTGCTCTACGACGTGGATGTCAGAACCATCAGCTACCACCTCAAAAACATCTTCGCCGACCACGAGCTGGAGGAAAGCTCAGTTATCCAATTTTTTCAGATAACTGCCGCCGATGGCAAAACCTACGACACCGGGCACTACAAGCTCTCCGCCATCATCGCCGGCCTGCACGCCCAGTTTACCGAGTCCGCGAAACTCGAAGCCCAAATCAATCGCAATCTGGAGGGCCTCGGCTATGCCCGCTAAAAAGAAACCCACCGCCCCTGCGGCACCCGGCGATTTCGAGTCGCTGGTCGGATCCATTGTACAGATTCATCATCAGGCTCAGGACTTCGCCACCAAGGCCGTCAATGTCGGCCTCACCTTGCGGAATTGGCTCATCGGACATCGCATCGTTGAGTTCGAGCAAAATGGTAATGACCGGGCGATTTATGGAGAACGCCTCTTGGACACACTCTCCAAAATCCTGGCCACTCTCGGTTTGCCACAGGTCACACCCCGTGAACTTCGCCGCTACCGGCAGCTCTACCAGGTTTACCCGCAGATTTGGCAGTCAGTGACTGCCAAATCACTCGAAGCTTCCGGGTTCAGCGCCATGCTTC
The DNA here is from genome assembly GCA_031414935.1 of Luteolibacter sp. Taxonomy (GTDB): domain Bacteria; phylum Verrucomicrobiota; class Verrucomicrobiia; order Verrucomicrobiales; family Akkermansiaceae; genus Luteolibacter. Next base: position 32,031 of record JANOQR010000004.1, read on the forward strand.
CGCTAGCTCATATCCTGCTCTCCTCAATTCGGGAGTCAGTGACTGCCAAATCTCAGATGGAAGAGTTAGCGACCCCACCATTAATTCACCGCCTCTCCTTCACGCATCTTTCCGAGTTGATCCAACTCCCCGACGATACTCAACGCCGCTTCTACGAGATCGAGTGCATCCGCGGCAACTGGTCCGTCCGTGAGCTGCGCCGCCAAATCGACAGCCTCTACTATCAGCGTAGCGGCCTTTCGAAAAACAAAGCCAAACTCTCCGTCACCGCTCACGCCAAGGCCGAAACCCTCCAGCCCGCCCAGGTCATCCGCGATCCCTACATCTTCGAGTTCCTCGGCCTCCGCTCTCGCGATGTCATGGCTGAGTCTGACCTCGAAGACGCCCTGCTCGACCGCCTCCAAGACTTCCTCCTCGAAATGGGCCACGGCTTCTGTTTCGAGGCGCGGCAGAAACGCATCCTTATCGGCGACGAACACTTCTTCGTGGACCTCGTCTTCTACCACCGCGTGCTCAAGTGCCATGTCCTCGTCGAGCTAAAGACCACCGCCTTTACCCACGAGCACCTCGGCCAGCTCAACACCTACGTCGCCTACTACAAGAAGCACGAAATGACATCCGGCGATCAACCACCCATCGGCATCCTGCTCTGCACACGGAAAAACGAAGCCCTCGTGGAGTTTGCCCTCGGCGATCTATCAAACAAACTCTTCGTCTCCCGCTACGCCGTGGAAATGCCTCAGAAAACCGAGATGGAAACCTTCCTCAAACAACTCGGAAAGGAGGTCGGCCATGAGTAGCAGCGACCTCAAAATGCCGCGCCTCGTCGCCGAACCGCACGCCCCGTCCGCCGAGTCCGCCAAACTGAAAGCCCAGATCCAAGACAACCTGAAAGCCCTAGGAGATGTCCTCTAAAAACAACCCTACCTTCCCAGCGGCCAATGGAGACTTCGAGTCACTGGTGGTTTCCATTGTTCTGATCCGTCAGCAGGCACAGAAGTTTACCACCGAAGGAACTCATGGCCACCTCTGGAAAACATCAGCACCACAATGAGACCCAATAAGAAAACAAAGTTCCAAGACCTTTGGTCTGGACTACGGCGACACCCTTGGCGGACATTGGCTGTCGCCTTTGCTGCGTTCAGTATTCTTTGGACCGTTACAGAAGCAATTACGCACTTCCTGCCTGGAGTCAAAATTGAAGGCGGCTATGCGCTTACCATAATCATCATAGCCAGTATTCTCTACAGCCTAAAACGCATTTGGAAGCCCTCGCGTGTTTCGATCAAAGTGGCTACGACGAACACCGTGATTGATGTGATCTTTGGAGATCTGTTTGCCCAAGATGGTTTGAAGGCGATTGCTGTTACCGAGTTCTTCGAAAGCAAACTAGGTCTCCCGGTGTCTGACAAAAGCCTCCATGGTGTGTTCCTGAAGAAGTATTTCGGGGGCGGAGTCCAAGCTTTCGACAAACAAGTAAACGAACAATTGAAGGGGATTCAAAGCACACCGGCAACCAAAGCTGAGGGAAAGTCGAAAAGCTATCCCATTGGCACTACAGCTCTGGTTCAAGTCGATGAAAAGCACTTCATCATATTCGCGCTCGCCAAAGCAGAACTCGATACCTGCAAGGCCTACTCAAATGTGACCATGATGTGGACAGCGATACACAAACTCTGGGAGCGCGCACGTGTCGAGTCAGGTGGCCACCCGTTGAACCTGCCGCTCATTGGCAGCGGACTATCTGGGATTGGCCTACCTACCCGTGACCTTTTGAATCTAATGGTGCTGTCAGCTATCACGGAAACAAAGGAGCGACAGATTACCCAAAAAATTCGGATCATTCTCCATCCTGATAGGTTTGAGGAGATCGACCTGAGAGACGTAAAACAACACTGGGAGGACAACTAAAATGGCATACCGAAACGGCACATATATCGCATTCCATGCAAACGGCACCGACATCCCCGTGGACTCGGACATCAAATATTACAACCTGATGAAGGCGTGGACCCAAAAATCCGACGACGAGTTCACGATGGTCAATAGCCACGACAAAACTTGGTGCGTCCGTGATTCTAGCAAAAAATAGACTTTGAGAAGTTCACTTCAAGAGCGTCTTCGAAACTCCAAGAACATGGTATTGGTAATTGGAGAAACTACACGGTTAGACACTGATTGGGTTCCATTCGAAATCCAGCAAGCGGTTGACCAGTATAAAATTCCTATCATCGCTGCCTATACAGCGCCGGTGTGGGATCGGCGGATTCTTGCGCCTCAGTATCTTTCTGAATATTGGCCAAAGGCGCTTGCTGACCGCATTTCCAATCAAACTGGGCGAGTGATCCACATTCCATTCAAGAAGTTGCCACTGATGGACGCAATCGACCAATACACACACAGTAACCCGCCACCCCATGGACTCTGGTTTTATTCCGAGGCAACCTACAAAGTCTGGGGCATCGAATAACCAAATATGGCCTTTTTACTGAAAACAAATAGATGAGCCTCAACGAATCCATCGTCGAAGACGCCGCCATCGAATGGCTCGGCAAGCAGAGTCGCGTTGTTTCTAACCTCATTCTGACCATTTTTGAGGAGGTGAGGGCAACCTCTGCAGAATTTGAAAACGTCGGAATCGAAAGGAGACGGAACCCATGAGCGAAGAACCGCTGCCCAATTCCGAGATCATCCTTTACCAGACGGAGGATGGCCGCACACGCGTCCAATGCCGTTTTGAGAACGAGACGCTGTGGCTGACACAGGCGCTCATTGCCGAGCTGTTCGAGAAGGACGTGCGGACGATCAATGAGCATCTGGTGAACATCTTCGAGGAAGGAGAACTGCGCCGGGAGGCAACTATCCGGAGATTCCGGATAGTTCGATCCGAGGGCAAGCGGGAGGTGGCGCGGGAAATCGAGCACTACAACTTAGATGCCATTTTAGCCGTCGGTTTCCGCGTCCGGAGTCACCGGGGCACGCAGTTCCGCCAGTGGGCCATCGGGCGCTTGAATGAGTATCTGGTGAAGGGTTTCACCATGGACGACGAGCGGCTCAAGAACCCGCCGGGTAAGGGCCAGAAGGATTACTTCGACGAGCAACTGGAGCGCATCCGCGACATCCGGTCCTCGGAGCGGCGGTTCTACCAGAAGGTGCTCGATATCTACGCGACGAGTGCGGACTACACGCCGAACACGGAAATATCGCAGCAGTTCTTCGCAACGGTGCAGAACAAGATGCACTGGGCGGCGCATGGGCAGACAGCGGCGGAGGTCATCCATGACCGGGTAGATGCGGCAAAACCGTTCATGGGTCTGCAAACCACGCGGCCCGGCGGCATGATCCGCAAGGAGGATGTGTCCATTGCCAAGAACTACCTGGACGGCGAAGAACTCGATACGTTGAACCGGATCGTGAACGCCTACATCGAATTTGCGGAACTCCGGGCACTGCAACGCAAGGTGATGACTATGCGCGACTGGGTCACGAAACTGGACGATTTTTTGAAACTCTCCGAGCATGAGCTACTGGATCACGCAGGGAAAATTTCCGCCGAACAAGCAAAGATGAAGGCTGAGCTGGAATACGAACGCTACCGAGTGTTTCTCGATTCCCAGCCACGCACGGTGGATTTAGATTTTGAAAAAGCTACTGAGGAACTAAAGAAACTACCCAAACCTAAGAAACCCAAGTGACCGAAACCATGAGTCTCCTCGCTGACCAAGCTTCCATTGCCAGAGCGGAGGAGGAAATCAGCAAGCGTAAAGCCACGCAGCTTTACGACACTGGTGACATCCGCGAGGAAGAGATCGTTACCTGTGTCGGGTTAGCCTCTATCCACGCATATCTCTTTGGGGAGCATACGCGCCCTCGCGTGTTGTCTTTGGCGCCCTCGCCGAAGACGGACGTTTCAGGCCATTCCACGCGGTTTTCGACGAGGGCATCGAAAACGACACGCGAGGGCGCGTATGCTCCCCAAAATTTTGACCTGCGTCACATCCGCCCTAATGCATTTCACGAAACACTAGGATCATGCGTGCAGCGGAGAACTACGAACCTATAACCAACCTCAAACAACCTAAATACCATGCCCAAGCCTCGAAAAGTCTAGATGCTGAGTCCCGCGAAGAGTTCCAAGCCATCCGTGCCTGAGTCCATCAAGGCGGAGGTAGTGGCCAAGGCCATGCAACTGATCGAGAACGTCCTGAAACCCAAACATGTTCTACCGCCGAAACTAGACGAGCCATACAACTACGTCACGGATGTCTATGGGAAATGGAACAGGGGTTATTTCTACTTCATCAAGCGCTATGCCAGCCCCGGCCCCAATGCGCTTAGCCCCACATTCGAATCGAAGTTTGCGCGCATGGAATATGTGGGTGACGGCAAATTCGCGCTCTCATATTTTCGGCATACGGGGGTGTGGCTTGAGATCTATGAGGCAATGTCTGTGGATGAAAGCCTGAAGGCGATTCAGGATGACCCGTGGTTCCAGTGATGAAGCTCCAAGCCTTCACCGGCCACTTTAGGGCTTCATATCCGCTCACGTGATCTATTTTGGGAACACGGTTAAATGCGTTTTTTTGGTGTTTTCAGAGGAAGGATTAATCCTAAATGGGAAGGTAGAACCACGGATAAACGCGGATAAACGCGGATGGACATTGATGGTAAGGGCCTTAAAGAGAACTCTCCTTTTACCCTCAGGGTGCAAGTAGAGAAATTCATAACTCTTTGATTATCCGCCACCTATAAAAGCAGACATTGCGTTCGTGATTTTAGGCGAATATTGGGAGATGAAGTTTCAATCACGACTTTCCCAAAAATTTTGTCCTCCTCTGGTGCTGTGACTCGTTGCTATAATGAAGTCCGACTCCATCACTCACCACACCTTTCGCCCTATCTATGCCCCTTCTCCAAGTCACTGGCCTGAAAAAATCCCTCGGCGGAAAAGTCATCGTCGATGGCGTGGATCTCACTTGCCGGGCTGGTGAGGTGATCGGTTTGCTAGGCCCGAATGGCGCGGGGAAAACGACGACCTTGCGGATGTGCTACGGATTTCTCCGGCCGGATGAAGGAAGCATTTCCATCGCCGGGCATGATTTGATGAAAGCGGGAGATGCGGCGCGGCGGGCGCTGGGCGTGTGCACGCAGGACGACACGTTTGATACGGATTTCACTGTGCGGGGAAACTTGGAGCAGACCGCGCGCTACTACCGGCCCGGCATCCCGGATTTATCGAAACGCATCGAGGAGTTACTGAATCAATTCGGCCTAACTGAATACGCCGATAGCAAACCGGACACGCTTTCCGGCGGCTACAAGCGGCGGCTGCTCATTGCGCGGGCTGTGGTGCATGATCCTAAAGTGGTGTTTCTCGATGAGCCAACCACCGGTCTCGATCCGCAGGCGCGGCGGGCCGTTTGGGAGCTGGTGGCGAAGCTGCGTGCGAGCGGTATGGCCGTTGTGCTGACCACGCACTACATGGATGAAGCGGAGCGGCTTTCGGATCGGTTAGTGCTGCTTCAGTCCGGCACGGTGCGGGCGGCGGGCACCACGCGGACCTTGTTAGGTGATCTGGTGGGTGAGCATGTCGTGGTGGTTTCCCGAGATGTGCCGGAATCCGTAGCGTTGGAGAAATGGTTGCTAGAAAGGCAGCTCACGGCCAGCACGGTGCTCGACGAATGGCACATCGCGATGGATGCCGCCGGGCTTGCGGGCTTTGTCGCCACCTTTGCTGCGCTGCGTTATGAAGTCCGCCCGCCGACATTGGATGACTTGTTTTTGGCTTTGGAAAAGGAGGCACGCTCTTGAGAAATGAAGATTTTTTAACCACTGATTTCATGGATTTACACGGACCAAGACTTTGGAATCAGGATGGTTTTGGAAACATACAGTATTCGATGATCCAAGCCCCACTATCTATCTTTTCTTATCCGTGTTCATCCGTGAAATCCGTGGTCAAAAATCTTGGTCTTCGTGCGCCAACTCTCAGGTGCCTAAACTCTCTCGCTTATGAATCTCTCTGACTTTATCCCTGCTCTGGAATGGCAAAGCCGTGCGGTCGTCTCGCGGCATTTACGGGTGCATTTGCGGAACTGGCACACCGCCGTGCTGCCGCCGGTGTGTGAACCGCTCGTGATGCTGTTGGCGTTTGGTGTCGGGCTGGGGCAACAAATCGCGGCTTTGAAATGGGCGGGTGCGGACATGGATTACTTGCCTTATCTCGCGCCCGGCATTCTGGCTTACACGGTGTTCATGACCTCGTTTTTCCAATCGCTATGGTCGGCATACATGCGGATGCACTTTCAGAAATCTTGGGAAGGCCAGCTCACGACTCAGGTGCGGTTAGAGCATGTGATTTGGGGCGAGCTGCTGTGGTCGGCTTTGCTTGCCACGGCTTACGCGGTCATCGTCTCGGGAGTGCTGTTGGGTTTCGGCTGGGCGGGTGTGCTCACACTGCATTGGGCTTACTTGCCACTGGCGATTCCGCTGCTTTTTCTCGGCGCATTGGCCTTTTCCTGCATCGGGCTGCTTTTTACCGCCACGCTGCCGAGCATCGATCACATGGGACTACCTTTCTTCCTCGTGATCTTGCCGCTCGGTTTTGCGAGCAGCACATACTTCCCGCTGCCGGAGATTCCGTGGCTGCAAAACATCGTGCAGTTCAATCCGCTGCATCATCTCTGTGAAGGTCTGCGCTGGTTGCTGCTACGTGGCGAGTTCACTCACCATCTAGCAGCGTGTGCAGGGCTCTGCGTGTTGCTGATTCTCGTGCTCGTGCCGCTAGATGTAAAATTGTTGCGGAAGCGCGTCTTCGGCGATGCGTGACTCGGCCCACCTTTTCCCCTTGCGGTGGGTTGCAATCGGGTGCGAAGAGACATCGGGGAAATGGGATTTACGGCGAGTTCCGCTCAATTGAACGGCAGTGCGCCGGAGAGATCCGGGGTGTTGAAGTGGGTGCGTAGCTCGGTGGCGGCGGTGAGGCGGGTCTCGATATCGGCGATCACGGCGTCCAGCGCGGTTTTGTCCACGGCGGGTTCGGTGCTGTTGAGCCAGGCACGGCAAAAGCGGATGCAGCCGCGCACGAGTTCGCGGTCGAAAACGCTGTGAGTCGCTTCGAGATCGGCGTGGACGAGATAAATCCACATGCGGGCGGTGTTGGAAAACATCAGGTCATGGACTGGTCGGCGCGGGTCGTTGGCCGCGGGTTCGTTGCGATTCCGCTCGCTGTGATGGAGCACCATGAAGGGATTGAACGCGGCCCATTTTCCATGGCCTGCCACGCCCGCGCCTGCCCCGCTGAAGTAGGCGACAGGGGCGTTGGCTTTGTGAACGGAGGTCATGGCCAGGGTGAAGGCGTGATGCACTTTGTAGTGTGCGATCAGGCTGGCGTAGAGGTAGTCCCCTTCCACCGTTTGGAAAATGGTGTCGGACAGGAGGAGCGCGGGATCCTGGCACCAGCCCATCCAGAACCAGACGCGGAAGAAATTTTCGTTTTGGTCGCGCAGCGTGGTCTGGCTGCCGGGCAGGGTGGGGGCGAGGTGGGCGGGGAAAATGGTGCTGGGGTTTGCATTGTCCGCCTGCAAGGGGAAGCGCCGGACGTGGTCGCCGGTGACGAAGAGCGGATTGCGGCTGATGACCTGGCTGCGATTCGCCAGTAGGCCGCCGGTGGTGCCGCTGAGGGCATCCGGAAAACTCAGGGACTGATGCCGTAGCTGGTGCTGGGCGATCTGAATGGCTTTGTATTTCAACGTGCTCCAGGTCTGGCCCTGCGTGAAGCCGGCTGGCTCGATGGGCTCTAGCAACGCATCGATCTGATCGTAGTAAGCCCAGAAATTCGCATCCGTGGGTGCGGCCAAGTAGGCATCATGCAGGGCATGCCACGCGCTGGTTTGGCCAGCTTTTGGCCGCAGGCCCATCATGGGCAGCCACTCCGAGGCGCTCTGGTGCGCGGTGCCGCGGGTGTGGTCCTCAGACCAGCGGTCAAAGGGAATCCCGATGCGCAGCCTCCTCAAGTCCAGTGCCAACAGCTCTGCCTGCGCGGCCTGCGCTTCTGCGCGGGATTGGATGCGGTCACGCGCCCAGATGAGCTGGTGCTCGTCCTTCAAACTATTTCCAAATGCCAGGTCGCGAGCGCTGTGGGTGGCACCGGGTAGCGGCTCGTGGCCGGGCTGGAGCGGGCGGTAGTTCAAGGGGTGCAAGGGGCGCTCGATGTGATGGGTCTGCCGCAGGGCCTTGATCCACGTCGCGATCTGCGTGGCCTCCAGCGGAGTGACATGATCGAGCGAACGCCTCACGATATCGGCATCGCTATAGCCGATCATGGCGAGGTCGATGCCATCCGGGCTGTGGCAGCTCGCGCAACTGCCATGATTGCCGATGCGCCGCCATGCGGAGAGGCCTTCCGTGCGTGCGGTGGCGAGCTGGGCCTCGCTCATCCGATTCGCCGCGTTCGTGCCTTGGCCGAAGTTCGGATCATTGAGTGGTGCGTAGAGCGCCTCCGGATAGGCGAGCGAGAAGCGTTCGCTGCTGGTGCCACCGGCTTCGCCCAGCCGGGTGACTTCCTTTTTCACACGATCCAGCTTGGCCGCCGGTGCGGAAACGATTCGGTAATACTTCTGCGGACCCGTGCCGCGCGCTCCATCGTAAACTTCAAAGGTCGTGGCATTGACCGCACTTGCCATCGTCGTGGCGGCAGGCTCCCAGTGCAGGAGATTGGTGGAAGATTCCAGCCGGTGGGTGTGGGTGGTGCTGGCGGGGAAGCGGAGTTTTGCCGCGTCCTGTGGAAGCAAACTCAGAGAGACCTGCGCCTGCACAGTCGTGATGGCGGTGAGGGCGACGAGAAATTGGAAATGCATGGTCAGAGTGTTCTTGTTCTCACTTAGGTTGCTCCCTGTCTGGCTGAAGATTATGTGAGTATTAAAATATTCGTGATATTTCGGAATATTTTTATAAAATTCCGCAAGCGGCAAGAATCTTTTTAAAATTCCTTGTTTGTATCACGGCATGACGCGCAACCAGAAAATGAGGGCGCTGATTGCGCTGATTGGCCTTCTTCGCCATCGTGGTCGTCCGCGCACTCACAAAAAAAGGTCTTAGACCGATTGCCAAAAGTGATTGCCGAAACGGAGTTCCATGGAGCGGCGGACTCCGATCCGCCGAAGCCCATGAATCGGCGATGAGACGAGCGGATGCGCATTTCATCGGCGGCTCATGGGCCACAGCGATTCGGAGATCGCTGCTCGTGCGAACGCACATACATGAAATCAACCAGTGAAAGTCTGAGTCATCCCGAGACGAGCTACGGGAAAGCAGCCGGAGGCAACTGCGTCGTCGCGAGACGGGGTGGAGAGCAGCCCGAGGCGGACCTGCGGTCCCAAA
>JANOQR010000005.1:0-4567 GCA_031414935.1 Luteolibacter sp.
CCGCGCCGAAGGCCGCGCCAAAGCCGGCGAAATGAAGGCCCAGACCGACAAAGAGGCGACCGGAATGATCGCCACCGCCTAACGCCAAGCCGAGGAAATCCGTGGCAAAGCCGAGGCCGACGCCGCCGCGATTTACGCCAAAGCCCACGGCGAATCCCCAGAATTTTACCGATTCCTCCGCGAACTCCAAAGCCTCCGCACCGTCGTGGACAAGAACACCACCGTCGTCCTCGACACCAGCATCGCCCCTTTCCACTGGCTGAAGGAAACCGAAGTCAACCCGCCCGGCCTCCAACCCACCGCCCCCACCCCGCCGTCCCTCAAAGTCGAGCCATCCCTCACCGAACATCCAGCCACCCTCAGCCCGCTCACCGCCGAATGAGACGTAGCTCACCCAGAGTAGCACGGCCGTCTCGGCTGTGTCGTAGAACGGGCGTCTCGCCTGTTTTGGAATCCGGGCTTCCAGCCTGGACATTTCGTGTCGGAAGCATCCCGGCAGGCAAGATGCCCACCGTCCAAGACAGGCTGGAAGCCTATCCTCCGTTCTCGTCGCAATCCTCCTGCTTCTCCAACCATGCCGCGAGTGCCTCTGGTGAGATCAACTCCCGATCTTCTCGGTCTTCTAGCAGACCACTCAAGCTGTCCATCATGACGCCCTTGCCCCACATTTCCTCGCGCCAGCGTTTTTGGGCCACAGGATCATACCTCGGCCTGTCATCATCCTCAGGTTCCGGCGGTAGCAACTTTGCAAACGGCTCACCATCCCGAGTCATTAAAATTCCACCTTCGCTAGCCAACGATGCGATCAGCTCCTGCCAGCGTTCGTGCACGTCTTCCACACTCATCGTTCTCATGAAACCATGACTAGCTTGTTTGAAATTTCGGTCAACTCCGCGGATCGCCGCTCACGCCAGCCCCGGAGAAATCACTTCGTATCCAAGCTCCCACGCCACGTCAGCCTGGCGGGTGTCATGGGTCATCAAACGCCGAATCCCGAGTTCTTTCATCGCTGCGAGGTGGAGACGGTCCGGCGCTCGGCAGTGAACGGTACTCGCGTCATGCAGCTCCATGGAGATTTTAAAAACACTCGGCGGCATCTGCACGGCTTTGAAAGGAGCTTCAGCCAAAGCCAAATTCATTTTTACGATCAAACGAGCTTCTTCTCGAGGCCGCAAACTTCCTCCCATTTGGAGTCCGCGAATCTGCACCAACGACTCGAGCAGCGTGAACATGCTGACTACCACGATTTCACCGCCGTGGACTGCATCGTGAACTGCCTGAGAGTTCTCCTCATCGAGAAACAGCTTCAAAAAACTGCTTGTATCAATGTAGATCAACGGTTGGATCGGCTATCCCGATCAAGCGTTAGGCTGCTCGTGGTGTCAAAAATCCGCCCTGCCGCAAAATCCTTACGCCAGTCGGCTAGAGCTTGGCCTGAGGATGGAGAAATTGGATTTTGGTTCCCCCGCTCCGCCGTCAAGGCGGACAAAGTATCGATGGTTTCCGCACTGAAAACTTCATCGCGCCAGTTGGCGAGAACCGCCGCGTTAAGCTCGTTGGAATGGTCCAACTCCGCAGCGGCTTCATCTAAATCAATAGCCTTCTTCAGGCTTCCACCACCCTTCGCTACTAACACCGCCACCTCGTGGTTGTCCGAGGTAATCAAAATTTCACCTTCGCTCACCAGCGAGGCGATCGTCTCCTGCCAATGCTCGTGGACTTCCTGCACACTCATCGTTTTCATGACACTATGACTACCATGTTTGAAATTTCGGTCAACTCCGCGGATCACCGCTCACTCCAGCCCCGGCGAGATCACCTCGTAGCCAAGCTCCCGCGCCGCGGCAGCTTGTCGGGTGTCATGCGTCATCAAACGCCTGATCCCGAGTTCCTCCATCGCACCGAGATGAAGTCGGTCCAGCGAGCGGCAGCATATGAGAGATTTTTCATGTTGGGCCATCGCTGTCGTGAAAACAGAACCTTCCAGCCTCAAACTCACGAAAGGCCCATCGTAAATCAGGCCGCTCATCATCACCAACGCGCGCGACCCGAAACTACGTGTAATGGATCCACCCTCCACAAACGCTCGAAGCTGAACCCTCGCCTCGAACTCCGTCAAAATGGAAATCACAACACGGCTTTGCTCTTGAAGCACCGTTCTGACTTCGTTCGATTCCGGTTCCGTGATGAACAGCTTCAGAAAACTACTGGTGTCCACGTAGATCACGGCCACCTCCGCTCTTCGCGGGATTCCATGAGTGAGGGTGTCGAGTTAAACGGTTCGGCATCGCCCCAGACTTCCTCCATCCACTTTCGATGCTCCTCCGCATCAAACCGTTTTCTCGGCCGCTCTTCCGCAGTTTCCAAGGGCACGAGCTTCCCGATGGCCTCACCATCCCGCGTCACCACGATGCCGGAATCCGCCATAAGAGCATTCCGCGCTTCCGGCCAATGCTGGTCAATTTCCAAGACGCTCATCGTTTTCATGCCCTCTCCTAGCCCATCACCCTCGCTCGGTCAATTTCCCTTATGAAACCTCACACCCTCCGCAACGAAGGCCGCGCGGTCGAGGCGCTGCTCATTTTGCTCAAGCATCTCACCGCTTACGCGCGCTGGGTTTTTGTCGTTTTACTCGTGCTTTACGGGGTTTCCGGCATCCGCACCATCCAGCCGCAGGAGCAGGCGCTGTTGCTGCGTTTCGGCCGTCTCCAGCCGCAAGTCCACGGACCCGGCTTGCTCTTCGGACTGCCCGAGCCATTCGACAAAGTCCTGCGTTTCGAAACCGGAAAAGACCTCGCCCTGCCGATGGATCGCTGGGTCATGGACGCCACGAAAATCGACGATCCCGACAAGCCGATCCAGTTCACCGACGAGGAAATGCAGAAAAAAATCCGCGAAAGCACGGCGGGTGGCTCGGTTTACACCGAGTATGCCGACATCGCCGGAAAAGCCCTCGATCCGGTCACACGCGGCTACTCGATCACCTCGGATTTCAACGTCATCCAAGGCCGATTCGTCCTCCGCTACCGGATTTCCGAGCCATTTTTCTACGCCTCCGCCGGCGATGGCGTGACCGGCTTGCTCGAACGCCTCGGCTACCGCGCCCTCACCCGCCAGCTCGCGAACCGGAAAATCGACGCCAGCCTCACCTCGGATCGCCGCGAACTCGCCGCCGCCGCCACTCAGGAAATCCAAGCCGAAGCCACCCGCCTCCAACTCGGCGTCGTCGTTTCCGGGATCGACATCCGCGAGCTCTCGCCGCCATCCCAAGTCCTCGCGTCATTCGAGGATGTCACGAACGCCAAGCAATTTGAAAAAACCCTCTACGAAAACGCCCGCCAATACCAATCCTCCACCCTCTCCGGGAGCGAGGGCGAGGCCGCATCCATCCTCCTCCGCGCGGAAGGCCACTCCGCTGGACTCGTCGCCACCGCGCAAGGCGAATCCAGCTCGTTCACCGCGCTGGCGGCAAATTACCACCAACAACCCCAGCTCGTCGCCGGACGACTCCTCCGCGAGACGTTAGAAACCGTGATGGGCCGCATCCGCTCTCGCACCCTCTTGCCGGCGGAAAATTCCCGCCCATCCCTCATCCTGGAACCCGCCCCCGAGTATGCACGCTGATTCACCCTACGCCCTCGACCCGGAATCTCGCAAGCGCCTGCGCCTGCTCTTCGTCGCCTCCGCGCTGCTCATCGCCTCCGTCCTCACCGGCTGGTTGCGGCCCGATCAAGAAGCCGTCCGCAGCTCGCTCGCCCTCGTCGGCGCGCTCATCGTGGCCGTGCCGATCGTCTCCGGCGTCATCACGGCCATTCGCTCGACGGGATTTGCGGCCACCCAGTTTTACATGGACCAATACGTCGTCCTCGCGCTCGCCGCGTGTTTGGCCACAGAAAAATACCTCACCGGCGGGATCGTGGCCATCGTTCTGCTTTTCGGCCAAATGCTCGAAGAACGCACCACCGTCGGCGTGGAAATGGCGCTCGCAAAACTTCGCCAACTCTCCCGCATCCGCGCCCGGCGCAAGTCCGGCGAATCCATCGAAGCCGCCGATCTCGTCCCCGGCGACGAAATTTCTATCCTCCCCGGCGAGGCGATTCCCGCCGATGCAGTCGTGCTCACCGGAAATGCCCTCGTCGATCAATCCGGCATCACCGGCGAGTCCGTCCCGGTCGAAGTCGGTCCCGGCTCGGAAATTTTCGCCGGCACGAACAACCTCAATGGCTCCATCGAAGCCCGCGTCACCGGCGCCGGTAGCGAGACTGTGCTAGGCCGCGTGCAATCCATCATCGAGGAAGCGAAAAACTCCGAAGCCCCGATCATTTCCCTAGCAGAAGACTACGCCCGCTACTACACGCCGCTCATTTTGCTCATCGCCGCGTCCGTCTTCTTTTTCACCCAAGACATCGAGCGCGCCATCGCCGTCCTCGTCGTTTCCATTCCCTGCGCCTTCGTCCTCGCCAGTCCGTCCGCCATGGTTTCCGCCATCGCCGCCGGATCGCGGATGGGCCTGCTCATCAAATCCGTCCGCCACCTCGAATCCGCCCGCATGATCGACACCGTGGTC
>JANOQR010000006.1:0-6277 GCA_031414935.1 Luteolibacter sp.
CGGTTTGCAACCGCCATGCCCAATACTAACAATGGATGGGCTTGGCGGTTGCAAACCGCCGCCACGACTTCGACCAAACACATTCTACTTTCCATAGAATCAGAATGGCTGTTCTCCATTTTTTGACAAAACCCTGACAACCCGGCATCCATTTCCATGCACACTTCTGCCATGTCCACACGCATCCTGCTCCTCTTGGGCTTCTCCCTCGCCACCCTTCATGCCGCTGATTCCTCACCCGAGGATCTGCTGCGCCAAGGGCTGTTCGAGGAAGAGGCGAATCAAAATCTCGACAAGGCCGCCGAGCAATATCGTGCCGTCATCGCCGCGCACGACCGCCAGCGTGCGCTTGCCGCGTCCGCCACCTTCCGGCTCGGCGAGGTCGCCCGCAAAAAGAACGACAAGGAAAGCGCCGCCGCCGCCTTCCGCACCGTCACCGAGCGTTTTCCCGAACAAGCGGAACTCGCCCGCCTCAGCCGTGAAAACCTCACTGCCCTCGGCATCGAAATTTCCTCCCCGTCAGCACCCGCAGCCACCGATCCCGAAGACACGGAGATCGCGCGCCTCAAGGAACTCGCCCGCAACAGCCCGGACCTCATCGACGGTGCCGATTCAGATGGCTTTCGACCGATCCACCATGCTGCGGCCAAAGGCCGGACACGCGTGATTTCCTACCTCTTGGAAAACAAGGCCGATCCCAATGGACTGACCATCAAAGAACGGTACACGCCTCTTCACCTCGCCACGGTCCACGGGCATCTCGGTACCGTAAAAGCCCTTTTGGCTGCCAAGGCGGATCCGAACGTGACCCTTGGTTTTAGCAAAAACGCCGTGGATCGTTTACCGGCCAAGGACGGCAGACTTGAACATGCCAAAGGCAGTTGGACCGCCCTCGACCTAGCCATCGTCTATGACCGCCGCGAAACCGCCCTTGCCCTGATTGAGGCCGGTACCGACATCAAACGGATTGGCCCTGTCGTCTCAGAACAAACTACTGGATACAGAGATGGATTCAATACGCTCATGCTCGCCATCTACCTGAAGCGAAACCATCTTGCCCAGGTCTTGATTGATGCGGGCGCATCACTGGACGCCGTCGGAAAAAAGCAACCCATCACGCCTCTGGGAGTGGCCTTGACGGAGAACAGGTCCATGGTCACTCCACTGCTCAAGGCAGGTGCCAACCCGAATCTGGCCGAATACGCGCAACGTCTCTCTCCCCTTCATCGTACTGACTCGATCGAAATGGCGAAACTGCTTGTTGAAGCAGGAGCCGACGTCAAAGCCGCCACCACGGATGGGGCGACTCCGCTCCACTGGGCGCATGAGGAAATGGCGGAGTTCCTCATTTCGAAAGGTGCCGATGTCAACGCGAAGGACTCATCCGGCCTCACGCCGCTCGACCTCGTGGCGGCTCGTGATTACGGGGATTCCAACGCCGCAGTCATCGAGACACTGCTGAAACACGGCGCGACCGTCGCCGATCCACGCGCCCTGTTGCGGCGGACTTCAGCGAAAATGCTGCCGTTTGTCGGAGAACGATTGGTTTATCCCAAGCTCCACAACCCTGATGCGATTCTTCTGTCCGTCGGCGGCGATCATTCCGTCAACCGGGAAACTGCTGCGATTCCCGGTGTGCCGGGTGCGAGGGTGTTTGTAAGATCACAACAAAAAAGCCGCCCGGAAGTCATCGCCGTGGAAAGCCGCGGGTCAGCCACAAGTCCTCCGCCATCCGTCG
The DNA here is from genome assembly GCA_031414935.1 of Luteolibacter sp. Classification (GTDB taxonomy): domain Bacteria; phylum Verrucomicrobiota; class Verrucomicrobiia; order Verrucomicrobiales; family Akkermansiaceae; genus Luteolibacter. The sequence goes on from JANOQR010000006.1 coordinate 1,739, forward strand.
CGGAAGTGATGCGCATGGCATTTGGACAGAGTGGCTACCCACAAAGCATCCGCATCATCCGTCGCGGGGAAAACGGTCGTTTCGACATCATCCGCGCGTGGGAGATAATCAGAGACAACAGCCTGAACACCGATTGGCCCGCCCTCGAATGGGGCGACATCGTGGAGGTCCGCAACTCCGAAGGTGGGAATAATGGGGCCCCAACCATCGGTGATTTCGCAGCCATGATTCCAGCGCGTGCCGTCACGTTTCGCCTCGGTGAGCTGGAATTTCCGAAGACGATTCCCGGAGAAGAAACCTTCTGGCTGGATTCCAATTCATCCAACGCGCTTAAATCGCCGCTTCCTCCCAACATCCAATCGCTGGCGGAGCTTTCCCGCTTCGTCGTCCGCCGCAAAGGTTTGCCCGAGCCGATCACCCTCGATTTCTCGAAACCGACGGATGCTCGATTCCGCCTGCTCGATGGCGATACGGTCGAGATGTCGTGGGATGTTCCCAAGCTCTATCAAAAATTTAAGGACGAGCAGTCGAATCAGATGCTCAGGCTATATGGTGACGGTGGTGGCGCTGGATTTTCAGGCACAAGCCTCGTGAATATGTTATCGGGTTCTTACGTCACTGGCCCCGTCGATTTCAGCAAAATCTGCATTCTCCGCCGCGCGGAAAACTGGAAGCCGGAGATGTTTGATCTCAAGGCTTGGCTCGACCAACTGCCTCCCCGCGAGAAATGGGAGAGAGAAGCGCTGCTCTCGTCCGCGCCGAAACTCAATCCGGGTGATGCGGTGATCCTGATCGGAAATCCTGCCGCAGACGCCGAAAAAACCGCCGCTGAAATCCGCAAGAAAGCTGGGGAAGTCGCCTTTGTCATGAACATTAGACCTCGACAGCAGGTTGTGCTGCCACCTGCACCGCGTTGAGCGTCTTCCGAAAGTGATTAGCAAGCACTGGAGTCATCGCACTCTGGACTGCTTCGTTTTCACCGGCGGTAACACAACCGTTCAAGAGCGTGGTAAGTCCGTGGCATCGTATCCGCCCGCCACTTTCAGTTGTTCCCCATTCGGGCTTGGAAGTTTCTGCTCGGCGGCTAGTTGTGGCGGGTGGACGCGATCCGAATCCGTGGGGCACGGCAGCATAATTTAAAGAACATCGACGTGGACATCCCACGGGGGAAGCTCGTGGTCATCACGGGGCCGAGTGGTTCGGGGAAATCGTCATTGGCATTTCATACGCTGTATGCGGAGGGGCAGCGGCGGTATGTGCTAAATGCTGATGAGTGTGACAGCCAAGTCACTGCTGCATCAACTTCATCCGAGGTGTTGCTGAAGGGTGTTGAAAAGCACCTTAAAACTGCGTGAAGCGTTTCTTGCTGGATTGAGATGCTGCGCGATCAAGGCGGCACGCTGGACTTTTGACGAGTCTCCCGTGAGGTCTGCCAAGACCTGTGACGCATTGGTCATTCGATCTGGGTTCCGGTATTTTGCGGTCTTGTTGGAAAAACGGCAATTGGGATAGCTTTTCGCCACCGCTTGATCGTCGCCGAGAAACCAACTTTCTAACTCTTGGCACACCACTCGAACCTTGAAAGGTTTACCAGTGCTTGAAGCCAGTTTTCCCAAATGCTTTTTGAGTGCGATACAGTCGCTTCCGTCGTTATCTCGCAAAATCACAAACAGAGGATCTCCGTGATTCCAGTTTCGCATTTTCTGAGGGATATTCTTTTCTAAATCTGACTTGCCGCTGAATTTCAAAACCCACCAGTGCATCCCTTCGATCAGATGGGGATAAAGCGCGCGGATCAAAGTCGCCAGAGTCACCTGCATGGACGCTTCTTCTGTCAGGAAGACGATCATTTGAGCTGTTCAATTCGTTCCGCGATTCCCTTGAAAACCCCTTGGTTCCATAAATATCCGGCGTGGTCGCCCTCTTTGAGAAATCCAGATACGAGAGGATCATCCGCCGCTCGATAGATTTTTGTCACTCCATCTTTTTTCTCTAAAACGTAGATCGAATTGGCACTGATCGCATTCAGGAAGTCGGGAGAGTGAGTGGAAATAAAAACCTGCCCACCGCGCTGTGCATAACCCTGAAATTCCTCGGCCAAAAGTTCCATCAATTCTGGGTAGAGCTGATTTTCCGGTTCCTCTACGCAAAGAACCTTGTGAGGTCGCGGGTCATGCAAAAGCAGCAAATACGCAAACATTTTAATGGTTCCGTCCGAGACATTCTGATCGAGAAAAGGTTCGGTAAACGCCCCATCCCGATACCGGATTACTAAAGCGCCGTTATCCATCGGCTTCGCTTCAATTTGTTTTACGCCAGGCACTCTCGCCTCCATTTTTCGGCATACATCATCGAAAATTTCTCGATGTTCATCGTACAAACGCAGTGCAACCGAGGGAAGATTATCACCGTGAGTCGATACATGTAGGCCTTCTTCGGGCTGCTTCGCGCCTCTCGCAGCGTTGATGTGAATGTCTGAGATGTGCCAATTCTCGATGAGTTGACGGAAGGCTTTAGCAGCTTTGAAGCGGTCGAACTGGCCTAGCCCTTTAATCGCTAAAATATCAGGTGAGCTGAGAGTTTGCTCTTCTCGATCAAGTTCTTCATCTGGCCGATTGAAATCCTCCTCATTACTGACTGCGGTTCCACTTCCATTTTTAAAGTCAATAAAATGGAACGGCGAACCATGGCGACCACGCTTGTATCGTAGAATCTCTCGCCTAACGATGGGTTTGCCTTTGATTTGCGCCACCTCTAGTTGGTAAGTCACTAGTCTTTCACGTTCCGCGATCTTCAACTTGAATTTGATCTCGATGAGTATCGAATCTAGCTCAACATTCTTTCCTCTGGTGATGACTTCTTTGAAACCAAGCAGTCCACCTTCACGTTGTAGTGCCACCTTGATGTTGCTGGTGAGGCATTCTTGGAGGAATGCAAACACTCGAAATAAAGTGGTTTTCCCCGTGCCATTCTTTCCGACAAACACCGATAGCGGCGGTAAATTCTTGAGGTGAATATCCTCAAGTGCCTTAAAGTTCTGGATGCGGATTTCTTCGATGATCATGACAGAGATTGAGAAGGATACCCGACCATACGAATCTGGATCTCCGAACAGGCTGTGTGAAACGACCCAAAGACTAACGAGGTGATTACTTGTGAAAAGCACAATGATCCCGCATGGGCGAGTTTTTCAGCCCGTGAGAAAGCGGTCACACCAGTCAGATCATTCGCGGTCTGTTGATTCTGCCCCATTCGGGCTTGGAAGTTTCTCCTCGGCGGCTAGTTGTGGCGGGTGGACGCGATCCGAATCCGTGGGGCAAGGCAGCATAATTTAAAGAACATCGACGTGGACATCCCGCGCGGGAAACTCGTGGTCATCACGGGGCCGAGTGGCTCGGGGAAATCGTCGCTAGCATTTCACACGCTGTATGCGGAGGGGCAGCGGCGGTATGTGGAATCGCTGTCGGTGTATGCGCGGCAGTTTTTGGATCAGTTGGAGAAACCGGATGTGGATTCGATCACGGGGCTGAGTCCGGCGATCGCGATCGAGCAGCGGGGCGGCGGGCTGAATCCGCGCTCGACGGTGGCGACGGCGACGGAGATTTACGACTATCTGCGCGTGCTGTGGGCGGCGGCGGGTGTGCCGCATGATCCGGTGACGGGCGAGCGGCTGGAGCGGATGAGCGCGGCGGATATCGTGGAGGTGTTGGCGGCGATGGCGGAGGGGACGAAGGTGGTTTTGCTGGCGGCGGTGCCGAGTGAGGAGTTGGGCGAGCCAGCGCGGCTTCTAGGGGATTTGCAACGGCAGGGTTACGTGCGGGTGCGGGTGGATGGGGAGGTTTTAGAGATCGAGGAGGCGGCGGCGAAATGGCCGGAATTTCCTGCGGCGGTCGAGATCGTGGTGGATCGGTTTGTGATCCGAGCGGGTGTGGAATCGCGGTTGGCGGACTCGGTGGAAACGGCGTTGCGGCTGTGCGGGGCGGAGGCGCGGGCGGCGGTGCAGGAGCCGGGTGGCGATGCGTGGCGGGATTTGGCGTTTCAGACGAGCTATCGGAATCCACGCACGGGATTCGTGGTGGAGGAAATTTCTCCGAAGCATTTTTCCTTCAACTCGCACCTCGGGGCTTGTGAGGCGTGCGAGGGGCTGGGGACGGAGATGTTTTGTGATCCGGCTTTACTCGGCGAGGGCGAGGATGCGGAAAGGACGTTGGTGAGGTATCGGGAGGCGAAGTCGGAAATCACGCGGCGGAAGTTAGCGAAATTCATGGCACACCGGGCTTGCCGGGCGTGTGGCGGGAAGAGGCTGAAGCCGGAGTGGCTGGCGGTGAAGATTGAAGGAGGGAACATCGAACATCGAACGCCCAACATCGAACATCGAAGTGAAGAGAAAGAGGAGAGAATGAAGAGCGAAGGATCAAGAGCTGGGCACTCTTCCTCTTTCTATCAACCATCAACTCTCAACTCTCAACAAACGAGCGAGTGGCTCGGCATTCAGGATTTCTGTGAGCTGGGAGTGGTGGATGCGATGCGGTGGTTGGA
>JANOQR010000007.1:0-8557 GCA_031414935.1 Luteolibacter sp.
TCCGCCTCTGCGTCCGACGCCGCCGCCATGCAATACCTCGCGCCCTACGCCGGTTGCGCCATCGCCGAGTATTTCATGGATCAAGGCAAAGACTGCTTGATCGTGTTTGACGACCTTTCCAAGCACGCCGTCGCCTATCGCCAGGTGTCGCTGATTCTCCGCCGTCCATCCGGTCGCGAAGCTTACCCAGGTGACGTTTTCTACCTTCACAGCCGCTTGCTCGAACGCTCCGCCCGCCTCTCTGAATCCGCAGGTGGTGGCTCGCTCACCGCGCTGCCGATCATCGAAACTCAGGCTGGCGACGTTTCCGCCTACATCCCGACCAACGTGATTTCCATCACTGACGGCCAGATCTACCTCGAAACCGATCTTTTCTACCAAGGTATCCGTCCCGCGATTTCCGTCGGACTTTCCGTTTCCCGCGTCGGTTCTGCCTGCCAAACGAAGACGATCAAATCCGTCGCTGGCACGACCAAGCTCGACCTTGCACAGTATCGCGAGCTTCAAGCCTTCGCGCAGTTCGGTTCCGACCTTGACGCTTCCACCAAGAAAAAACTCGATCGCGGTGCCCGCATCGTCGAGCTCTTCAAGCAAAACCAATACAGCCCGCTCGCGATGGAAATGGAGTCCATCTATCTCTTCGCGATGCAGAACGGCTACTTCGACGATGTCGCCGTGGCCGATGTGAAACGTTTCCAAGCCGCTCTCGGCGATTTCTTCAACACCCGCAAAGGCGACCTCCTCGACAAGATCCGCAACGAAAAACCCGATCTCAAAAAGGACGCCGCTATGGTCGAAGCCGTCAAAGGCGGCATCGAAGATTTTAAGAAGAGCTGGAAGTGATCGTTAAAGGTTATTTGTTAAAAGTTATTCGTTAAAAATGACACATCACAAATAACCCACCTAATAACTTCTAACCAATAACCAATAACTTTCTTCCGCCGTGGCCAACCTCCGAGACATCCGCCGACGCATCAAGTCGGTCAAGAACACCGCGCAAATCACCCGCGCGATGCAGCTTGTCGCCGCCGCGAAGATGAAAAAGGCGCAGGATCAAGCACTGGCCGGACGCGATTACTCGAAGCAACTCAACGGCGTCCTTCAAGACATCAGCGAAGGTTTCAGCGAGGTTTCGCATCCGCTGCTTGAGAAACGCGAAGGCAACCGCGAGTTGGTTCTCGTCATTTCCACCGACAAAGGACTTTGCGGCGCGATCAACACCAACCTCGCCAAGATCATCCGCACGCAGGTCTCACCGGGTGCGAATTTCGTCACCGTCGGGCGCAAGTTGCGAGTGATGCTGGAAAAACTCGGTCGCAATGTGATCGCGGATTTTACGGTGAAAGATCCGGTGCCATTTTCTGACGCCCGCGCCATCGCAGGCTTAGTTTCCAAGCAATTTCTCACGGGTGATTACGACAAAGTGACCGTTGCTTACACGCGCTTCGTCAACACGATGAACCAGCAGCCGGAAATCATCCAGCTTCTGCCGGTCGTGCCGCCAACCACCGATGGTGACGCCACGGACACGAACGATTTCCTCTTCGAGCCATCGCCCGAAGACGTCCTCAGCGCGATTCTTCCGCTCTATATCAATTTTCGCGTCTTCCAAGCCCTCTTCGAAGCCCGCGCCTCCGAGCACTCCGCCCGAATGGTGGCCATGAAGTCCGCCACCGACAACGCGAAGAAATTCATCAAAGAACTCACGCTCGAATACAACAAACTCCGCCAAGGCGCGATCACCGCCGAGCTCCTCGAAATCACCACTGCCATGAAGGCGATGGAGTAAAATCATGTTATGAAAACACTAGTTTCTACTTTTCTCCTCTTGCCTGCCTTGGTGCTGCTGAACTCATGCGGCTCTGTCTCAGACTTATCACAATCAAATGCTCAAGCGTCCGCGCCTGCTGCTGGTTATACCAAAGTGATTGTCAAAGATTTCAGTCACTCAATCACTGACTACAAAGTTCGTTCTAAAGTAGAGATGGCTCAAAAAACTTTGGCCGATAACATTGCTTCGGAAATCACGAAAACCGGAAAATTTTCTCAAGTTTCACGCTCAGGTAAGCCTGACGCATCGACCCTCTTGATCGGCGGAAACATCGATAAATTCAACGACGGAAATGCAGCCATGCGGCTCATGGTTGGTTTTGGGGCCGGGAGTTCCGAATTCGACGCGACCGCAGCTTTCACTGACGGAAAAACTGGAAAATCACTTGGAACGATTGTTGCCGATAAAAGCAGTTGGGCACTGGGCGGCGGGATCGCGGCGACGCAGGATGCTGAAAGTTTTATTCCTTCCGTCTCAAAGCACATCGCAAAAGAAACTGCCGCTAAGTTTGGCAACACCACAACACGTTAACTTCTCTCTATCTTCTCATGAGCAACACCGGAACCATCGTCCAGATCATCGGCGCCGTCATCGACGCGGATTTCTCCAAGGCAAGCAAGCTGCCTGAAATTTTCAACGCCCTCGAGATCAACTATGTTCTCAACGGCGTGGATACCAAGCTCGTGCTCGAAGTGCAGCAGCACCTTGGCGACAACTGGGTGCGTGCCGTGGCCATGTCCACCACCGACGGTCTCAAGCGCGGGATGGCTCTCACCGACCTCGGTAAACCGATTTCCGTGCCTGTCGGCAAACAAGTTCTTGGTCGTATTTTCAATGTCACCGGTGACCTCGTGGACGAAAATGTGCCGCTCGCAGACGCGAATTTTCGCTCCCCGATCCATCGCCCTGCTCCTTCTTTTACCGAGCAATCCGCGAACACCGAAGTTCTCCCAACTGGAATCAAAGTCATCGACCTCATTTGCCCGCTGCTCAAAGGCGGCAAAGGCGGGATGTTCGGTGGTGCCGGTGTCGGCAAGACCGTCGTCATCATGGAGCTCATCAACAACATCGCGAAAGCGCACGGTGGTTTCTCCGTCTTCGCCGGTGTCGGTGAGCGGACCCGTGAAGGAAACGACCTTTACTGGGAAATGATCGAGTCCGGCGTTATCGCCACTGAGCGCGATGAAAAAGGCCATCCAGCTCTGAATGCAGAAGGAAATCCGATCCTCATCGACGGCTCGAAAGTCGCTCTTTGCTACGGCCAAATGAACGAGCCTCCGGGTGCTCGTCTCCGCGTCGCACTCTCCGCCCTCACCATGGCCGAGCACTTCCGCGACGAGGACAACCAAGACGTTCTTCTCTTCGTCGATAACATTTTCCGTTTCTCCCAAGCGGGTTCCGAAGTGTCCGCGCTTCTAGGCCGGACGCCATCCGCCGTGGGTTACCAGCCGACTCTTTCCGAGGAAATGGCCGGTCTCCAAGAGCGGATCACCTCGACGAACAAAGGCTCCATCACCTCGATCCAAGCCGTTTACGTTCCTGCGGACGACTTGACCGACCCCGCTCCCGCTAACACCTTCGCTCACCTTGACGCGACCGTGGTTCTTGAGCGTTCGCTCGCCGAGCAAGCGCTTTTCCCTGCGGTCGATCCACTCGCATCCACCTCGAAGGCTCTCGCTCCCGAGATCATCGGCGAAGAACACTACCGCGTCGCTCGTGGCGTCCAGATGGTTCTCCAACGTTACAAAGACCTCCAAGACATCATCGCCATCCTCGGCATGGATGAGCTGTCCGACGAAGACAAAATGAGTGTCTTCCGCGCCCGGAAAATCCAACGTTTCCTCACCCAGCCCTTCCACGTTGCGGAAGTTTTCACCAACGTCCCCGGCGTCCTCGTCTCCATCGACGAGACCGTCAAAGGCTTCGCCCAAATCCTCGACGGCAAGCTGGACGACGTGCCAGAAGGTAACTTCTACATGAAGGGCGGCATCGACTCCGTGCCGCGTGATTGATGTATACGTTAAAAGTTATTTGTTAAAAGTTATTCGTGAATAACCCCAATAACAAATAACCTCTAACTCATAACTTTACCCCAATGCCTCTCCACCTCGACATTGTTACCCCTGAGAAGAAAATTTTCTCAGACGCCGTGGAAAACGTCTATCTTCCCGGAGTGGACGGCGAAATGGGCATTCTCTCGTTACACGCCGGACTCGTTACCGCACTGAAACCCGGCGAGCTTCGCTACCTCTACAAAGGCAAAGTCGAGTCGCTCGCCATCGGTTCCGGTTTCGCGGAAGTCACCCAGACTAAAGTCATCGTCCTCACCGATAGCGCCCTCGGCGAAGCTGAAATCGATGAGGACCACGTCCAAGCTGCGATCAAGCGTGCCGAAGAAAAACTCGCCACCATTGACCACAATTTAGATTCCGAAGAAGTGGCCTATCTTCAAGGCGTTATCGCCAAATCCGCAGCAGCTCTGCAATTCAAGCGCAACATCCGTCGCTAGGATTTCCTACAACTGGATTTCTCAAGGCTCGCTAAGATTCATACTCAGCGAGCCTTTTTGTTGCGAGATTGTTGTCACGCAGCAAGTTTCTGAAGTAAACGCACCTCATGAAACTCCTCCTCATCGGTCACGGCTATCTCGGCCAAGCCATTGCTCGCGTTTTCACCGAAAACGGCTGGAACGTCGTTTCCACCACGCTTTCAGGCAGCGATGGCAGCCTAGCGTGTGATGTTGGAAATCCCGAAGCAGTCTCCCAGCTCCCGCCCGCCGATTTCATCGTCCATTGCGCCGCATCCGGTCGTGGTGGCGCAGAAGCTTACCAACACGTCTATGTCGAGGGCTGCCAAAACCTCGTCGCCGCATTTCCCAACACTCCGCTCCTCTTCACTTCCAGCACTTCGGTTTACGCTCAAATCGACGGCTCAATCGTCACCGAAGAAAGTCCCGCGATCCCCGACAGAGAAACTGGAAGTCTCCTGCTGGCCGCAGAAAAAGTCGTCTTAGACGCGAACGGCACCGTCGCCCGTCTCTCCGGCATTTACGGCCCCGGACGCAGCGTGATCTTGAAAAAATTCTTATCGGGTGAAGCCGTCATCGAGGAAGATGGCCGACGTTTCCTCAATCAAATCCACCGCGACGACGCAGCTCACGCGATCTTCCATCTCGCCACGTCACGACTCAGTGGCATTTTTAACATCAGCGATTCCACGCCGCTCACTCAGTTACTTTGTTATGAAAAACTGAGCGCAATTTTCTCACTTCCGTTACCGCCATCTGGTCCGCGAGACCTGAACCGCAAACGCGGCTGGACTCACAAGCAGGTTTCAAACCTGAAAATCTGTGCCACCGGCTGGCAGCCGCAATTTCCCTCTTTCATTCACGCTGTCCCAGACATTACCGAGAAGTAACTGGAGCGTCTCGCTCCAGAATGTGAAAACAGGCAACAGAGGAACTCAAAAGGTTTTTTAGTTCGCAGGCTTATCGTGTTCTGCGAGCCATTTTTCGCGGGCTTCGAGGTTTGCTTTGAGGGCGATGATTTTGTCGCGCTCCTTGGTGAATTCGCTGTATTTGCGGAGGACGGTCCAGAAGTCTTCGGTAATGTCTTTGCGGGCGTCTTCTAGCAAATGCTTCATTTCATCTGCGTTGTCTTTTGCAGCAGGAGTGATGGTGGATTTTGGATCGGCACTGGTGGCGCTTGCGCTTTCGGAAGCGGAACTTGTGGCAGTTGGTAGGGCGAGTTCGACGAGTTCGGCGCGGCGATGGTCGAGCATGGCGGTCATGCGACCAAGCTCTTGTTCTTGGATGGCGCGTTCAGCATCCGATAGATTGCGCTCCTTGAGAAATCCGGCGGTCGAGGCACTGCGGGCTTCGAGAGCGGCGATGGCTTTTTCAAGGGCTTCGCGGAGTTCGCGCAGAGTTTTGTCGGTGGCGACTCCTTGGCGGCGGTTTTGTTTCCACTCATCGCTGATCCGGGATGTCTCGTAATACCAACCGTTCCAGTAAGATTGGCTGTCGGTCTCGTATTTCTCAACGTCTTCGCGAGCGGGCATAGATTTGGCTAACTCGAGGATCTGATCCACACGCTTTTGGGTGCGGGTATCGAATTTTTCCAGATCGCCCGTGAGAGCCTGCATGGAGGCTGACTTGTCGGTGCGGAGACGTTCGAAAATTTCGCGGCGCTTGGTCTGATAGATCGTGATCGACTTCCGCAGCCCGGAAATGACGTCGCCTTTGAGGGCGTTGATACGGGTTTTGGTGGCTTCGGAATCCTTGGTGTTTTTCAGCATCTCCACGATGGAGTCGATACGCTTTTCGTTCCGTTCATCGAGCGAGCGGATGTCGGTGGCGATTTCCATGAGCCGCTGTTCGCGCATTTTGACGTGTTTTTTGAGATCGACGACGGACTGACGGCGTTCCGTGATGTCGGTGGAAGTGGTGGTCTGAGCGTGAAGAGTCGAGATCAGAAGAAGAGAGCTAAAAGCGAGTGTTTTCATCGTGGTGAAAGAACTAATAGGCTGATTGAGCGAGGGCAATCTTTGAATCGGCGGCTGACTTGCGGGTTACGTCATCGCGTGATGGTTGAGCCTGATGGGGAAGTGTATATTAACAATGTAGTTCTGAATTCTTACTGGAGATAATTGATGCTTGGTTTTCCCCTCCGGCTCGAGAGAGTCGGAGGGTTTTTATTTGTCTGAGAAATTGGAGCGCGGGAATTGATACCGCCTGAAATACCGTCGTTCGCGCCTGCGCAATCAATTCCAATGCCTTCAAGAATCCAAAACGAGTATCTGGATTGATGGTCAAAAAGAATACAGTCACGGTGACTAAAACAAGGAGCGGCGATTTGCCTACGGCTATGCGGGATGCGCTTCGCGATTCACAAGGACTCGCTATCGCTCGCGCTGCATTCCGAATCGCCGATGCCCATGAAAAACCGAAGGGGAGCGGTGATCCTCAAATCATTGGCTTTTCATGGGCTGGGGCGGATCGGAGTCCGCCTCTCCTTGGGTGCTGAATCTTCAAAGGCATCGGAATCAATTCCGCGCTCCAATTCCTAACGTATTTTAGTAACGTTTCGCAGCGTCGGCTTCGATCCAGCTCCAGAGGGTGGCTAGGCTATTGGCCACTGAGGTTTTCGCTGCGGATAGATCGCCGCTAGGGGAGTGTTTGCCGAAGAGGTAGAACTTGATTTTCGGCTCGGTGCCGGATGGGCGGACGGCGAAGGAGCGTCCGTCTTCGAGGTCAACGAAGAGCATTTTTTCCTTGGGCAATGGATCGCCTTCCTGGTCGAAGAGATCTTGTTTGGCGAAATCTCGGATACGCAGGACGGGCGAGCCATCGACCTCGGTAGGCGGCTGGTTGGCGTAGGAATTGGCGAGGGCTTGGATCTTCGCGGCACCGTCGGCGCCTTCCATGACGAGGGATTTTCCGATTTCGAGGTAGTAGCCGTATTCGGTGTAAACGTCGTCCATCAACTGGGTGAGAGTTTTACCAACGGATCTCGCGTAGGCGGCGACTTCGGCGAACATGAGAGTCGCGCCGTTGGCGTCTTTGTCGCGGATGGCGTCTGAGCCGAGGTAGCCGTAGCTTTCCTCGCCGCCGAAGACGAAGAAGCGCGAGTATTCGAGCCGGAGGGCGCGAGTTTGGGATTCGGTGAGCGAGCGGTAGTCGCCTTTTTTGTCGGCAGGGATGGCATCTTCGTATTTGCGGAGCTTGCCGGCGATGTATTTGAAACCGGTGAGTGTATCGACGATGCCGATGCCGAAACCGTCGGCGATGGCGTGTTGGAGTTCGGTGGTGACAAACGTTTTGACGAGCACGGCGCGGCTACGGTTCGCGTTGGTGAGCCAGCCGAGATCGAAGCAGGTTTTCAGGCGATACCACGCCATCAGGGAGCCAATTTGATTTCCCGTGAGGAGCACCATTTTGCCAGCGGTGTCGCGGACGGCGACTCCCATTCGGTCGGCGTCTGGATCAGTGCCGATGACGATTTCTGCGTCGGATTTTTCTGCGAGGTCGATGCCCATTTGGAGGGCGGGACCGTTTTCGGGGTTCGGGGATTCCACGGTAGGGAAACGGCCGTCTTGGATGTCTTGCTCGGGGACAGTTAGGACTTCGAAGCCGAGGCCGCGCAGCATCGGGACATTGATGTGGCCGCCGGTGCCGTGGAGATTTGTGAAGACGATCTTGGTGGCTGCATTTTCTAATAGGGACGGCTGTAACAGCAGAGTTTTCAGGCGTGAAATGTAGAGTTCGTCCATTTCCGCGCCGAGGATGGTGACGGTGCCGCGCATGGATTCGGCGACGGGTTCGTATCGCTCGCTGGTGATGGCGTTGACTTCATTGACGATGGCGGTGGCGTGTGGATCGACGATTTGTGCGCCGTCGTTGAAGTAGGCTTTGAAGCCGTTGTCGTGGGCTGGATTGTGAGAAGCGGTGAGGACCACGCCGCCGTCGGCGCGGAGTTCGCGGACGGCGAAGGAGAGTTGTGGAGTGGCGCGCGGGCCGTCGAAAAGGTAAGCGTCGCAGCCGAGATTGGCGCAGGTTTTCGCGCAAAATTCTGCGAAGTCTCGTGAGAAATGGCGGGTGTCATGGGCGAAGACGAGGACGGGTTTGCGCGTCGAGCCAGCGAATTGTTTCGCGTAGGCGATGAGGCCACGGACGGCGCGGCTGACGTTGTAGAAATTCATCGTCGCAGTGCCGGTGCAGGGATGCTC
>JANOQR010000008.1:0-33221 GCA_031414935.1 Luteolibacter sp.
AGATGAGATTTCCCGCACCATCGACTACTACCGAGTCTCCCTAGAAATCGAAGCCCTCGCCGCCAGCCGCCCGCGCCACCTCATCGAGACCCTCGCCACCGACATCGCCAGCCATTTGCTCACAAATCACCCGCTGCGCCACGTCGCCATCACCATCGAGAAACACATTCTCCCAAACACCGAGTGCGTCGCCGTCCACATCGAGCGCAGCCGCTGAACAAAGAACGAGACTTGAGAATCCACATGCGAATGGATTCAAAATCGTGAACAACCTATGAATTTCTGCATAATTTCACGATAATGGTTGTATTTAAGGTGAAAATTGTGACCCTAGCCCATGAGCAACGTTTCCCAAACTTTCCGCCGCATCCAGGACTTGCAGCGTCGTTACCATGAAGCAAAGCAGGGTAAAGAGGACTTGCTGAGACTCATCTACGAGTCGGAAGTCGCGGAGCAGGTCTACAACTCCAACGCGATCGAGAACAGCACGCTCTCAATGGACGAGACCGACAAAATCCTCCGTCAGATCAACCTCGATCGCTTCATCAGCGAGCGCGAATTGTTCGAAGCCAAGAACCTCGCGCGGGTGGTGGAATACATCGACAAGAAGGCCAAAGAAGAAGAGCTGACCTTGGATGTCATGCGCCTTCTTCACCAAATGCTCATCAGCAACATCCGTGACGACATCGCTGGGCGATTCCGCAATCTCTCCGAATGGGTTCGCGTGGGCAGCCACATCGCCGCCGATACGGTTGAAATTGAGAAACTTCTCTATCAAATGCTCGTGACCTATCAAACGAACAGCCAAGAACACATCATCAAGAGAATCGCTCGGCTGCATTTGACCTTTGAGCATGTTCACCCGTTTGTGGATGGAAACGGCAGGATCGGGCGCGTGATCAACAACTACCTGCTCATCCGGGACGGTCATGTACCGATCAATATCAAGTTCATCGACCGCAGCCTTTATTACGATGCTTTTGCAGAATTTGACCAAAAAGGCCGAACGGAAATCATGGAGCAGATCGTCGGCAAGGCACTCAGCAATTCCTATCACAAGCGGCTCGCCTACCTCGAAGGCAAAACCATCATGCCATTGGTAGAATACGCCAAGCTGCAAAAAGAATCGCATTCCAATCTGATCAACAAAGCTAACCGCCAAACGATCGAAGCATTTTTAGAGCGTGGAGTCTGGAAAATTGGCACCCCAATCAACTTGTAACACCTCCTCCGGCTTCTCTTTTTCTCCCTGGCACCAGAAACTGCGGCTGTGTTGGATTATGGAAAGCAGAGTAACATTCAAGTTAGTCGGGAGCAAAAGCCGCCAAGTCTCAACCTCATCCTTCATGCGTTTCGCCGAAATTTCCTACGACTCGCCGGAATACCGGATGGAATGCGAACTCCGCCAGTCCGTCCTACGCGCACCACTCGGCCTCGATCTTTACGTCGAAGACCTCACCCCCGAACGTCACCAACAACACTTCGGCCTATTCCTAGCAGACGGAAACCTCGCCGCCTGCGTCATCGCCACCGCCATCTTCAAAGCTGAGGTAAAAATCCGCCAAATGGCCGTCCGCCCCGATCTCCAAGGCCAAGGTCTCGGTAAATTTCTCCTAACCCAGCTCCAGCAAACTCTCACCGCGAACGGCGTCCGTCACCTCAGCCTCCACGCCCGATCCAACGTCGCAGGATTTTACCAAACCCTCGGCTTCACCCAAACAGGCGACGAGTTCACCGAAGTCGGAATCCCTCATGTAAAAATGCAGAAGTTCATCGAAGTCGCATAGTCGTCTCGCCCAATGCTGTCATTTCAGCGATCAGAAATCAGAAGATCCAACCGCAGATGAACCCGGACAAGCGTTTCAATTCTTATTCGTTAGATTCGTAAGATTCGCGGTGCCCTAAACTCTTCATCCCTTCTTTATCTGCGTCCATCTGCGTTCATCTGCGGTTGAAAATTCTTAATCTGACAGGATTGGCACTCTCGCCTGTTCTACGCTGGAGCACACCCTAACCACTCCAAAGCCATCAAAAATCTCCTCTTCATCTGTTCCCGCAACAAACTCCGCAGTCCCACGGCTGAGGCGGTATTTGCCGAAATGCCGGGCATCGACGTGGATTCTGCCGGACTCGATCACGATGCCGTCATCCCGCTCTCGCCCGAGCAAGTCGAGTGGTCGGATCTCATTTTCGTGATGGAAAAAACCCACCGCGAGAAGTTGCAGCGTAAGTTTAAACGCCAGCTCAAGCATCAGCGCGTCATCGTGTTAGGCATCCCTGACAACTACGCCTGCATGGACCCGGCGTTGATCGCGTTGCTGAAATCCAAAGTCACTCCCCACCTGTGATTCGCAGTGGACCATAAACAGCTCGCCATTGAGAATCGCCAAATGGCGAAGGACACGACATGGATGCGAATCATAGCGGCGGTCGTCAGCGGCTTGTTGGTCGCCGGGGCTTTTCCGCCGTTCGATTTCACACCACTCGCTTGGGTAGGAATGATGCCTTTGCTCTGGGCACTCTGGTCGGGCGGGGAAAAACGTCGCGGACTTGCAGGATTCGGACTCGCTTACTTGGCAGGTCTCATCGCGTGTTTGAGTCAGTTCAACTGGGTCTCGTCCGTCTCGTGGCTTGGCGCGATTTTACTGCCGGCCTACCTCGCGATCTATTGGGGATTGTTCGGAATTTTCGCCGCTAAATGCTCGCCATTTCGCACAGCCAGCGGCGTTCTGCGCGTCGCTTTCTGCCACGGTGCGGTGTGGGCGGGCTGCGAACTGCTGCGCGGCTGGGTCATCACAGGTATCAGTTGGAACGTCCTCGGCGTCGCGACTCACCATTTTCCGCAGCTCGCGCAAGCTGCGGATTTGCTCGGGGTCGTGGGTCTCTCGATGTTGCTCGTTTTTTTCCAAGCGACCTTCGTTCAGGCGGTGAAATTCAGGAAATGGCCGTCTCTCGGTATCGCCACTGCGATCATCGTGATCCTGACTTTCTACGGAATTTTCCGCATCAAACTGGAAGACTCCGCCAAGTCCATCCGGCTCAAAACGTTGCTCGTGCAGCTCAACATCCCACAAGAAGCCGCCCGCATGTTGTGGACGGATGTCGAAACCCACCAAGCCTACGAAGATGAAACTCTCAAAGCCCTCGACGCCCTAAAGCTCCCCGACGGCTCCCTCTCCCCAAACTGGCCAGACTGGCTGATGTGGCCAGAATGCGCGCTCACAGGCCGCATTCTCCGCACGCCCGACGGCGACTGGGGAACGTGGCTCATCAACAACCAGACCATCGCCCGCGTCCGTGAGGCCGGACCCTTTTCCCTGATCTACGGCGTCAATGAACTCGAAGCCGAGAAAAGCGGCGATTTACTCGTCCAAAAACCCAACGGCCGCGCCTACAATTCCATCGCCGTCCAATCCCCGACTGACGAGTTACAAACCTACCGGAAACGCCACCTCGTCATCTTCGGCGAGACGATTCCTTTCGTGGATAGCGTTCCGTTTCTCAGAAAAATCTACGAGCAACAATCCGGTGCGACTTACAACGGTGCCTTCACTGCGGGCGATTCATTGGAGCCGCTTTCGATCAAAGTCGGCGAAACGGAGGTCGGAGCGATTCCCACGGTTTGCTTTGAAGACTCCGTGCCACGACTTACGCGCAAGTTCGTTCGCCCCGGCCCGCAAGTCATCGTGAACGTCACCAACGACGGCTGGTTCAAGCAATCGCCCGCTGCCGAGCAGCATTTCCAATACGCCCGTTTCCGCGCCATCGAGCTACGCCGTCCCATGCTGCGCTGCTCGAACTCCGGCGTCAGTGCGGCCATCAGCACCACTGGAAAAGCACTAATCCTCACGGATAAAAACGGCAGCCACTTCACCCGTGGCTCGCGGCTCACTGAGCTCGACATCCCTTTAAAGCCGAGTTTTTCCCTCTACGCCTTGATCGGCGACTGGGGGATGATTTTCCTCTCAGTCCTCGCGCTGGGAATAGGTTTTCGAGTCGAGAGAGTTCAAAAAGTTGACCGTTGACCGCGCTCATTGTGAGACATACCGTGGATCACATGAAAACGGCGACTGTCAGAGAACTTCGAAACGAATTTCCGCGCATCGAGGCATGGGTTCACGAAGGCGAGTCGATTGCCATCAGCAAGCGAGGCAAAGTGATCGCTACGCTGATCCCTGCTCTGGGAGTTGCTCAGTCGCAGCAACGACCGCCGAAAGTGGACATCATGGCGAGGCTGCGGGAAACATGGGGAGACCGCGTTTTCACCATGGAAGAGGTGGCCGCGATGCGTGCCGATGAGCTAGCTGGAGATTTGGGCTGATGAAGGCTTATCCAGACACTTCATTTCTCTGCGCCTTATACCGTCTTCAGGCAAATTCCCCGGAGGCCGCCGCCTATTTTGCTGCGATGGCTGGCCCCTTGGAAGTCACCACTTTGTTGCTCTACGAGTTCAGACAAGCTGTGCGATTTCAAATCCGGCTACATCGCCATAATCCATCCAAAGGCTATTCGCGGGCGGAAGGAAAGAAGATGCTGGCTCACCTGAAAGCCGACTTAATCAGCGGCGACGTAGTTACCATCCCAGCTCCTTGGCCACAAATTCACCTCGCCGCCGAACGCCTCAGCGAGCTTTACACCGAAGCCAGCGGGCATCGATCTATGGACATTCTCCATGTCGCGACGGCGATTGAACTGGGTGCGGGAGCGTTTCTTTCCTTCGACGTAAATCAGAAGAAACTTGCGGAAATCGAGGGACTCGTGGTGCCGCTGTGATTGAAAACGAAGTTTCTAGCTCTCCATGCGGATCACACGCTTCCCGCGTTCTGCATCGTCAATGCGGAACTTCACGGGTAGAAATTTCTCGATGACAGAGATATTCGTCGGGACGTGGTTATCGGGGACCATCGTGGTGAAGCTGCCGCTGCCAGCGAGGGCAATCGGAAGCAAAAGTTGATCCGCGAGATGGCGACCGACTGCGGTGCCGGAGCTGATGAAATCTTGGAGGT
Organism: Luteolibacter sp.; assembly: GCA_031414935.1. Classification (GTDB taxonomy): domain Bacteria; phylum Verrucomicrobiota; class Verrucomicrobiia; order Verrucomicrobiales; family Akkermansiaceae; genus Luteolibacter. The sequence continues at coordinate 5,007 of JANOQR010000008.1, forward strand.
TCTTGGCCGCGCGGTGGCCGACTCGCTCAGCGGTGATGTTGGTTTCCCCGAAGCTGCTGGAGAGTTCCGCTCCGTTTTCAAAGACCGCTTCATACAGGCAGCAGACACCACGTCCCGGCCCGGGTTCGCGGACTTCTACGGTGGCGTCATCGCAGGGAAGTTGCTTGAGAGCCGCGTCTAACATTCGCCCGCCGATGGAAATGGGAAGGTTGCGGATGGGGACGCGGAGTTGCAGGGATTTGAGTTCACCTCGCTCGTGGAAATCGAGAGCAGTGAGTTTTTTGCAGGGCTGGATTTCGCACTCGATCACGCCACCGCCGACAGGGGCGAAGCCTGATTGAGAGAGGGAAATCGTCACGTCTGCTCCCATCCGCTGTAGCACGGGAAGGAAGACGCGGTCCAAAAACTCGAAGGGCGGAGCCATCGGATTGTGGGTGCCGCCTTCGAGACGGAGCGTGCTCGGCGCATCGGCGTGAAGCAGTGCGGGCAGCAAGGTCTGAAACAACAGACTGGTGCTGCCTGCGGTGCCGATGGCGAATTGATAGGCTCCGCCCTTCGGTTGACCGGCGCGGAAGACCAGCTCGGTGGAGCCGATTTCCGCGCCGTCTGCGGTGCCGTCTGAGATTTCGCACGCGGCTTTCACGCAGGTGAGATGCTGCCGCATCAGACCGGGCTTCGCGCGCTTGCCACGGATGTTCGTCATGCGAAACGGCTGACCCGTGACCATGGCGAGCGAGAGCGCGGTGCGGAGCATTTGGCCGCCGCCGCTGGTGCCGTCGAGTTGGAGGAGTTTCATTTAGAGGAAGAGTTTTTTAACCGCAGATGAACGTTAATAAACGCAGATGGAAGAGGTGATGAGTTTTGGGTGGAAGTCGGCTTTTCCAAGCTCCAACAATTCTTTTCTTATCTGTGTCCATCTGCGTTCATCTGCGGTTTAATTCTATTTTTATATTTCAGTCATCCGCTGCGGTTTCGTCTTTGATCACGAATCGAGCTTGTAGGCTGGCGACGGTGCGGGCAAGGCCGGCTGCCTCCACGCTGCGGAGAACTTCGGGGAAATTCTTGTAGGCGTCGGGTGCTTCATCGATGGGGTATTTCCGGCAATTGGTGAGAATGTCGAAGGTGTCGAAGTCTGCATCCACCGATTTTTGATCGAGGGTGCGTGCGGCGTGTTTCCTTCCCATCGCCCGGCCTGCGCCGTGGTTCACGGACCAAGCGGTGCGCTCGGCTCCACCTTCTGCGACCATGACGACAGAGCCGTCGCGGGGATTTCCCGGAAGCAAAATCGGATGGCCAGTCGCGGCGAATCGGGTGCCAGCGAGCGAGAAATGCCCGCCGGGGATGGCCCGAGTCGCGCCCTTGCGGTGGACCCACGATTTTTTCCCGCCGATGATTTCTTCCCGCGCGATGTTGTGGGAGATGAAATAGACGAGCTGTCCGTGCGCCCCGGGCAGGATTTCTTGAAACGCTTCTAACACGAGCGCGTTGATGAGCAGGTGATTCACGGTGGCGAAGTTCGCTCCGAGCGACATATCGTCGATGTATGCGTCCGCCTCCGGTGTACCGAGTGGGGCATAGACGAGCTGCTTGTCGCCCGCAGGAAATGGCGTGCTCCAAGCGCGGAATTTCGCTTCCAGATCTTTGAACTGGCCTTGAGCGAGCAGGTTTCCAAAACCACGCGATCCGCAATGGCTGAGGAAGGAAACGTGGCCGTCTTTGAGTCCAAAAACATCGGCAGTCTCGCGAGCGGATGGGCGCTCGGCGACGCGGGTGATCTCGCACTCGCCGAAATGGTTGCCGCCACCGTAAGAACCGAGTTGTCCGGCCTTGTCGTTGAAGTTCTTGATGCGTCCGTTTTCGAGGATGAATTCGAGCCTGCTACGAAGTGCATCGTAGGTTCCATCGTGGCCGCGATGAGTCGAGTCTTCGCAACGCTCCGCCCACTCGGGTGGGATGCCGAGTGCTTCGCAAACACGTTCTGTCGCGCCTTCAGTAACGGCCAGGATGCCGAGTTCGCGATCCACATTGCGACCCTTTTTCACCGAACGCTGACCACGACCAGCTCCAGTCGGGGTGCGCTCGACAATGGCGTTGATGAGCGCACGGCGGGTTTGCTTGTCGATGATGGCGTCCTCAGGAATATCGAGCTGGAGCAGCGACATCGAGCACTTGATATCGACGCCGACTGGCCCCGGATAGATATGCGTCGGCGAGACCATAACGCATCCGACGGGTGCGCCGTATCCCGCGTGAGCGTCAGGATTCAGGATCAAGTCAGTGACGCCGGGAGCCATACGCGAGTTGACGGCTTGTTGGAGGCACATCTCGTCGAAGTTATCGCGGATGGCGTCGGTGCCGACAACGGTGATGGGTTTCCCAGCGTCGTTAGGGAGCGGAATGAAGCCGAAAACTTCGTCAGTTTTATGGATGGTGTGCATGAGTGTTTAGATAAAATTTGGCGACAAGAGATTGGTGAAACGTTCCTGCTCTACCTCTGAGCTACCGGGCCGTCGATGGTGGTCCGGGCGGGACTCGAACCCGCGACCTGGTCAGTGTGATGATGTAGTTTCACCGGCATTCGCCAGTTGGTTAATTTTTGAAATGAGTGCTGCGACAAGGATTCGAGAAGACAATTTTCCAGTGCTCTATCCTATCTGAGCTACCCGCTTGCGCGGGGCCGAACTCGAACCGGCGACCTCTGGATTATGAATGTAGTCTTTTCTGCATTCGCAGTGAGTTGATGCTGACAAGAGATGCGAGACGTTTCCAGCTCTTGCGAGCTGTGCGGGGATCGAACCCGCTTTTTACCGATGTAGTCTCGCTGGCATTCAGCGTGGAAGGGAATCGCGACAAGGGTTTGGAAGATATTACGGCTCTACCACTGAGCTACCTTGCTTTCGCAAGAGGCGGGATCGAACCGCCGACAAGTGTATTCTTCCTAGCATTCGCGGAAATTAGGAGTGCCAGCACAGCGGCGAGAAGTTGTGAAACAGGTATTCATTTTCAGTGATGTAGTTTCACGAGCATCCGCCGCGCCGGCAGATTTTGTTTTATGCGATTTTCATATTTCGATGAAGGGGTTGGAGTTCGATTTGTTTGATCCAGTGATCTTTCCCGCTCTCGCCAGCGGCGAAGGAGGCGATGAGATCGAAGACTGAGTCGCTGAAGCCACCGACATTGAGGATGTCTTTTCTTTCGGCAGCTTGGGTGGTGGTGTTGGGCACGATGTCGATGCAGACGAGTTTCGCCTTTGGGTTGCGGTTCTTGAGCTTTTCCCACTCGACCATCATCGCGGTTCCACGGTGGGCTTTCGGATCTGCCCATGACTCGTTGTCTGAGATGAAGATGACGAGATCTGGAGCGGCCTTCTCTTGATTGAGCATCATGAGAGGTGCGGAGCAGTTCGTCCCACCACCGCCGATTTTAGCGAGAGCTGTGGCGTTGGTCATGACGGAGTCTCGAGGATTGAGCTTCAGCTTGACGACATCGACCTCGAACGGAAGCACGCGAGCCGAGTCATTCTTTCTGACAAATGCAGCGGCAACGAGCGCGGCAACATCGATGCAGCGGACTTTCGAGCTGGCTCCTTTGCGGAAGCCAGTGACGGAAGATTGCATGGAGCCGGAAACATCTGGGCAGATCACAATTTTCCCGGCGATCTTTGGCACGTTAGAAATGGAGATTTCCATTGCGTCTTGAAGCGCGTTGCGAAGCCTGAGCGGCACGTCGTCTCCCGCATTGATGAAAGCAACGAGGAGCTGGTAGGGGAAAGCGCGAGCACGCTGGATCTGAGTAGGGTTGACCAAACGATTGGCGAGTCGCTTCACCAAGGCAGCATCGCGGAAAACTCCGTGACGGGCGAAGGTGTTGAGATTCATTCGGGTGGTTTGCCATGACGCGTTCTCGGCGATGGCGGACCATTCTTTTTCTCCCAGATTTTGTGCGGTAAGCATTTGGAATGGGACATCGGGGATTTTTCCTTCACGAGAATTTTTCCATGTCTCGAAATCACTTAGCGCCTTTGGCAAAGCCGCGTGGTCCCATGGTTTTCCGATCAACCAAGCGTAGAAAGCTTGGCGATTGGCATCGGCGGGACGCGGGTGAACCATTTTCACGACATCTGCCAGCGAGGGAGCGTTGCCGATGGTCGCTTGGATGAGCTGTTGCTCGGTCGCGCGCTCGAGCCATTGGCGGACGAGCCGTTTCGGGGCGGAGCCGAGAGACTTACGGCCAGTGACGCCGGAGCGCAGGATCTGGACGAAGTTGCGAAGCATTTTCCCGTTGTCGATGACTTGCGGGAAGATCTCGGTGAGTCGGTCGAGATCACGAGTGGCGAGAACGGCGCACAGCAGGGCTGGCATGTCTTTCATGAAGCCTTTTTGACGAGCGTAGAGCGCGGTTTGAGCCAGGAAATCGGTGTCCACTTGGCGGGCGAGATCCAGAACGCGGTCAAGCTGAGTTTCGGCACTGGCGTAATAGGTGGAGCTCAAGCATCCGGTAGCGGCGAGTTGAGCGAGAGCTGCACGCGGAGTAAGGGCGTAAGCAGGCGCGCTGGCGTCGTTGGTGGTTGTGGCCTGAGGGATCAATGCGCCACGGATGGATTGGAAGAGTGAGCGGTTAGCCATAGTGTTGTGTCCGGTTGTGTGTGAGGACGGATCTGTATTGGCACGCAGCGGGCCAAGTTTTTTCTAAGAGTTTAAAAAACTCATAACTTGTTGATTATGAGTTAATAAATTTCATGTATTTTTTCTCGGTGATTTTCCTCAGAATATTTTATCGATAGATCTTATTTATCTCGCTAGTAAACTATCTATGAAGCGAGTGGTGATTGGATTGTTGGGAACGAAGTTGGACAGTGGGACAGACGTGGGGCGGTGGGATTATTGGAGGCCGACGGTTTCGTTGTTTCAGCATGAGGATTTGCTGTGGGATCGGCTGGAGCTGCTGGCGGAGGCGAATTTCGAGAAAATTTCCCGGCAGGTGATGGACGACGTGCGGCAAATTTCGCCAGAGACGGAGACGCGGCTGCACGAGGTGAGCTATGGGGCGGACCCGTGGGATTTGGAGACGGTTTATGCGGCGTTGCACGATTGGGCGCGCGGCTATCCGTTCGATTGCGAGAAGGAGGAGTATTTCATCCACATCACGACGGGCACGCACATCGCGCAGATCTCGCTTTTCCTGCTGAATGAGGTGGGGAGCCTGCCGGGAAAATTGATCCAGACGAAGCCGCCAGCGTCGGGAAAATCGCGAGATGCGCCGAAGCCGGGCTACTCGGTGATCGATCTGGATTTGTCGAAATACGATCAGCTCAACTCGCGCTTCGAGCGGGAACAAGTGGAGGTGACGGACTTTTTAAAAAGCGGAATTCCGACGCGTAATGCGGGATTTAACCAACTCATCGACCGCATCGAGCAAGTGGCCACGCGCTCCCAAGCACCGATCTTGCTGACAGGGCCGACGGGTGCCGGGAAATCTCATCTGGCCCGGCGGATCTATGAGTTGCGGAAACAACGGGCGGGCCTGCGTGGGAGTTTTGTGGAAGTGAATTGCGCGACGCTGACGGGTGACACGGCGGCATCGGCGTTGTTCGGGCATACGCGGGGTTCTTTCACCGGGGCGCAAAAGGACAGGCCGGGGTTGCTACGCGAGGCGGATGGCGGACTGCTATTTCTCGATGAGATCGGCGAGCTGGGGCCGGATGAGCAGGCGATGTTGCTGCGGGCACTGGAGGATAAGGTTTTCCTGCCCGTGGGTGCGGATCGACCAGTGAAGAGTGATTTCCAACTCATCGCGGGGACGAATCGGGATCTGCGGGAAGCGGTGGCGAGCGGGAGATTTCGCGAGGATTTGTTGGCTCGGATTCATTTGTGGACGTTTGCGTTGCCCGCGCTCTCGCAACGGCGGGAGGACATCGCGCCGAATCTGGAGTATGAGCTGGATCGGCAGCGGGTGCTGCATGGGCGGGAAATCAGTTTTAACAAGGAGGCGAAACAGGCGTTTTTGAAATTCGCCGAGGCGCCGGATGCCCGCTGGAGTGGGAATTTTCGCGATCTGAATGCAGCGGTGGTGCGGATGGCGACCTTGGCACCGCGCGGGCGAATCCGAGTGGAAGAAGTGGAGGAGGAAATCCAGCGGCTGCGGGAAAATTGGCATCGTCCGGGAGCGGCGATGCTGGAGGAGAGCGCGAATTTGGAGGTAATTATTGGGGCGGGTCGGCTAGCGGGACTGGATCCTTTCGACCGCGTGCAGCTTGCCTATGTGGCTGCGGTTTGCGTCAGGTCGAAAACACTTTCGGACGCAGGGCGCGAAATTTTTTCAGTATCCCGAGTCAAACGAAGCGTGACGAATGACGCAGATCGACTGAAAAAATACCTCGCGAAATTTGGCCTGAGCTTTGAGGATTTACGTGGATTTAATTGAGTAACGCCTAATCCAAATACCTTGCAGATATGAAGAGAGTAAAAACGCACATCGAAATCAATCCTGGCACCACCCAGTGCCGCGCTTTTCCGTGGCTTGTTGGCTTACTCGTTTTCGGAGTCGGCAGTGGGCCATTTACGCTCAACGTCACTGGCCAGACTAGCCAGAACACTGCTGCCAGCAACTCGGAAAATCTCAAGCAAGTGGAGCTTTTCGAAAAGCTCTTCGCTGCCAAGCAGGAGCAAACTCGCGACTATTTCGAGCAAGGCCGTCGCATCGAAGACATTCCGCAGCAGGAAATCGAGGCCGACCTCGCCCGCCGTCTTTCTCTGCCGGTGGAAACCTTGCGGGCCAGCATCGCAGCGGGATTGAAGAGCTCGAATGCCCTCACCCGCAGTCTTGCCGAGCTGCTTTCCAGCCAGCGAAATGAAGCCATCGCCACCGCCAACGTGGGCAAGCAACTCGATGCGAATGCCGTACAGCAGCTCATCGCGGCGGACCAAATCATCGCCGAGGCCCATTACGAAAAAGCTGAGTATCTTCCCGCTCTCGCCGCCCGCGAACGCATCGTTGCGCTCATCGACAGCCAAGCCGAGCCACTCGCATGGGCGGCCTCGCAGCAAGAAGTGGCCGGAATTCTCAGAAAGCTCGCCCGCCATGCCGATGCGGTGACGATTCTCGAGCAAATTATCCCAATCAAGAAGGCGCAACTCGGCCCGGAAAATCTCTCCTACGCCGCCTCACTCAGCTTGCTGGCGCTTTTATGGCAAGACCAAGGGAAGCTGGCCAAGGCCGAGCCGCTCTGTCGTCAGGTGTTGGAAATCAACGAGGCAAAACTCGGTAAAGACCATCTGTCCGTCGCCACCGACCTCAACAATCTGGCGAACTTGCTGAAAGCCCAGGGCAAGCAGGCTGAGGCCGAGCCGCTCTACCGCCGAGCTATCGAAATCGGCGAGAAGAAGCTGGGGATGGATCACCCGAATGTGGCCATTTCGCTCAACAATCTGGCGGAACTTTACCGCATCCAAGGAAAGCTGACCGAGGCAAAGCCGCTTTATTTCCGGGCCTTGGAAATCGGCGAGGCAAAACTCGGGAAAGACCACCCGGATGTCGCGACTTGGCTCAACAACTTGGCACTCCTGCTGCAAGCCCAGAACAAGCTGACCGAGGCCGAGCCGCTCTATCAGCGGGCCATCGAGATCGGCGAAACGAAGCTGGGCAAAGATCACCCGGCGGTTGCCACCCGGCTCAACAATCTGGCGGGTTTACTCAAAGCCCAAAACAGGATGGCGGAGGCCGAGGTTCTCTATCGCCGGGCCTTGGAAATCGGGGAGGCGAAACTCGGCAGAGACCACCCGAAAGTCGCCATCCAACTCAATAACCTCGCGCTCTTGCTAGAATCCCAAGGTAAGCTGAAGGAGGTCGAGCCGCTCTACCGCCGGATGCTGGGCATCATTTTCCTTCATCGAAAACGCAACGGCACGCCCTTCGAGCACGAGCAGCAGGCTGTGAAAAATTACTCCACCCTCCTCGAAAAAATGAAGCGCACTCCCGAGCAGATTTCGGCTGAAATCGAGACGATCAAACGCGACGCCGGACTGGAAGAGTGACCTTGGCCGTGGGTTGGGTGAGGGAGTTGCCGCCAGTCGGTTTTTCTTGGCCGTAGCAGCCAAATCACTCTTGCGGTTCCGGCGCGTCTTCGGGGGCGCGCTCGATTTTTTTCCGCTCTCTTGCTTCGCGGAAAAAGCTTTGAAGTACGAAGAGGCATTCTTCGCCGAGGACGTCGGGGGTGACATCGCAGCGGTGGTTGAGCGGCGGGTTAGATTCTAGCAGGTTGATCCAGCTTCCCGCCGCACCAGCCTTCGGGTCCGGGCAACCGAAAACGACGCGCTCGGGCCGACAGTGGACGATGGCTCCAGCGCACATCGGGCAAGGTTCTTTGGTGACGTAGAGCGTGCATTTTTCTAACCGCCAGTCGCCGAGTGCTTCCTGTGCGGCGGTGAGCGCGAGCATTTCTGCGTGGGCGGTGGCGTCTTTGAGTAGCTCCACCTGATTCCACGCGCGGGAAATGATTTTACCCTCGCGGACTAACACCGCGCCGACTGGAACCTCACCAGCGGCATAAGCCTTGCGCGCCTCACGCAACGCCTGACCCATGAAATAAACGTCACTATGCAAATCGATGATCGGGCTTTCGTCTTCCACGCCGGAGGGTTAATGGATGAAGCAGCAGGATGCACGCGGATTTAAGTAAGATAGAGCCATTCATGTTCCGCCTTGCCACCCTCCGCCGGATGCCCTTTTCTCCGCCCGCATGTCTTCACTTCCTACCGCTGACCTCCTGGCGCTCGACACTTCCGGCTTGAAGAGCCGTTTGTCGAAACTCAGGAGGTATCTTTGACGTTCCGACTCTCGAAAACGAAATTAACACGCTCGAAGAAGCGATGGGCGCACCCGAGTTTTGGAATGACTCGGACAAAGCGAAATCCATCAGCTCCAAGGCCGCCGCTCTCAAGAAAAAGCTGGAAGCCTTCTTGAAACTCGAGGCCCGCGTCGAGGACATCGACGAGGGTGTGGCACTCGCAAAAGAATACGACGACGCCGATCTCGCCCGCGAAGCCCTTACGAACGCGGCTGGCCTAGAGAGCGACATTCGTGCTTACGAGTTGCTTACGCTGCTCGATCAACCCAGCGACATTTCCCCGTGTTTCCTCGTCATTTCTGCGGGTGCGGGCGGGACGGAAGCGTGTGATTGGGCGCAAATGCTGCACCGGATGTATACTCGTTGGGCCGAGCAAAAAGGCTACACCGTGGAGACGTTAGATTGGCAAGACGGCGACGAAGCGGGCCTCCGCACGGCGACTCTGAAAATCACCGGCGATCACGCTTACGGGTTTTTGAAAAACGAACGCGGCGTGCATCGGTTGGTCAGAATTTCCCCCTTCGACTCGAATGCGAAACGTCACACGTCGTTCGCCTCTATCGACGCGACGCCAGAAATTTCCAAGGAAATCAAAATCGAGATCAACGAAAAGGATATCGAGATCACCACCACTCGCTCCGGTGGCAAGGGCGGTCAGAACGTGAACAAAGTGGAAACCGCCGTCATTCTGCGTCACCTTCCAACGGGCATTCTCATCCGCTCGACGAACGCCCGGACTCAAGGCGCGAACCGGGAACTCGCGATGGAGATCCTCAAGGCCAAGCTCTACACCATCGAGGAGGACAAACAAAAAGCCGAAGCGGATCGCGCCTACGGCGAAAAAGGGGACGTTTCCTGGGGCAACCAGATCCGTTCTTACGTTTTCCAGCCTTACCAGAAAGTCTTGGACCTTCGCACCGGCGAGGAAACGAACAACATTTCCGGCACCATGGACGGCGATCTCGACTCCTTCATCGAAGCGAAACTCCGCGGCAAGGTCCGTGTGAAAGGCGTGAAGGACGAGGAAGATTGATTTCATGGGGAGCTGTGCTTCGGTGGTAAAATGAAATTAGCTTTTTTGTTAGTGCTTTGTCTCAGCCTGCCCACGCTTGCTGATACCATCTCGGAGTTTCGTTGGAAAAAGCGATTGTTGGTGATTACGGAAGGGGACAAACGACTTGCCGCTGACTTGATAGGCTCCAAGGCAGGATTGGCTGAAAGAGATCTGGAGGTTTTTGTTTTAAGCGGACCGATAGGATGTGGGAAAATTCCTTCCGCTCTCCTCGGTGACGAACTCCGCAAGCATCTGGGAATTCAAAACGAGTTTCCCGAGGTCATCCTACTCGGCAAAGATGGTCACACCATTTTGCGATGGAAGGCTGCCAATTTCACCATGGGAAAATTGTTTGAAAGCGTGGACGCCATGCCCATGCGCAAGCGGGAGATGAATTTGAAACGATAGAGGTCGTCGCGCTTGCGTGAACCGAACTCACGCTTAGTCATCCCTCATGAGTGTGATAGAACAAGCATACGAAGGCTCTCTGGTGGCTGACGCCTTAGCGATGCCAGTGCATTGGTATTATGACCGTGAAGCCCTGCGGCGTGACTACGGAACAGTAGATCACTTCATGGCACCTCGGAATCCGCATCCGGGCAGCATTCTCTGGCGCTCAGTCTATCAGGCCATCAATGAAAAGGGCGACATCCTACGAGAGCAGGCCGTTCACTGGGGAAAGCGAGATGTCCATTATCACCAGTTTCTATCGGCGGGAGAAAACACCCTTAATTTCAAACTGGCCGCAGAGCTTTTCGACTTCGTTCGTCGCCGCGGCGGCTACGAAGCAGATGCGTGGCTGGATCACTACATTTCACGAATGCTAGAGCCGGGCTGGCACCGGGACACCTATGTGGAGGAGTATCACCGCGCGTTTTTCACTCGTTACGCACAAGGCAAGCCACCGCGTAAATGCGGCATCAGTGACGAGCACATCGGCGGTCTCGCAACGGTGCCTGCGCTGGTGTGTGCGTTAGAAGGCGCTTCGCGCGAAGAATTGCGACGCATCGTCAAAGAGCATGTCGGGCTGACTCACGCCCATGCGAATGTGCTAAGGGCAGCCGACACGTTAGTTCGCTTGCTGTGGGCGCTGGCAGAGGGTGAGCCGTTGCGTGATGCTGTACGCCGCGAGGCCGGGGATTGGTTATCAGGAAACAAGGCGAGTTCTTGGTTAGATCAGCCCGACGAGCACGTCATCGGCTCGCGTTTCAGTCCCGCCTGCTACATCGCAGAGGCTATGCCTGCCGCGCTTTACTTATCATGGAAGTATCATGATGACTTTGCATCTGGCATCACCGCGAATGCCATGGTCGGCGGCGATAACTGTCACCGTGCCGCAGTGATAGGCAGCTTGTTGGGTGGTGCCTGCGGGGTTCCAAAAAATTTCGCGAGACCTGTTTAGTTGGCTAAATTGATTTTTCCGAACTGTTCCATCCGCCATTGCTCGCGTTGATTCACCGACGGCAGATGAAAAGTTCCACCTTGCGCGGGTGACAATCGCAGCAAGTGTCTGTTGATGAAAACTAAACAGTTCAAGCAGCTCAGCGGTGTGTGTTTTTTCCTCGGTTTCGCTTCGATCTTTGGGTCAATCGCGATTTGGTTTTTAACCGGTGGAACCTCGCCAGAAACAGTCGCACACGCGGAACGTTTCGGGATATTTGTCGGACTGTGGGCGCCGACATTCCTCATTCTTTCAAATCGCTTTGATCGCTACGCAGACCGGGCAGTCTAGCATTTTACCGATTAGGAGATGTCACGACCTGACAAAGATGATGTGGAACGCCTGAGCCGTGGTCAGCCGACCCGTGCAAAAATCGGTAGCCGTCGCATCGGTCATCGTCTTCTGCAGAAGGAGCGGAAACTTTTTGAAGCGGCACAGCGTCAGGGATTTCTTAAAATTCCAGTCACTGGCATTCGTCCGAACGTCATTAACATCTATCGCCTTTGGTGTGCGGCGGAAGGCCGTGATTTCGTTCTCAAGGGTGGTCCGGTATTGGCCCGCGAGGGTTCGCTGGACGACGACTAACTCGCGCCGTCAAGGATCTATACTGTATCAGCCTGTTCCACTTGCGCCACCGCGAGGGCGGCGATGCCTTCTTTCCGGCCGACGAATCCCATGGTTTCATTCGTGGTCGCTTTAATGCCGACGCGCTCAGGCGGGATGCCGAGAGCCGCGCCGATGTTAGATCGCATGGCATCGCGGTGAGGTAAAATTTTCGGAGCCTCGGCGATGAGTGTGGAATCGACGTTGATGATTTTCAGCCCGGCTTCGACAGCGAGATCGCGGCATTTTTCCAGAATCTTTAGCGAACTGATGTCTTTGCAGGCAGGATCGCCGGGCGGGAAATAGTGACCAATGTCCGGCTGACCCATCGCCCCTAACACCGCATCCGCGATGGCGTGACAGAGGACATCCGCATCGGAATGCCCCGCGAGACCGTGGCTGTGCGGAATAGTCACGCCGCCGAGAACCAGCGGGCGGTTTTCCGCGAATTGGTGAACGTCGTAGCCGATGCCGGTCATGGGAAGTGGGAAGTGGGAAGTGGGAAGTGGGAAGTGGGAAGTGAAGAGGAAGAGGAAGAGGAAGAAGAAGAGGAAGAAGAAGAGGAAGAAGAGTCTATTTCTTCACTTCCGACTTCCGCATTCCGACTTCCGCGTTGGAATTGGGAAGTGGGAGAATTTCTCCACGCTCTTGGCTCTAACCTCTCTGCTTCTTCAAAGGATCTCTTGAATCGGTAATTTCCCGTTACTGGCGACGATGGAGTAGGCGTCGTCTGAGCCAGGGATGGGGGTGAGCTCGACGCTACCACCGGCGGTTTCGACGAGGAGCTGTCCGGCAGCGATGTCCCAAAGTGAAATGCGGGATTCGATATAGGCATCGAGACGACCGCAAGCGATGTATGCCATGCCGAGGGCGGCGGAACCCATCATCCGCATCTTGCGGGCACGGAGTGAGGCGCGTTGGAATCGCTCCATGCCGGTCCGCAGCGCGGCTTCATCTTTGCCGCAGCCGACGAAGAGAATGGACTCGCCAAAGGTCGCACGCGAACTGGTTAGAATGGGGTTGCCATTGAGCAAAGCAGGGCTGCCTTTTTGACAAGTCCAAGTTTCTCCGACCATGGGATCGTGAATGACGCCGACGGTGATTTCTCCATCCACGCGCAGCGCGATGGAAACGCAGAAATGGGGAATGCCGTAGTAGTAGTTCACCGTGCCGTCGATGGGATCGACAATCCATTGGCGGTTAGATTCCTGATTTCCCGCGATACCTTCCTCGCCGTAGAGCGCATCGCCGTCTCTGGATCCTAGCAAAATTTTGGTGATGAGGTCCTGGGATTCTTTATCGAGGGCGAGCTTGATGTCGTGTTCGCAGGCTTCATCGACGACGGCGGCAGAGCCGAAATGTTGGCGAAGGAGTTTCCCTGCTTCGAGGGCGGCGTGAGTGGCGAGTTCGAGGTCGGTCATGGGGAAATATGGTGGTGGTTATTAGTTGGAAGTTGCTAGGAAAAAGAGGCTTGCAGCTTTTCCACGGCCTCTACGAGCTGCATGGAGAGTTCGTGTTTCGAGGTGGTGGGGAGGGATTCGGTGCGGTCGGGATAGACGAGGAGGACTTGGTTTTCGTCGGAGTCGAAGCCGATGCCGGGTTGGGAAACGTCGTTGGCGATGATGAGGTCGCAGTGTTTGCGGGTGAGTTTCTCGTGGGCGTTGGCTTCGAGGTTTTCGGTTTCTGCGGCGAATCCGACGAGCGTTCCAGTGAAGCCAAAGGACGCGCGGGCGGAGCCGAGGATGTCTGCGGTCCGGACGAGTTCGAGCGTCAGCGTGTCGCCTGCTTTTTTGATTTTCTGGGGCTGGACGGCGGCAGGCGTGTAGTCGGCGACGGCGGCGGCAAACACGGCGACGTCCATCCGCCCGATGTGTTTGGAAACCACGTCATACATTTCTGCGGCGGTTTCTACGGGGATAAAATCGACGTTGTCCGGGACATCCAGATTCGTCGGCCCGGAGACGAGCAACACCGAGTGGCCTTCATGGACGAAGGCTCCTGCCAGCGTGTAGCCCATTTTTCCCGATGAGCGATTCGTGAGAAATCGCACTGGGTCGATGGGTTCGCGGGTGGGGCCAGCAGTGATGAGGACTTTCACGCCGGGAGTTTGGGCAGCGGGTGTGACGTGGCAAGCGGGTTTCGAGTCATAATCAAGTCGGAGTGATCAGGTCATCCGTGCTTTGGCTTGAACCCGTATGTCACGTAGCTCTGCTATAGTGCGCACTTCACCCTTTCGCGCATCAAGGCCATTATGCAACATCGCGTGGCAGTTCGGGCAGACCGGTTTCAAATCATCTGAAGCGTGATAGAGGACTCCATCTGCATGAGTCACTCCACCCAAAGGCTGTTCATGATGCACATGGATGAAATTTAGGCCAATCTCTCCATACTCCTCCAGAAAGCTCATATCGCATACCATGCAACGGGCTTCATATCGAGCCAAGCAGCGTGCGCGATTCGTTGGATCACGCTCCCTTCGCTTACTCCAAGACTCGATAAATCGACCTTCAAGGCTTGATACCGTGTTTTCAGAGGATTCGACAACGAGTTCTGAAAACTGTGACTTGTCCTCGTCTTTCAGAAACTCTGGATGCAGTAAGTCACCTAGTCGCTCTCCGTCACGTTCGACCCATGCCACCCAAGCCAACCATACGGTCTCCGAGATTTCTTCATTCAGCTCCGTCCCACTTTGTTGTGGACTCCATTTGTAACCCTCGGCTCCGGCAATAGTTCGTGGATTCAAAGGTTGGTCTAGGTCTACTATCCAGTCCCATAAAATGTTAGCGCGGGGTGTATGATCATCTTCGCTGGCCTCCGAATAGCTACGAAGCCAGCCACACCCGACAATTCCCCTCGGTTCACCACCCAAGCGGAGCATTAGAAAGCGATCTCCGGGCCTCGCCTTGTTGGTCGAGTAACAAGTCCAGTCCAACTCCGAACTCTCTCCTTCAATCAGCTCCTGCCTGATTTTCTGAAGTCTCTCGATTGGTACATCTTTCTTGGGATTCCAGGTTAGAAGAAATGTTTTCGGCGCGTCGTAAACAAATTCAGGCGTATCTACGATACGGTAATTTCGCTGATCTTCGCTCGAAAGGAATTCCTGCGTCCTCTGACAACACAAAGCAGAAATCAAAGGTCGGGCAGGAATCTCCTTTATGTCTTCCAACATGATCCTCGTCTGTGAGTCTGTTACCTCGATCTTGCTTGCCCTTCCCCAGGCCATAATACCTCGCTGTTCCTTTGTAGAATCCGCGAGCAGAACAGGGAGAATCGTCTTCTGTGGGTCCGATTCGTCCAGCATCCTTTTTGCAGCAACCCAGCGCTTATTTTCCGTAAAATCGATGGTGCCTTTACTGATAGCTATCTGGATGTCCCGGAAATCACGGATGGTGCAGATGGAGGTGTCGTATAATTCAAGCTCGGGCGGCATGACTGGTTTTGGGGAAAGTAGCAAAAAACCCGCCACGGGGAAATCCATGGCGGGCTTGGGAAATAATTTTTGGCTTACTTGGGCTTCTTCGGCGCGGGAGCGGGAGTGGGTTTCGGGGCGGGAGCGGCTTTTTCCTCGGGTGTTTTGCCGGATTTCAACTCTTCTAGCTGTTTCTTGGCTTCGGCTTTTTGAGCGTCGTCGAGTTTTGCAACGATTTCCTTAACCAGCTTGTCCGCGCCCTCGGTCTTGAGTTCATCGGCGAGGGTGGCGAGTGCCCATGCTTTGACGGGATCGGACTTGATTCCAGTGCCCTGATAGATGATGCGGGCGAGGGCGAGGGTGGCTGGGCCGTGGCCTTGGTTGGCTGCAAGCGCGTAGAGTTGGCTGGCGTTTTCCATGTTCTTAGGAACGCCTGCGCCGCCGCGTTCGTAGAGGGTGGCGAGGTTGTTTTGAGCTTGTGGGTAGCCGCCTTGAGCCGCGCGGGTCAGCCACGCGATGCCGGCGGCGGAGTCGGCGATGGCGAGCTTGCCGGATAGGTAGAGCAGGCCGAGTTCGTTTTGTGCTTCGACGAGGTTGGCATTCGCGGCGGCGACGAGATGCTTGTAGCCGACTAACAGGTCAGGCTTATCGACGGAGAGTGAGGCGACGGCGAGGCGAAAATTGGCGAGGCCGCTGCCGGATTCGGCGGCTTTTTCCAGCAGTGCGAGGCCGCGAGCGGTGTCTTTTTCCACGCCTTTTCCTTCGATGTAAAAATCTGCGGTGCGCAAGATGCAGTCAGTTTGCCCGGCGTCTTTGCCGCGCTCGTATTCGGCGAGGGCGCCTTTGAGATCTTTTTTGACGTTTTCCATGTAGTCACCGAGAGCGAGATAGGCGGTGTATTCCTTGGCTTCGATGGCTTTCTTGAGCCATTCGCGGCCTTTTTTCTCGTCGCGGAGTTTTTCGTCGCCACTGAGCAGACGTGATCCGAGAGCTGCCATCGCCCCAGCGTCGCCGAGGCCAGCGGCTTTGGCATAGCTGGCGAGTGCCTCTTTCGCGTCCTTCAATTCAGCAAACCCGAACTGGCCTTCATAAAAGCGGCCTACCAGCAAAAGCGATGGGACATCGCCAGCATCTGCCGCGCGTTTCCACCAGAAAATCGCTTTTTCTGGATCTGCCTTTGGCGTGAGGCGACCGCGCAAATACGCCTCGCCCAGGATGCGTCCAGCGACGGCGGGATCATCCTTCGCGGCAGTTTCTAACGCCTCGCGAGCTTGATCGCGTTCTTCTTCTTTCTCGGAGGCGAGGAGGATGAAGGACAGGCGGTAGGCGGCGTCTTTGTGCTTTGCGGCGGCAGCTTTGCGGTAAAATTCGAGCGCAAGATCCTTAGAAACATCCGCGCCTTGACCAGTCTCGTGGGCGAATCCCATCAGGTAAAGTGCCTCTGCATTTCCTTGATCGGCTAGTGGTTTTGCCAGCTCGACGGCTTTGGCGTGACGGCCCGCTTGAAAAATATCCAGAGCTTCTTTTGCGGGTCCATCGACCGCTGTTGGAGCAGCAGCGGTGCCGTCTGACGGTAAGGAAACTGCGGCTTGGAGGGAGGCAGTGAGTGCTGAAAACAGCAACAATTGGGTTATCGAGCGGAGGCGCATGGCGAAAACTAGGCAACATTTCCCAGCGATAGCAAGCGAGATGAAGTTTCCTCAACTGCGGCTTTCCCAGCGGGTCCGTAGCTCGTTGATGCATTCCCCGAGCAAGGTCTCGTCCATCTGATGCACGTCCGTCCCTGCGCCGACGTCTTCCAAAAGTAGCACGGTTAATTCGCCGCCGAGGTGTTCGCGAAATTCGTCCAGTCCGTCCATCACCCGCCGCCGCTCAGTCGCGTCCAGCCAATCGAGCGCGGGATGATAGATCGCGATTCCTAAGCCATCCAGAACCTTCACCACTCGCTCCACCACGGAAAATTTCATCAACCCGGATCGCGCCGAATACAAAACATCCAGCGCGACACCCACACCCACCGCAGGCGCGTGACCGAGCTGATAGTGAGTCATCGCCTCCAACTTATGCGCCGCCCAGTGACCAAAATCCAACGGCCTGCTGGAGCCCGTTTCAAAGGGATCGCCACCCGTCGCGATGTGGCCTGCGTGAAGCAGCGCGGATTTCTCCACACAGGTTTCTAACGTTTCCTGCTCCAACGCCGCCAAGGATTCCAGATGCTCCTCGATCCAGCAGAAAAACTCCTGATCTCGCACGAGGGCCACCTTGACTGCCTCGATCAATCCGCCCCGGCTCGTCTCCGCATCTTGGCTGTGCAGAAACGCGAAATCGTTCACCACCGCATACGGCACCGCGAACGAGCCGACCCAGTTTTTTTTCCCCAAAGCATTGATCGCGCACTTCACGCCCACGCCGCTGTCGTCCTGAGAAAGCGTCGTCGTCGGGAATCGAACTACCCGCACGCCACGATGCGCCGTCGCCGCCGCGTAGCCCACTGCATCCAGAAACGCACCGCCGCCGATCACGAGCGCGTACGATTGCCGATCCAAATGCGCAGCATCGATCGCCGCCCAGATTTGCCTCACCAGTGCGTCATCCGCCTTTGCCGCCTCGCCACCGGGAAACACGGAAATTCCTCGGAAATCCAAGTCTAACTCCGCGAAGTAAGCCTCAATCTCAGCGACCAGATCCGGCCAGAGATGCGCTACCGTTTCCTCCACCAAAACCATCGCCCTCCGACCACCGCCTTCGGCTAACAGATCCGCTAAATCCGTGTTTCCAGATGAGAAAGCATCACGGGTGAAAACAATAGAGTGCTTGAAGGTGACGGGAATCTGGAAATCGTAGCGAGACATGCAGGGCGCGGCAGCAGTAATGCCCTTTACGCCTGAACGCCATCGTTTCTTGCCCAGATTCCACACCATGCCCACCGTCGAAACACTTTTCCAAACCCGCTGGCTCGGACTCTATCGCATCGGCCACTGGGATTTCGTCCGCCGCCCGAACTCGGACGCGGCTGTCGGGATCCTCGCGATCACGCCGGATCAGGAGATCATTTTGGTCGAGCAATTCCGCTTTCCGATGCAACGCCGGGTGATCGAAATCCCCGCTGGCTTGGTGGGTGACGAGCCCGAGTTCGCTGGCGAAGCACTCGCAGAAACCGCGCGGCGCGAGCTGCTAGAAGAAACTGGCTATCGCGCCGGGAGCGTCGTGCCGCTCATTTCCAGCCCCACCTCAGCGGGCATGACCTCTGAGTTCACCCACATTTTCCACGCCACGGATCTCGTCCGGGAAACGGCAGGCGGCGGAGTCGCGGGGGAAAACATCATCGTCCACCACGTGCCGCTAACAGAGTTAAGCGAGTGGCTCGCCGCGCGTGAAGAAGAGGGGATGTTGATCGACTTCAAGATTCACTCCGCGCTGTGGTTGGCGGGGATCGGAAGTTAGGGCGAAATTTTTTTGGACTGCGGCAGCTGGCTCTGCCCTTACCCACAAGACAGATGGCGATGCAATGATCACACCGCCACGGAAATCCTAAGCCGCAGCCGATAAGCAGCCTGCCGTGTCTTCTGGCCTGCGGTGGGCAAGGGATTGAGCGAGTCGATTTCGATGCCGTAGGATTTCGGAATACCAAAAAAGCCCGGCGGGAAAACATTCGCGGGGATGATGAGTTGGCGCGGCTTGCTATCTGTGTTCAGCCGATAGTTTTTCGTAGGCTGATTGCCCGCCTCGATTCGCAGCACGATCTCGGCATTTCCTGCGGAAATACATGCGGCATTGATCGGGCAACGACTGTCGTCGCTAACAGCAAGGAAGGTGATTTTCAAATCGCGGTCAAAGCGCATCGACTCACCGACTCGCAGCGCATCGCGTTTCCTACCAGTCGCGGCTTCGCTGGTTCCGGCGAGGGCAACGGGGATTCCCACAGCAGTGAGGGCGAGGGAGCGAATCATTTGGCGGCGGTTCATGGCTTGGGGTCGGTGAAAATTTCTCGGCAGAATTGATCCGCGAATGCTGCCGCTTTTAGATCAGGTAGCCACATAAATTTCCCGAGTCATGATTCATTTCCGACAATAAACTCGACGCCTGCCGCCCGGCTTGTTAGTTGAAAACTAATGGCGTTTCTCCGTTCGCTGCTGATTCCGATATGCATCGCGGCGGGGCTGGTTTGTGGCATCGCCGCCAAGCGGATCGTTTCACCACCGCCACCACGCCGTACGGCTGATTCAACGCCAGAGAAAACCCATGCCTCATCCGTTCAAGCGGAGTCTGATCGGGAAATTCGCTCCCAAGACACAGTGGAAACTCTCCTCGCCTTGCCCGAGCGACAACTCTACGCCCGTCTCGCTCTGTGGCTGCTGGATGCTGACGAAACGGGAATTTCCACCTTCCTGGAACGCTACCGCCAGCACGGTGGAAAGGACCATGAAATCCTGCCACTTCTCTACGCGAACTGGACACGTCTCAATCCCCACGGCGCGATCCATGCAGCCACCGAAGAGGACCGCTTTCTGGTCTGGACCGCATGGGCGAGCCACGATCTTCAGGCAGCGTTGGTCGTAGGAAACATGAGTCCCGCCATCGGTTACGCGATCGGTGCATACCATCCGAATTGGATGCTCGCTCATTTCGACCAGATTCCTACCCGAGGCAGGGAATCCGCCATTTCCGCTCTCAGGTTCCGCGATCCAACCTATCCAGTGACGCTGCGGACGGTGCGACTCGCGGAAAAATGGCAAAGCCCCGAGCTAAATTCCGCCCTCCGTACTTTGCTCGCTGACAGTGATCCATTTCAAGGCTGGTTCCTGCTGAACCCGGACAACCAATACGATTACAGCTCGTTAGAAATGTTCATGTATCATCTGAAACCGTCGCAATACGGTGAACTCGAACGCATTTCAGACAGCTTGCCCCCCGGCGAATTGAAACGACAACTCGACTTCAAGGCGATGCAGCTTCTCGCCAGAGTCGATCCAGACGCCGCACTCTCCAAAGCCCGAGCTAACGAAGTGCCGCGAATCAAAGCCCAATTGATGGCCATCGCGGGCAAGGCATTCATTTACTCCGATCCCAAAAAAGCCCTGCAAATCGCCGACGAACTCTTCGCTGCCAGCCCCGGCCTCTTTGCTTTGCCCAAAATTGATCTGCCGAACGGCAAGGGTGACTGGATCCAACAAGAGCACCTGTCTGAGGTCCATGATTTCCTCTCCGGCGTGAGTCACCAAGATCCACAAGCATTGATGGAAACTTTCCTCGCCCGCGATCCCGATCTGCTAGCCACCAAAACCTTAGAAAGCCTGTCCTACACATGGGCGCGCCAAACTCCCGAACCCTTTGCGAAGTGGCTCAACGCTCAGACCGATCCCCGCATCCGCGAACCGGGAACTCGATCACTGGTGGCGCATCTCGCCGAGCAAGAACAATACCCCGAGGCTCTCGATTGGGCAGTTTCACTCCCCGGGCCCACCGACAATTCCACCAACGCAGTGTTTCAAAAATGGCGGAAATTTGACCAAACCGCCGCCCTTGAGTGGCTGGATGCCGCCAACATCCCCGACGACCGGAAAGCCAAACTGCGCGAAGGAGGAAAACGATGAAAGCGAGTTCTCATTTCTCGCCGACTCGCATCATCGCGGCGTTTGGCTTCGTGGCTGCCGGGGTGCTCGGTTGGCAGCTCACTGGGAAATCCACGGCGTCCACGGATTCCGCCGCGCCACCCGACAAGACCCGCGTCGCCCATCGGGCCAACGCCGGGCCACCCATTTGGCTGACCGACAAACTCGCGCAAATCCGCCAAAATAACTCCTTCGCGCAACGCCTGCGTCTGACCATCTCCTTGGCCAATTCGGTCCCAGATTCCGAAATCTTCGCTTGGCTGCGAGGCAATTGGTTCACCTTGGGCGACGGTTTTGAAACGCAGCTTTTCACCCGCATCCTCAAGGATCGGCTCGACCCCATGACACGCGCCCGTCTCCATTTATTGGGGAAATCCGCTTGGCAGGAAACCGACGAACTCCTCGCCCTAGCAGCCACCGATCCCGAGGGAGTCATCGCCCTTTTCCGGGAAAATCCGAATGACATCGCGGAGCTGAAAATCCTCGCGGAAATGGCGAAACACCATCCCGCCCTCGCCCTCGCACGGTTTCTGGAATTGGCCGCTTTCGGTTTCCCTGAAGGCGAATCTCACGATCCACGCAGCGTCATCCTTGCGCTCTCAAAATCCGATCCTGCATCGCTGGAAACAGCTCTTGGGAAATTGCCGAGTCACTTGCAGTCCAATGCCGAAAGAGCCTTGCTCGCGCACCGTCTGGAAACTTCCTTCGATGATGAAATTCTAAAACTCTACGCCCGCTCAGATGGCTGGCGCTTGTTCAAAAGGCACCTCGGCAGCCCCGAAATCTTGGCGAAGCTTTTCAAAAATCCATCGAACCTGCCGCCGTCATGGCGCAACGAAATCGCCAAGGGCAAGGATTGGAATGGGGCAGGAAATCCCTCAATCGCCCAATTCTGGTGGAACGCCGATCTCAGGCTCGCTGGTTTCACCGAGGATCAGATCCAAGGCATTCGCAAAAAGGCACTTTCAGGCATCACCTACCATTCCCCGGAAAAAGCCCTCCCACTGATCGAGACCGCAGGATACAGCGATCTGGAGCGGAAAAAATTCATTCAGGATATTTTCTCCCGCGCTGCATTGACCGACCACGAAAGCGAAACACTTCTACGGCTGCTGCCATCCGACACCGATTGGCAAACTGCCCACGAACAGCTCGCCCGAAAAAATGGTGACACCTACGTGCCCATTCCCAAGGTGGACAAACCGGACCAATGGCTGGCCGATTTCGCTGAACTCGAACCGCGATCCGACGCCGACCGCGTCTATCGCAACATGCTCACGAAATGGACTGACGCACAACTTGCCGACCTGGACCGCCAGTTCCACAACCTGCCGGATGCTCTCAAAACCAAAGTCGCCGTGAACCTCGTCACGGACTACGGGGACCGGAAAGGGAAAATTTACGGCCGCGCCATCCAGTATCTAGCCGCCACGCCCGAGCAGCACCCGCAGATCATCGGCACCGCCACCAACCATGCCTTGAATTGGTCCCGCAACGACCCGGACGCCGCTGCCGCTTGGGTGGACGGCCTGCCCGCCGGAGAAACCCGCGACTGGGTGCAAAAAAATCTCGCCTCCCAGTGGTCCAGCGTCGATCCCACCGCCGCCGAGCGTTGGCTAGGCACGCTACCAAAAGCAGACCAATCCAAACTGCGCGATCACCTCAAAACAAAGACGGCGGAGTGATAAACATGGAGAATGCTGAGGATGGCCTCTTTGCATGAAGTATAACTCTGAAGGGCAATGCCTTTAAGGATTCGCAGCGGATCTTCCTGCCCCGGCAGGGGTATGTGAAATTAGCCGATAGCGCGAGCCACCGGATTTGTCCCAGCTTCCCCACTGGCCGACATGTCGGCCAGTGAAAAGCTCAGACATGTCTGAGCACTCCGAAATAGATAAAACTCACTCACCCAGCCCGAAACGCACGAAGCGAGTCACTGTCAGGGTGTCGCCGAGTTCTTTGCCTTTGGCTTCGAGGAGGGCGGAAATTTTGGTGTCCGGGTCTTTGACGAATCCTTGTTCGAGGAAGCAGCTTTCAGCGAAGAATTTACCGATTTGTCCTTTGAGGATGTTTTCGATGATGTTCTCAGGCTTGCCTTCGGCGGCGAGGCGGGTGCGGAAAATGTCGAGTTCGTTGTCCACCACGGATTGCGGAATGTCCTCTCGGGAAAGTCCTTTGGGCGCACAGGCGGCGATGTGGAGGGTGAGGTCTTTGATGAGTTCCTTGAAACTATCGCTGCTCTTTGATTCGGCCTTGGTGGTGCCGACTTCGATGAGGACGCCGACTTTGCCACCGAGGTGGATGTAGGAGGCAACCACGCCGCCGGACGCTGCGTTGAAGCGGACGTATTTGCGGAATTGGAGGTTTTCGCCGACTTCGCCGACTTTGGCTTTGATCGTGTCGTCGATGCTTTGTTCGCCGTGTGAGTGGGCGAGGGCGGCATCGAGATCGGCAGCAGCGGAGGCGGCGAGGGCGTCTGCGATGTCGCCGACGAAGGCTTGGAAGCTCTCGTTTTTGGAAACGAAGTCAGTTTCGCAGTTGAGTTCCATCAGCAGGCCGGAGCTGGCGTCTGCGTTGATGCGGGCGGTGATGACGCCTTCGGTGGCGGCGCGGTCAGCCATTTTTGCGGATTTCATGATGCCTCGCTCGCGGAGGAGCTTGATGGAGGCTTCGAGGTCGCCGTTGGTTTCGGTGAGGACTTTTTTACAGTCCATCATGGGGGCACTGGTTTTATCGCGGAGTTCTTTGACGATTGCTGCGGTGATCATTTTTTAAATCAGGTGGAAGTAGAGAGAGAAAAAGGGCGGCCCGTCAGATGACAGGCCGCCCGTGTGACAGATTCGTTAGTTTTTGCGGCCTGCGACCATCGCATCCACCAAGTTCTGGAGGATGATGCGGATCGAGCGGATGGCGTCGTCGTTGCCGGGGATCGGGAATTGGACGAGCGCTGGGTCGGCGTTGGTATCAACGATGGCGATGATTGGGATGTTCAAGCGGCGGGCTTCGGCGACGGCGATGGTCTCACGAGCGGAGTCCACGATGACGACGGCGTCTGGCTTTTTGTCCATGTCACGCACGCCACGAAGGTTGCGGAGGAGTTTCTCGCGCTCACGGCCGAGGGCTGCGAGTTCCTTCTTGGACATGGCCTTGAACTCAGGCTGTTTTTCGATGTTTTCGAGATACTTCAGGCGCTCGACCGACTTGCGGACGGTGAGGCTGTTGGTGAGCATTCCGCCGAGCCAACGGTGGTTCACGTAGTGTTGGCCAGTGGCTTCTGCGGCTTCGCGGATGGCGTCTTGGGCTTGGCGTTTGCAGCCGACGAAGAGGACTTTTTTGCCTTTTCCGACGAGGTCTGAGAGGAAATCCGAAGCTTTATCGAGCTGCTGGACGGTTTTCTCTAAGTTGATGATGTAGATCCCGCCTTTGTCCTTCATCAGGAAGGGCTTCATGCGTGGATTCCATTTTTTCGTTTGGTGACCGTAGTGAACGCCAGCGTCCACCATTTCATTGATGAGTTCGTTAATCATGATGTGTTCTAGTTTTCCCGCCTTGAATCAGGACGGGCGATTTTTGAAGATTAGCCGCGTGGAATCCCTCTGGATCTTCGTTGGTGAGTAAGGCGGCCTGAAGAGGGGTGGGGAAACTGGGGAAATCCCCGGATG
Organism: Luteolibacter sp.; assembly: GCA_031414935.1. Classification (GTDB taxonomy): domain Bacteria; phylum Verrucomicrobiota; class Verrucomicrobiia; order Verrucomicrobiales; family Akkermansiaceae; genus Luteolibacter. Next base: position 29,633 of record JANOQR010000008.1, read on the forward strand.
TTGGCAAGGGAAATTCTGGCGCGTTTTGCAGGGCCTAATGCCCCTTCAGCCGATTTCTCCTCAGCAGGCTTACCCAGCGTTCCACGTCGCGGAAAATGGCTTCGCGGCGTTCATCGTACATCAGCAGGTGATAGGCTTTCGGGTAGTCGTGATACGTCGCGGAAACTCCCGACGGGATGCGAGCCACGAAGCCGCGCACGTCGGAATCGTTGTTGAAATAATCCTTGCCGCCGTGGAGGACCAGCACCGGCTTGCGGAAGGTGGCAGCGATGTCGTTCATCGAGCCGATGTGCTCGCTCAAGGTGCCGATGAGACGCAGGGTGTGTTTATCAATGTGGTAGGAATTTTTCTTCACCTGATCGCCGTGATGGGATTTTTGTGTCATCTGCACATCGTCCCCGCCTGATAGGGTTTCGAGGGAAATCCGCGCCAGTGGCAGAGTGGTGGCCGCGATTTGCACCAGCCCCGGCGTCCACGCAGGAATGTCGTCGCGGAAACGGACGATGGGCGAGGAGAGGATCAAACCGTCGCAGGGCGGGTCATTCGCTGGGGCCTCGCGCATCGCATGGACCGCGATCAATGCGCCCATGCTCTCACCGAACCAGACGATTTTCGCCGCCGGATGCTGCTCGCGCACGAGTTGGGTAAAGGCGAACAAATCGCGATACCAGTCTGCGGGATCGCCGATGTCGCCGCGCCGCGCATGGATCGGATCGCTGCCCTGACCGCGCACTTCGTAGGCGTAGAGACCTGTCGCTGGTTGGTGGCGCAGGAGGTGATTTCCGAGATTCGCGTAGTCGATGGAAGCGCCGCAAAATCCGTGGATGCCAATGATGACCACGTCTTGCTCGACTTGCTCGGCGATCCACTTGCGATAGCCGAAAAAATCGCTCTTCGCGCTCGCCTCCGTGACGTGATTCACGAGCGTGTACTGCGGCGCGCAGGTCGCCAAAACCAAGGGCACGGCGCAGGCCGTCCAGCGGCAAAATCTTAAAACGAGTGATCGAATCACGGCGTGAACTTGGCAGAATATGTGGAAAGAGCAACGCCCGAGCCGATTGGAAAAATTCACCTCAGATTTCAGAGAAAATGAATTTCCAACAGGCCGGATTCGTATGTGATGTGATTCGTCGAAACCATCACCGCCATGAAAAATCTCCTCACTGCCATCACGGCCACCTTGGCCCTCTCACTGGCTGCTTTCGCCGCTCCCAGACTGGTCGTTTCCACGCCATCGCTGCTGCCAGAATCCCAGATCGATGTCGTGCTAGACTCACCCGTCGTTGCGTCATCCGAGCTTGGAAAAACCGTAGCGAACAACTGGCTAGAAATCCAACCCGCGCTCCCCGGCAAGCTACTCTGGAAAGCCCAAAACATCGCACAATTTCTCCCACAGCAAGCCCCCGAGATCGGGACGACCTACACATTTTCCATCACGAAAAACCAAGTACACCTAAACGGCTCAAACATTCCCGCAGGAAAATTCGCCACTGCTTCAAGCGACCCATTCCAAATCGTCGCATCCAGCTCGCCTAACCGCTGGTCCTCCGACTATTCCCCATCGACTTGCGAATGGCTGCTCGTCTTCAATGACGCCGTCGATCCAGCAATGGCGGCTAACTTCATTTCCTTCACCGCGAAGTCTGGCCAGCGCATCGCCAGCCGTGCCACTCCAGTCGCCGTCAAAGAAGCTGGCTACCACGCCACTCACTACAAACCTTGGTCCGCCAGATTTCCCGGCACTCCAGCCACAGAGTCAGCACCTGATAGCATCGTCCCCTTCATGTTGAAGGTCACGCCCGCCACACCGCTGCCACCCGCAGACGGGTGGGAACTGACCGCGTTCACAGGACTCGCCAACAAAAACGCAAGCACCAGAACCACCGAAGCAACGCGATACACCATCGGCGACATCAAGCCCTTCCAAGTCACCAACATCCAAGCGCAAATCGTCGTGAACGAGCCGCGAGAAATCGCCATCGAGTTCAATCACCCGCTCTCGAAACTTCTCGATCCAGATTTCCTAACAAAGAACCTTGAAATCACCCCACGCCCAGAAAACCTCGGCGTCCGAATCGAAGGTCGCAGCCTTTATTTATCGGGAAACCTCGCGGAGTTAGTCAAATGCTTCGTCACCTTCAAGCCACCATTCACCTCCAGAGAAGGACTCAAACTTGTGGCACCTTTCACCAAAGAAATCACTTTTGGGCATTTCCTGCCGGTCCTTTCATTCCCGTCCCAAGATCAGGCGCAACTCGCTAACGGCTCCCGCCAATACCGGATGCTCACGCTCAATCTGGAAAGTGCCAAGCTCCGCATCAAGAAACTAGCAGGTGCCGATTTGATCCGCGCCTTCCAAGGCTACCGACATGTGAGCGGAAACGGTCCCGGCCATGAAGCCATCCAACCCACGATCAACATTCCTTACTCACTCATCGTCGGCGAGCCTGTGGCAGACAAGATCTTCACTCTCGGCACACCGTTAGACAGTACCAAGATCGTCTCGATCAAGTGGGACGAAATCCTCTCCCAGAGCCAACGCTTCGGCACGTATTTCGTCGAGGTCACTGGCAAAAACCATCCAGACTACGATGGCAACGGCTCTGCCCCGACCACCCAAGCCATCATCCAGCTCACCGACATCGGCCTCGCATGGAAACTCACTGGCAACGACGCCTTCCTCTACGCCTTTTCCTGCGATACGGGTGCGCCTCTCTCAGGAGTAAAAATCGAGAGCTTCGGGGAAGACGCCGTTTCTATCAGCACCGCCACCACCGATGCCTCCGGCCTCGCCACTCTGCCGCGCGATGCCACCGCTCGTCACCTCCACGCCACGCTCGGCAACGACAGCTTCCTAACCGCCTTCGACTCCACCATGGACACCGTCGGCCTTTGGCATTTCCCGATCCGCTATTCATGGAACAAGCCGACCGGCCCCGTCCGCCAAGCATTCCTCTTCACCGACCGCTCACTCTATCGCCCCACCGAGACCGTGAGGATGAAAGGCATCATCCGCAGCTTAAATGGCAACGTCATCGAGGCCGCGAAATCTGGACCCGCCCGCATCGTCATCATTGATCCCGCAGAAAACGAAGTCCACTCCAGCCCCGTCACCATCTCTGCGGCGGGTTCATTTGATTTCACCTACACGCTTCCTCCCGGAAAAACTGGCACCCACCTCATCCGCCTCGAATACCCCGAGGAACTCGCCCAAGCCGAAGCTCTCGAAGAAGAATGGGAAAAGCAGGAAACGATGATCGCCAGTGCTCGCTTCGAGCTACCGCTCCGCGTCGAAGAATTCCGCCGTAACGCTTTCGAGCTCACACAAACCATCGCGGAACCCGCTGCCGGAGCACCTAACATCACCGCCGATCTCACGGCAAAATACTACCAAGGCCAACCCGTCGCTGCTGGAAAAGTAAAACATTTCACCCGCATCGCCGCGCAAAATCCCTACCCCGAACGCTTCCGCGATTTCCTCTTTGGCAATCACCGCGCCGACGATTGGGGTTACTGGTATCACTACTTCGGCTACCGCTGGGACGATGACAACGGCTCGCGCCGCTCCGACAGCGAATCGACCAAGAGC
>JANOQR010000009.1:0-5439 GCA_031414935.1 Luteolibacter sp.
TACGGCTTTTTTCCTGCGAACAGAGACGGTGATGACATCATCGTTTGGACCGACGAGACGCGGGCCACTGAGCGGATGCGATTCCACACGCTGCGTCAGCAGATCAAAAAGGACTCTGGGAAACCAAACGTGGCTTTGGCGGATTGGGTGGCAGAAGAGAAAACGCCGGACTACATCGGCGGCTTCGTCGTTGGCATCCATGGAGCACATGAATTTGCGGAGGAGTTAGACCAGCAGATTGACCCTTATGGCTCGATCATGGTGAAGGCGATTGCGGATCGTTTTGCGGAAGCGTTTGCGGAATTTCTTCATCACAAGGCCCGAGTCGATTGGGGTTATGATACAGAAGACGAACTGACGCACGATCAGCTCATTCATGAAAACTACCGTGGGATTCGTCCTGCTCCCGGCTACCCAGCGCAGCCGGATCATACTGAGAAACCGCCGCTGTTTGAGCTGCTAGCTGCTTCTGAGGCGACTGGCGTGACGCTAACGGAAAGTTGCGCGATGCACCCGGGTGCTGCGGTTTGCGGACTGTATTTCTCGCATCCAGACAGCCACTACTTCGCGCTTTCCGAGTTGCAGAAGGATCAGATCGAAGACTACGCGAAGCGCAAGGGCATGAGCTTAGAAGAAGCGGAGAAATGGTTAGGACCGTGGCTGGGTTATGCCTGAGGGTGCCGAAATTTGTAGGGAATTCCGCTCGACCCACACGGATTAGAGGACACCGTGGGGGCTGATGAATATGAAACCAATCGTAAAGACGTGTGCCGCGCTGGTGGCATTGTATTGCTCGGGAATCGCACTCGCTGGTGGTGAAGGCTGGTCCTCGGATTTTGCTGCGGCCAAAAAGGAAGCGGCGGAGTCCAAGAAGGACTTACTCATCGACTTCACCGGCTCTGATTGGTGCGGCTGGTGTATCAAGCTCGACAAGGAAGTCTTCAGCCATGAGCCGTTCAAAGCAGGTGTAAAAGATAAGTTTGTCTTGGTGGAATTAGATTATCCCAAGGACAAATCCAAGTTGTCAGCGGAAACGATTAAGCAGAACGCGGAACTCAAGGAAAAGTATCCGATTCAAGGATACCCGACGATTTTACTAACAGATTCTGAAGGTAAGCCTTACGCTCGCACTGGCTATCAAGAAGGTGGGCCTGAGGCTTATGTGAAGCACCTCGACGAACTGCGGACGGCGAAGACGACGCGTGATGAAGCCTTCACTGCCGCCTCCAAATTGAGCGGCCTTGAAAAGGCCAAAGCCCTGATTGCCGCGCTGGAAGCGATGGGGTTAGAGGATGCGATGGTCCTCGGATTTTACGGCGACATTGTGAAGCAAATCGAAGCTGCCGATCCCAAAGATGAAACCGGGTTTGCCAAGGCGGCAGCGGCGAAAGTTCGGCTCGAAACATTCCAGAGTGAGCTGAGTGCTTGCGCGCAGAAGAAGGACTTCGACGCCGCGCTCGTGGTGGTGGACAAGACGCTCAAGGAAGGCGGATTTGGCATGGAGGAAACCCAACAGATGATGATGACCCGCGTGATGATTTTCGCCCAATTGAAGAAGTTCGATGAGGCAATCAAAGCAGCGGATGAAGCCAAGGCATTTGCGCCGGAAAGCGAAATGGCGGCTCAAATCGACGGCTTCAAGGCGAAGCTGGAAGCCGGTAAAAAAGCGGCTGAAACGGAGAAGTAAGTTTCCCGGGCATTGAAATTTTCAAGCACCACTTCGATTTTCGGAGCGGTGCTTTTTCTTGGCGGGTGAGATGGAGTTTCTCATGCTGCGGCCATGCGATTGGTATTGTGGTTCATGGCTCTATCCGCTTTGACGATTGGGTTGTGGTTGGTCTTTGGAGGACGATTGGACGGGCAGTTTAGCTTTGAGGGGAGCGTGAAATGGCTAGAAGACGCGGGCCTGTGGGCGTGGGCGGCGGGGATTTTGTTGTTGATGGGGGATTTGCTTTTTCCGTTGCCCGGCACCGTCGTTATCTCGGCACTGGGTTATGTTTATGGGATTTTTTTAGGAGGATTGATCTCGGCGGTGGGGTTGATTTTGGCTGGAGTGTTAGGCTACGGGTTGGGACGGCTGTGCGGGGAGAAATTTGCCCGCCGCTGTTTGGGTGAGCGCGACTTTGATAGGGGCACACGCTTGTTTGAGAAATCCGGTGCATGGGTGGTGGCGTTGTCGCGGGCGTTGCCGATTTTACCCGAGGTGATTTCCTGCACCGCGGGGCTGGTGCGGATGCCGTTTCGGCGGTTTGTGGTGGCGTTAGCCTGCGGCAGCGTGCCGATGGGATTCGTGTTTGCAGCGATAGGTCGGGCAGGGCACGAACAGCCGGGCTGGGCACTGGGTTTGAGCCTGATTGCGCCAGCATTGTTGTGGCTGCTGGCTAGCAGAATGAAATGGTGAAGAATCGAGTCTTGAGTCGATGCCATCCTGCCGCAGATTCGCGCCGTGAAAATCGAAGTCATCAATACGGGGACAGAACTATTGTTAGGAAATACGCTCAACACCCACGGCGCGTGGTTTGGGCGGGAGTTGTTCATGCTCGGCCTGCGGATTTCTCGGCAGACGACGGTGCCTGATGGCGATGCGATTCGTGAGGCGTTAGAGGAAGCAATATCGCGGGCAGATGCGGTGATCGTCACGGGTGGACTTGGGCCAACGAGTGATGATCTGACGCGAGAAATCACGGCGGCGGTGATGGGGCTGGAGTTGATCGAAGATGAGGCGGCGATGCGGTCGATTGAGAATTTTTTCGCACTCCGTGATCGGCCAATGGTGGACGCAAATCGCAAACAGGCTCTGTGTCCGGTGGGTGCGGATATTTTGCCGAATCCGAATGGCACGGCACCGGGAATTTATGTGCCGCCACGGCTAAACGGGCGGGCGAATTGTGCGGTGTTCTTGCTGCCCGGTCCGCCGCGTGAACTCTATCCGATGTATCATGCGGAGGTTGCTCCACGCTTGCGGGCTTTGGCGGGGATCGAGTCGGTGAATGAGGCGTTGGTGTTGAAGTTCACGGGGGTGGGTGAAAGTGATTTCCATCAGGGAATCGATGAGCGGTTGGCGGCGATTTCAGGGTTGGAATATGGGTATTGCGCCCACATCGGGGAGGTGGATTTGCGGCTGATCGGCAGTCCTGCGGCGATGGAGATGGGGCGGCAAATTGCTCTCGAATCGTTCGCGCGGTATCTCATCAGCGAAGATGGTTCTTCGATGGAGAAAACGGTTGTTAGTTTGCTGAAGGCGAGGGGAATGAAACTCGCGACGGCGGAGAGTTGCACGGGCGGGCTGATTGCTAACCGAGTCACGAATGCTCCGGGATCGAGCGAAGTTTTTACTCACGGATTTGTGACTTACGGGAATGACGCGAAGCAGGAAATGTTGGGGGTTCCTGCGGAGGAGATCGCGGAGCATGGCGCGGTGAGCGAAGTGGTCGCGCGACGGATGGCGGAGGGAGCTTTGAGGGTGAGCGGTGCTTGTATCGCGGTTTCTATCACGGGCATCGCTGGTCCCGGTGGTGGCTCGGATGAAAAGCCAGTGGGGACGGCATGGATCGGCCTAGCGACGCGGGGCAGCGAGACGGAGGCGTTTCGGATTTTCCACCCGCGAAATCGCAAGGATTTCAAACTGGCGACGAGTCAGTCCGCGTTGGAGGCGGTGAGGAGGAAATTGAAGACGATCTAGGAGACTATTCCTTGTCCGCGCTCTTGTCGGGTAGCTTGTTGAATAGCTCGGTTAGGTAGCTCGGAGTGAGAACTTCGGGCGTGATGATCGGGTCTTTTTCAGGGGCTACTAAGACGTTGACTGGGATCGCAGTACGGGCGAGTTCGCCGAGTTTCATTTCGATTTTTTCGTTGGGTTTCGTTTTGTCTGCTTTGAGAGCGACCACGCCTTTGCGCTGCATGAGTGCGATGACTTCCGGGGTGTAAGCGACCTTTTTGTTGACCTGACAAGTGAGGCACCACTGGGCGGTGAAATCGACGAAGACAGGCGTGCCGTCACTGAGTAATTCGTCCACTCGTTCCTGCGACCATTTTTCCCAAACGAGCGCGGATTTTTGCGGCGGCTTGGCGAGAAGGAATCCGCTGATGGAGAGCGCGATGGTGAGAAATAGCGCAGTCCAGCGAGTGCGTTGTGGCAGGTGCGGGAGATTCCAGCGTCCGTAGATCCATGCGGCGGTGGCGATGGCGGTGAGTCCGAAGATGGGGCCAAGTAAATTTTCTAACTCAATCTGTCCCGCGTAAACCCAGAGAAGGTAGCCAGCGGTGGCGAAGAGGAGGAATGACATGGCTTGCTTGAAACTCTCCATCCACGCGCCGGGACGTGGGAGGTAGTCGAGCAGCTTGGGGAAAAAGGATAGCAGAAGATACGGAGTTGATAGGCCGATGGCCATCGCGGCGAATGCGGTGAAGAATTGGAATGCGGGCAATGCGATGGCCGCCCCGATGGCTAGGCCAAGAAATGGCCCGGAGCAAGGCGTGGCTACGACTGTAGCGAGCAAGCCTGAGAAGAATGTGCCGCTGAGGCCTTGCTTGGATTGTAACGAGCCGCAGACGGAAGTCGCAGAAGTGCCCATTTCAAAAATGCCGAACATGATGAGCGCTAGAACGAACATCAACAGCATCAAGGACAGAACTATCCAGGGATTTTGGAGTTGGTAGCCCCAGCCGATGGATGGGCCGGCAGCGGCACGGGCGGTGAACAGGACGCCACTGAGCGCTGCGAACGAGGCGAGAACTCCCACAGAGAATATCAGGCCGTGGAGCGCGATCTTTTTTCGATCCGAGCCGGCTTGTTGGACGAAGCCCATGATTTTCAGACCGATCACAGGGAACACGCAGGGCATCAAATTGAGAATCAGTCCACCCAACAGCATCCTGCCGAGGATGCTCAGGAATTCAGCAAAGGGCAGCGACTTGGCGGGTGGATTCGTGATAACCGTATCTGGAATCTCAACCGATGCCGAGCCGACGAGAATTCCTGAAAGTGATTTCCCTTGGGGCACGGCTTCCTCGAAAGCGTCTTTCTTGATGCGTTTCAGTGTCACTTTCCAGCCACCTTCATCGGCCTCGATTTTTCCTCCGACGCTGGCCGCTTGGAGAAAGGGTTGGTCTGGGATGAAGTCGGTGGGCGTGCCTTTGGTTGCGGATGAGGGTTTGATGAGAAGTTGGACATCGGCACCGTCGGATTGGGCGGTGACTTGCAGCGCGGTGTTTTTGATTGGCAGCCTCGTGCGAGCTTTCGCGAACACTTCTGCTTGTGTCACATCCTGCACGGACGCGGTGGCGACTGGGAGATCGAGGGTGAATTTCTGGTCCTCGTTGATGCAGCTTTTTTTACAAATCTGCCATTCTGCCTCGGCGGTGAGAGAGACGCTCTTCCCTGTTTCTAAGTTGGCTGGAGGGGTGAGTTCGACGATGAAAACCGGGCTGCCTTGAAAG
>JANOQR010000010.1:0-17705 GCA_031414935.1 Luteolibacter sp.
CGGTATAACGCCAATGGCTTGGATGCTCAGTATGGCCTGCCGGAGACGTTCTCGGTGGAGCTGATCGACGCGGCAGGCAAGGTGCTGCGACTCCTCACCATGGAGCGAAATGCGACGACTGATCCCGTGAGAAAAGGCCACCCGTTTTTCTATCAGGTTTCGCCGCCCGTGGAGGCCGCCGGACTGCGGATTTCGGCTAACAAGCTCAGACTCGATCCCGAGGGTGAAGGGACTTACGTTCACGCTTGGGCGGAGGCGTTAGCATTTGAAGGAGTCCGCAATGTCGCGTTAGGTAGCGAGGTGCGCAGCATCGGTGGAGGGACGCCGCCATCGCCTTGGCACTGGAATCCACCGTTTCTCGTCGATGGACAGACGCCGCTCGGACTACCCGAGGTGCCGGAAGAGCACGGAAACATCGGCTGGATTTCCGAAGGCCGGGCAAGCGCGTTAGAGTTCACCTCGCTGGTGGTGGATCTCGGTGAAGTTGCGTTGGCGGATTCGGTTCGTCTGCTTCCTGCCAAGCGTCCCACATCCGATCTCCCAAGTGGGTTTGGATTTCCTCGGAAGCTCGTGATTTCCACTTCAGACACGGGTGAAGTTGGAGAAGCAGGGAAATGGCAGACCATCGCTGGGCGCGATTTCGGAAACCCCGGCCACAGCCCGGTGGAGGTGAAATTTGATCCCGTCCGAGCACGCTACTTCAAAGTTCAAGCGAACGAGCTGTGGAAAGTGTTCGATGAATACCCCGCATTCTTTGCCCTCAGCGAAGTGGAAGTTTTAAAAGGTGAGAAAAATCTAGCAGCATCAAAACCCGTGCGTTCATCTGACGGGATGTTGAACCTCATCGCTCCCGGCGGGCGGTTTTGGAGCTCGGCGGCACTCAGTGACGGCTTCGGCCCAGACGGCAGACTCGTCCCCACTCGCGAATGGCTCAGTCTGCTGGATCAACGGTTTCGCTCAGAGAAACAGCGACATGATTTACTGATAGAATCGGATCAGTTAGTCGGCGGCTGGAGGCGCACGGCGCAAACGATCATGGCCATCCTCATCGCTGTGGGTGCGTTTTTGATCGTCGCATTGCCCATCCGCTACCGCATCCATGCGAACCGGGAGCTGGTCAAAGTCCGCGAGCGGATCGCGGGCGATCTGCATGACGAGGTGGGCAGCAATCTCGGCAGCATCCAGATGATCGCAGACCTAGCAGAAGGACGATCCGGCCCATCTGCCGAGCTGAAAAAGATTCAGCGCATCGCTGCGGAAACGGTGAGCTCGGTGCGTGACATCGTGTGGTTACTCAGGCCATCTGGGGAAAATCGGATCGGCACGGTGGAGCACTTACGAGAAACCACCTCAATCATGTTAGAGACTCTTGGCTGGAAATTTTCCGCCAATGAGGATGCCTGGCAGGTGGAACTTCACGAGGAGTCGAATCGCGATCTGTTCCTCTATTTCCGCGAGGCACTTCACAACATCATGCGCCATGCGAAGGCGGCGAAAGTCGAGATTCGCGCGGAGAAATCTGACGGCCATTTCCAGCTCGTGATCTCGGATGATGGTGTGGGCATCGAGCCAGAGCGGTTAGATCGGCCCGCCACTTTGCGAGCACTGCGTCAGCGCGCGCAAGCCTTGGACGCGGTGCTGAAGATCGAAAGCGAACCGGGAAAAGGAACACTTCTCAGACTCACCGTGCCTCTGGAGCGGAAACGCAAGCACACCAAGGTCATGCCCGTTTAAACCTTCGCTTTCCGAATTTCCAAAACTGCGATACCTCATCTGCACATGGCACTGTTACCTACCACCCGAGAAAATCCGATCCGCTTGGTGTTGATCGAGGACCACGCTGATTTCCGCGAATCGGTCTCGATGGTGTTGGAAGAACGCGGCGGCTATCAGTGTGTCGGTGGATTTTCCACGATGGAAGATGCGCTGGAGGCATTCCGTGGTGGGCTGGTAGCAGACCTCGTTCTATCAGATCTCGGGCTGCCCGGCATGAGTGGCATCGTGGGCATTCGCAAGATACGGGAGTTGCTTCCGGCGGCGCGGGTTCTGGTGCTGACGGCTTTCACAGATAAGGCGAAAGTTTTCGCCGCGTTGGAAGCCGGGGCGCACGGCTATCTTGTCAAAGCCGGCAGCGCGACTCGGTTGATGGAAACGCTGGAAGAAGTTCTATCAGGCGGGACACCACTGGACCCAAAGATCGCAGGCATGATTCTCCAAACTTTCCGCCAACTCAGCCCAATCCCGGATGCCGATTCACTTTCCGCCCGGGAATGCGAGGTGCTCCAACTCTCCGCAAAAGGCCTGAACCGTCAGGAAATCGCCGACGAGTTGAAGATCAGCCAGCACTCCGCCACGGAGTACATCAAGCGCAGCTTCGATAAACTCCACGTCCGCAGCCTGCCAGCGGCTGTCAGTGAAGCGATCCGCCGTGGCTTCCTTGATTTATCCTGATCGAGTGCCCTGTCCCATAATTTAGTGACATGACAGACTCGCGGATTTCAGGGAATCTTGACTTGTCGAGGGGATGGGGATCCCCGATTTCAGTATCGAATTCATGACAAAAATCCGGGACCGCGTGAGTGCGCGGTCCCTTTTTTTGGCCAAAAATTCAGTTCACTGTGCTGCGGCTTCCCCGCCGATTTCGAATTTCGTCGCAAGATCGAGCAAGCTGGATTTCGCGTCGTCTGCACCGTCGATGAGGAGATTGACGGTGAGAGGCTGAGTTTGCTGGCGTTGATACTCGTCCAGTGTTTTGCGCAGCGCGACGATGGCGAGATTGAGGATCTGGCGGGTGGTGAGATCGACGTCTGCGGGAATGGCCAGTTCTGAAATATCGAGCCGAACCGTTAGGATTCCTTCGACCATTTCGCCGCGGATGCCGACGTTGCAGAGGACTAACAAGTTTGCTTCTTGGACTTTGTAGTTCGGGTGATTCGTCGGGATCAAATGTGGATTGCGGATGGCATCGACGAGTTCTTCTGGGAACGCGCCCGTGAGAGCCATCGGGCGCGGCATGACAGCCGCTTGCAAGGTCTCGCCCACTTCAGAAACCGCCTCGTCACCATCTGTGCCATGCAGGCTGATCGGTTCATAAATCGGCACGACCATGATCGTAGAGGACCAAGCCATCGGACCGAGTAAGCCGCAAACTAACAGAGTGGAGATGAAATTTTTCATGCCGAAACTCTGCTTCACGAGTGAGCTGGGTGCGAGGTAAAAGGCGGGGTTCGATCTTTCGGAATGCGTGGGACATGTCCCCGCTTTCCACTGGCAGACATGTCTGCCAGTGGAAAGCTCCGACGTGTAGGAGCAGTCCGAGAGCTTCCCCACACGCTTGCCAAGCGTGGGGATCTCGGCTTGTGATGAGGCATGGACTACTTGGCGCGTGCTCGCTCCGTGATTGAAACTGAAATCGAAGGCTTAGGGCGCATGGCGATGCGCCTCGATAACTCATTCATCGTCGCGGTGAAGATTCTCCAAGGCGTGCTTGAGAACCGTGGGAAAATCGTCGTCGTCGGCGTCGGGAAATCAGGAAACATCGGCTTAAAAATCGCAGCTACTCTGAACTCCACTGGCGCAACTGCGGTGGTCCTCGACTCACAAAATGCGCTTCATGGCGATCTCGGGCTGCTCTCGGATGGAGATGCCGTGCTCGCTCTTTCCTACTCCGGCGAGACTCGCGAACTGATGGACTTGCTGCCGTTTATTAAACGCTTCGAGGTGAAAGTCATCGCCATGACGGGCAAGGCGGGATCGACGCTTTCGCGGGTGAGTGAAGTGACGCTCGACACCTCGGTGGAGCGCGAAGCCTGCCCGCTGAATCTCGCCCCGACTTCATCTTCCACCGCCATGTTAGTGATGGGCGATGCGCTGGCGATGGTGCTGCTCGAATCTCGGGGTTTTACCGAGGAGGACTTCGCGCGATTTCATCCGGGCGGCTCTCTCGGACGTGCTTTGCTGACCCGCGTGTCGGACATTATGCGGGCTGACGCCGAACTGCCGACCGTCTCGGAAGATGGAAATGTTTTCGCCGCTCTGGACTCGATGAACCGCGCCCGCGCCGGTGCCTGCCTCATCCTCAATCGCGACGGCTCGCTGGCTGGAATTTTCACCCACGGCGACTTTGCCCGGAGTTTCCGCAACGATCCACTGCTGGGGGAAAAACCTGTCGCGCAGTTGATGACGCGCCAACCAATCACCGTTCAGGCGGATGCGCTCGCGGTCGAAGTACTGAAAACCATCGGGCGAAATCGGATCGATGATATCGTGGTGCTCGACGATGCTGGGAAGCCGGTGGGCTTGATCGATACTCAGGACTTGGCGAGGTTGAAAATTGTTTGAGAGAGGTAAAAAGTTATGAGTGAGAAGTTTTGGTTATTGGCACCAGAACCAGCACTGCGCTGAAGTATGGAAAGTAGAGTAACTTCAAGTGAGTCGGGTAACGGGAATATCACTCTTTGTCGCAGAGCGACTACGGATGGTAGCCGTGGACTTCACAGTCCACGGTCTGCGGCGATAGGAAACCGTGTCGCATCGCGACACTGGAACCGATGGGCAAGCGAGTTCCGATCCTGTGAGATTCCGTTGCCACTACGTGGCAAGAATGCGCTCAAAACGAGACCGTGGGCTGAAGCCCCACGGCTAGCATCCGCCGTCGCGATACGACGAAGAGAATACAAAACTCTATTTCTCGGTAACTTAAAGTTAGACTGGAGGGATGGAGCTGCTTCGCAAAGCCTCATCACTTTCAACTTCTGACCCATAACTTTTAACCCTATTTTGCCCCACAAAAAAACCGTGTCCCCGAAGGAACACGGTTTTTGAAAATCCTGAATCCAGCGAGAAATCAACGCTTGGAGAACTGGAAGCGGGCGCGGGCACCGGGTTGGCCGGGCTTTTTCCGTTCCTTCATCCGTGGATCACGGGTGAGGTAGCCAAGTGGCTTAATGACTTTGCGATGCTCTGGGTCTAACTGAGTCAGTGAGCGGGAAACCGCGTGACGGATCGCGACAGCTTGAGCTGGCTTGCCTCCGCCTTTGACGACGACGTTGAGGTCAAACTTGTTCGAAAGCGAGAGCGCGAGAAACGGAGCAAGCACGTTGTTTTGCAGCTCGATGGTCGGAAGGTATTCCTCGAAGCTGCGATCGTTGATGGTGATCTGGCCGGTGCCTTCGGTCATCCAGACACGGGCGACGGCAGTTTTACGGCGGCCTGTGGCGCTATTAGTGGTGGTGGCGGTCATTTTAGAAAAGATGTTAAATTAGCGGACGGCGTGAACGACAGGAGCTTGGGCTTCGTGTGGGTGGGATTCGCCAGCATAGACCTTGAGCTTGCCAAATTGGGCGCGACCAAGGCGGGTCTTCGGGATCATGCCCCAGACAGCACGCTCGACGAGCAACACCGGACGGCGCTCACGAACGAGGCGAGGAGTTTCCACTTTCTGACCACCGACATAGCCGGAGAAACGGGTGTAAATTTTCGATGTTTCCTTAGTCCCGGTGAGGACGACTTGATCGGCGTTGATGACGACGACGAAATCGCCTGTATCGACGTGGGTGGTGAAAGTAGGCTTGTGCTTGCCACGCAGCAGGCGCGCAGCCTCGACGGCGACTTGGCCGAGGATCTTGCCCTTGGCGTCGATCACATACCACTGGCGCTCGACTTCATGCGGCTTGGCGGAAAACGTATTCATGTGCTTTTGATATAAAAAATGCCTTAGACACACGGCATGTGCGAAGGGGTGGGGAAGCTAGGGAGCCGATTTCTGGGTGTCAACCGGGAAATCTTGAGAAAAATTTCTGCTGAAATTCACTCCGGCGCATCGGTCGGGCGGCTCGGTGGCGCGTTGATCGGGCGGGGTAATGGACCCGTTCCCGCATCACCGTTCGCGGCTTGCGTGCGGATGGCAGAGGCGATGGCGTCGGCGAGTTTTTGGCGGTAGGCCGCGTCGCTGATTAAGCGACTTTCGGCGGCATTGCTGAGGTAACCGCCTTCCAGCAAGACGCAGGGAATTTCTGGATTGCGGGTCAGGCGGATACGGCGGCGGACGAGGCCGCGATTGCCCATTTCCGCAGGACTCACACCGGCCATCGCGTTTTGGCAACGAACGGCGAGTCCGTGGCTGTCCACGCGCCAGTAATAAGTTTCCGGGCCACGGATGGCAGATGGGCCGCTATTATAATGCACACTGACGAGGATCGCGCCGCCGTGGCGATTCGCGCGGAGGACACGCTCGTCGAGGTCGATGAAACTGTCGTCCGGCCGCATCATGACGATTTTAAAATCCCGGCTCAGGTTGTTAGCCAGCCGCTTGGCCGTATCCAGCGCGAGGTCTTTTTCCTGCTGCCGCGTGTGCGAGCTGACGGCACCGCTGTCTTTACCACCGTGGCCAGCGTCGATGATGATCGTTTTAAATCCCTGCGGACCCGCGCGATGTCCAAGAACATCCCGCCCGGTGGACGAGCCGGGAGTTTGCGGCGAGCAAGCAGCGAGAAACGCGACCAATACCGCTCCTGCTGCGATTTTTAAAATGGGAATCATGCCGCGATCCATCGCAGGAATGCAGATCAAGGGGAAGCCCTGCTTTTCGCCTGAGCTGATTTCGTCCGCCTTGACGGATACGAGTCATGCGGCGAAGTCTGTCCCGTTTGAAAGCCACCCACCTGATTCCGCCCCTAGCCGCTCTCGTTCTCGTCGGCTCATGGAACGTCGCCCAGACGCGCTCCATTTCTGCGCTCGGGCATGACACTGCCGAGCTGCGTGTCCGAGTCTCCGCTGCGGCAACAAGCACATCCGATTCCGCAGACCACTCCACTGCCGACACCTCACCTAGCCGCATCGACTGGAAACAAATGCCTGCCAAGATCGCTGCATTTCACCACGACGGCGAAAAAGCCCAACTCCGCGCAATCATCGATCTCCAACAGCGGCTGCAAAAAATGAGTCGCGGGGAACTCATCGCTGCCCTCGACGAGATCGACGCGCTCGGTCTATCCGAAAGCGAGCGTGAGGAAATCGTCACGATGATCCTCGAATCCCTCATCAAGCTTGATCCGCAATACGCACTGGCCCGGTTCGTGGATCAGATCGAGAGCAGCTCCAGCTCCATCGGCTATCACCTCGCCGGAGCTTTCGGGAAATGGGCAAAAACCAATCCCGCCGCTGCGACCGCGTGGTTCGACCAACAGATCGCCGCAGGAAAATTCGAGAGCCGCACGCTGGATGGACGAAGCGAGATGCGCGCCAGCTTCGAGTCCGAGTTGCTAGAAACTTTGCTCTCCGATGACCTTGCCGCCGCCGCTCGCCGCATCCAAGCACTGCCCGAAGACCAACGCCGCGAAGTCCTCGAACAGCTAGAATTTTCCCAGCTCGAGCCACGCGAGCAAACCGCCTACGCCAGCCTCGTCCGCGACCTCATCCCTGCCGACGAGCGCGAAGGCTCCTTCGCCCACATCGCCTCGCAGTTGATCCATGAAGGCGACTACGCGCAGGTCTCTTCTTTCCTCGATTCCGTGCAAGCCGCCCCCACCGAGCGCGCCGCCGCCGCCAAGCAAGCCGCCGTCTCGCGCATGGAAATGTTAGCCCAAGATGGCGGCATATCGCGCACGGAAGTCGATAACCTGCGAGCATGGGTCAAACAACAAGCACCCGATCAGGCCGACACGATCACTGGCAAAGCCCTCGCCGAAGCCTCACAAGATGGCGGCAAGTTCGACTACGATGCCGCCTCGGAACTCGTCATCCACTATCAACAAACCAGCGGCAACGACGATGTCCTCATCGCCTTTCTGGAAGGCTACTCCGCGCGATCAAACTTCGATGAAGCCCGAGACCTCGCCGAACTCATCTCCGATCCAAAACAGCGTGAGGAAATTCTCAACCGCCTGAAATAACGCGCTCCATGAAATGCTCCATCCTCGCCACCCTCCTGATCCTCGCCATCGGCGGCGTCATGGGTTTTTTAAAATCCCAACAGCTCACCGCACTGCGCGACGATCATCGCGAACTCGCAGCTCAGGCGAAAAAACTTGGCATCTCCCCTACCCCTTCCGCCGCTTCTGACGATCCAACTTCAACAAAACGCCCCCGCCAAGACGGCGGAAACGAAGCCCGCGCCATCACTGCGGAACTCATCGCCCTCGCCCACCAAATCGAATCCCAGAAAAAATCCGGCCAAGAATTCGACGAAATGGCCGACGAGAAATCTGCGGATTTGATGAACCGCCTCATCAAGTTAGATGCCAGCCAACTCAAGCTCGTCATCGCTGGCCTACGCGCAGACCAGACGCTCCCCGAAGAAAGCCGCCGCAACATGCTCGGTTTTTCCATCATGATGTTAGGCGACGATCACCCAGCCGCCGCACTCGCGCTGTTCACAGAATCCTCGGATTTGTTAAACGGCGGCATCATGGGAAATCAAGTCGTCAGCTCCTCACTCATGGCATGGGCTAAGGACGATCCACTCGCCGCCCTCGCGTGGGTCCGCGCCAATGAAACCGCTCACCCAGACATCGCCGACGATGACTCGAAACGCAGCATCATCGCGGGTGCCGCCCTAACTGATCCGACGCTCGCCTTCCGCTTGATCGGCGAGATGAAACTCGACGACGCCTCCACCGCCATCGACGCGATCATCGAATCCGCCACGACTCCCACGCAACGGACCGCGACTCTCGCCGCCCTGCGTAGTCATCTCGCAACACTTCCAGAAGGCAGCGAACGCACCGAAATCCTCCACAGCTCGCTGGAAAGCATGGGCCGCAATCTATCAGGCGAAGGCTTCGATGCGGTGAAAACCTGGATTTCCGAGGCGAAACTCACCCAACCAGAATCCGCCCGTTTCGCCGCCGGACTTTCCTATTTCAACACCAAAGACGACTCAGGCCGCTGGATCGAGTGGATGTCAGAAAATTTACCCGAAGCCGATGCCCGCGAATGCGCCGACAACCTCATCGGCCAGTGGACCCAGCAAGACTACCTTGCCGCTGGCAAATGGCTAACCACCGCACCTGATGGCCCAGGAAAAACTGCCTCCATCGCCACCTACGCCGAAACCGTCGCCGAGTATGAACCCCAAGTCGCCGTCCAATGGGCACTCACCCTTCCCGCCGGAACCGAACGCAAAGCGACGCTAGAAAATATCTATCAAAACTGGCCGAAGAGCGATGCCGCCGCCGCTGCCGCATTCGCGCAACAACACGGAATCAACACCCAACCCGCTGCGGAAGAACCCTAGCAGCTTGCCTGATCGCCAAGGCCCCGAAATGAAATCCGCACTTTCGCGGCACTAGGAAACCACTATGCTTCGGCAGTGAAAATTTTCTCCGTCCTGCTCGCCCTGACACTGGCCACCCAAGCTGCGCCGAGTGATCCGGGACAAGTCGCCATCGCATTCCTTGAGAAAGTCAGGGATCGAAAATTAAATCTCGAACCCGGCGGCGACACCGCTCTGTCCGCACAGACCAGCGAGGTAAAGCGGCGGCAAATCGCCAGGCAACTCGAACGTCTCGCCCACGATCTCGGCAGCGATCCATTAGAAATTGGTGCGGTAAAACTGGATGAAAACTACGCCGCCGTTCTCGTTCGCAAGCTCGGCGGCTTCGACCCCAGCCGTCTGCGGGTGTTTCCCATCGCGCTCGTAAAACGGAACAAAGAATGGGAAGTCGCTCCTGTCCCTGCGTCATTCGAGAACGCGGGAGCTGGCTACGCCCTTGCCCTGCGTGAGCGCATCAAACAGCTCGAAAACTGGATGCTGCGCGAGCAAGTCACCGATTTAGAAAAACTCCGCGAACAATCGAACGCTCAGATGCGCCGCAAGATCGAGGCCAGCCTGCCGGAAGGCCAGTTGCGGAGTTTCGACGCACAAATGATGGGCGAGAAATTTCTAGCCGCTTGCGAAGCGCGTGATCTCGCCACCGCGCTCGGCCTCCTCGGCGGCTTAGAAGAAAAGCTGCCAGACGATTGGACCTTGCGGATCAGATCGGCGGAAAATGCACTTGGTTCCGGCTCAAATGCCGAGTGGCCTTGGCGTCTGCTAGTCGCACCGGATATCGCGCGAACCATCGTCCATCACGAGGCTGACGCTGAA
Organism: Luteolibacter sp.; assembly: GCA_031414935.1. Taxonomy (GTDB): domain Bacteria; phylum Verrucomicrobiota; class Verrucomicrobiia; order Verrucomicrobiales; family Akkermansiaceae; genus Luteolibacter. The sequence continues at coordinate 10,088 of JANOQR010000010.1, forward strand.
ACAGGAACGGTCGGAATCGGCTGTCTCGACCCCACCAAAGATGACGACGCACCACCTGCCATCCAGATCGTGTATTTATCGTTAGAAAAATCCAACTCCGGCCTGTGGCGCATCGATCCGTCAGCAGAATTTTTCCAACCCTCAAAAAACCCGCCAGTGTCAACACAGCCGCAGAATCTGGAAAACTCTGCCGATTCCGAATGGGTTCAAAAATTTCCCACGAGCTGGGCTAACAAATATCCGTCCATTTCCCAACCCACTGCCGAGCTCGCAAACCGCGCATGGCTCACTTCTTTGCGCTCGGGAAAATTCTCATCGTTACTCGCGATCACCAAACTCGACAGCGATCCTCACGCCGCCGTCAAAGCCTGCATCCACGCCGCCCAAGCATGGCGAGAAACTCGGGGAGGCTCACTCGCAGACTTCATCGCGCCACTCGCTTTCCGCGTCGAAGATAACCACGCGGCAGCAATCTATCAGTTCTCTACCGCCCGTGAATCGGACAAGTTCACTCCGCGCTCAGTTCACTTTGAAAAGTCTGCCAGCGGGTGGCTGTGGACACCCGAACCGTCTGCCGCCACCCACCAAGCCACGAAGACCTGGCTCGATGACGAAACCAAGCGCCTAGCAGAAGTCTGGCAACAACAACTCCTTGCAGGCTGCCCGAAAATCACTTCCTTCGCGACGCTCGTGCCCGCCACCGAAGAGGAAACTCGTGCTTGTGTGGAATCATGGCTCAAGGCCGTGCACCAAGGCAATGCCGAGGAAGCTCTCCAGTGGGTTGCCCACTTGGAAAGTCCGCGCAGCGGTGCAATCGCATTGCAAAATCTCGGCTACGAAATCACGGCCTCTCGGAAACTCCCCTCCCCGACACCCATCACCTCCGTGTATCTGGGGAAAATCTGGTCAGCAGCCTCCACACAGATCGAACACGAACTAGGAAAGCCTATATTTCCATTTTACCCCGTCGTGAACACGCCTGCGGGACCAAGAGTTCTCATAGAAATCGACCTCATCGCTTCAGGAAATCGCAGCCGTGACTACCTGAACAATGCGGCCTTTGCTCGACTCACAAAATCAACTACCGACGACGCCGCATCCGACCTGAAATCCGTGTTTCAAGACCACCTAACAAAAACCGGCAAGCTCACGAAGTAACGATTTCATCCATCATCCCGAGGAGATTTCAGAGTAGCAGAAAATTTATCCTGAGCGTCATCACTCCCATAATCGGCCATAGGTCCGCTTATGGGATGACATCGCCGCTTACGGGATCTCATTTATGAAAATAAATTTGAACGGCATGTTTTTTACAGTCTCCTAGACGGTGAACCAAGCAAGCGGCCATGCACTCACCACAGAAAAGGCTCATTCCAAATGCCGATCAAACAGCCATCAAATATGGCAAGTCAGGGATGACTCTTCTCGAACTGACCGTCGTCATTCTCGTCCTCATCGCGCTCATCGCCACACTCTTCATCGGGGCGAAAGCATGGAAACGCGGCTCAGACCGCGCCATTTGCATTATGCTGATCCATAACGTGCAAAAAGGTGTCCGGAGTTTTTCAAATCTCAACGGTTATTCAGCGGGAGACAATGCCACCAATCTACAGAGTCAAGTGATGGGCTTAGGACGCTTCGTAGAATCCACTCCAGAATGTCCCGCTGATGGAATCTATACATTCGGAGCCACTTTCGGAAACAACACCATCCCTCCGCACGGAAGTCTATACATGGAGTGCTCACTGAATGTCAGCGATGAACACCAACCTGTTGAATTCTCCGATTGGTAAGTTATCCACGCGAACACGTAGGTTGTTTATGTCCGAAAATCGTGCTTTTATTTCGTCATCAATTTTCCCCTGCCCGCTCCGTAGTTTCTGAGACTCGGAAATAGGGCTCCCCCCAGCATAGTATGTGTGTAACTGCCCCGATTGCCCCCCAGTAATCGGGGCAGATGGAAGGAGAACTTCCACACTACTTCTGCCAGATCCGGTGGATCTCCGCAGTTGCCAGCGTTTCCCATTCTCCCTGCACTAGCCTCGTGCCATCGAGTTTCCCAATCGCCACACGTATCAGCCGGAGTGTCGGATACCCCACCGCCGCCGTCATTTTCCTCACTTGGCGGTTCTTGCCCTCGATGAGCCGCAGCTCTAACCAAGAAGTCGGAATTTCTTTTCTAAATCTCACGGGAGGAATGCGCGGTGCCACCGACGGCTCATTCGCCAATAGTTTGACCTCACACGGCAGAGTTCTATGCCCCTGAATCATCAATCCACCCCGAGCTAACTTCGCCACCGCATCCGGCGTCGGGATACCATCCACTTGGGCATGATAGATTCGTGGATGCGCTGTCTTCGGGTCCAGCAAGCGATTGTTAAAACCCGCCTCGTCGCTCAATAACAACAGCCCTTCCGAATCCATATCCAGCCGCCCGACCGGATAGACACCCGCAGGAAATCCAAAATCGGCAAGTGTCCGCTGCCCAGGCTGATCCGGTGTGAACTGACAAAGCACGCCGTACGGCTTGTGAAACGCGATTACCATTCAGTTTCCAGCCTGCTTCAACAGCCGCTCCGTGATTTCCTTCAGCTCCTCTACCGGGATCGCGAAACTTTCCGCACGATTCGCCCGCGCGATATTCATGCCGAGGCAACGCCCTTCCAGATCTAGCAAAGGCCCACCTTGGATCTTACTGTTCCCGAGCAGATCCGTTTGCATCACCCGAGGGAACCCACTCCGCCGCGAAGAGAAATCACCGCTCATTTCGTCGTTCCGTGTCAGCTGGTCAGAATAAATTTCACCTTTAGCCGAAAGCCTAACATCGACTGCCTTCTCCTCTTTCTTGCGGCGAAACGTGACCCTCACCACAGCTCCAGACTTCTTGTCTTTCAATGCGGCAGCGATGTCTTCGAGCTTCTTCACCTTTGTCTCATCAATGGATAAAATCACGTCGCCTTTCTCAAGTCCGGCCTCTTTCGCCCCGCTCTTCTCGTTCACCTCACCTATCGTAAGCTGCTTGGATTTCAGATCTAAAACGACTCCCAGTGCCAGCCCGCCAGCCGCCGGAATCTCACGCGGCTTTGCACTGACGATTCCCGCTAACAACCGCCGCACTTTGCGTGTCGTCGCTCCATTTGCCACCACCCAAGTGCCTTGCGGGACCGCACTCGTCGGCGCGAAAATCACAGGCACCAAACTACTGGCATCGACCTTGAGCAACGCCACATCCCACGTCGGATCGATCACCACTACCTTCACTTCGCGGTAATTCGCTTCATCCACCGTCACGCTCAGAGCCTTGGTTTCAAGTATCTCACTCGCTTTTGTCAGAATGTATCCGTCCGCAGAAATAACCACGCCACACGCGATTTCGTCGCGCCCATCCAAGATCACCGCACTGGATGTTTGCAGCACTTTGCGTTGTTCATTAAAGGCCGCGACCACCTGCGTTCCAGTCGTTCGATAGATCGACTCCAAACTCTGCTGGCCCCATGCGACAACCGCCAGCCACGACCAACAACATACGATCAGCCAGTTAGCGTTCACCGAGATTGAGGGTGTAGGTTTTCATTTCGCCTTTGCGTTCGATTTCTAACTTCAGCTCATCGCCCGCCGACATCTCTTTGAGCAACTCCTGAAGCTGCTCGCGAGTCTTGAGATCCGTTCCATTCATTTTGATTAAAATATCGCCGTCCTTGATTCCGGCCTCATCGGCAGGACTCTTACTGCCCACCTTCATCACCCGCAGACCACCTTCCGCGCGAGCCTCAGTGGCCAGACCGAGGAATCCATTTCCTTTCTCTGGTAGCTGCGCAAATGGCCCTTCGCCAATAAATTCCGCCCTCAACATCGCATCCCAGTTTTCCAAATAAACCTTCATCGGAACGTGCAAGTTTTCCTGCAACACTTTGCCGACCCGCGAGTGAATCCCGATCATCTTTCCTGTTAAATCAAACAACGGCCCACCCGAATCCCCGCCGATGAGCATACAGTCCGATTGAAACGTCGAGTCCGCGATCCTCACCAGCCGACCCAACCTAACAACCGATCCACGCTCCTTATCAAAACCGCCCGAGTGCCCCAACGAAAACACCCAGTCGCCCAAGCGCGTCGTCTCCTTCTTGTCCATTTCAACGAACGGGTAAGCCCCTTTTTCCGTGATCTGTAGCATCGCCGCATCGCTATCGGCCACCAGCCCGAGAGTCTCTGCCTTCAATCGAGTGCCATCTTCCAAAATCACCGTCACCTTCTTTTTCACGCCGGATGAAACGTGCGCCGCAGTGAGGACGAGACCTTCCGCAGAGACGATCACGCCACTGCCTGATCCACCATCCAGCTCAATGCAGACCGTCGCCGCCCGCGCCGTGGGCAGAGCTTTTTCCAGCGCACTTTGGATCGCATCCAAATCCTTCCGGCTATCAGGTGCCTTCTTATCGTTCACGTAAAGTCGTCCCTCTGCGGCGAAAACAGCCCACGGCAGCAACGACAACACGCATAGTATGAATTGAAATTTCATCGGCTTAAAACTGCCGCAAACTATCGGCGCCCGGCCCAGACGGCAACTCATGGCTGCGTGACTTTGCGAAATAGCGCGATCCACTCTCGCTCCTCGCGACCCACATACGAGGAGTAAGGCACCCAGCCGTCGAACCGCTCGAACCATGGAGAAAAAACTTTATCTATCTCCTCGATCGTCGTTCCAAACGGCGGCCCCACTGCTTCCTCGCCCGGATCGAAAGGATTGAGAAAAAACACCCCAGCCAACAAGCCGCCTTCAGTTAGACAGTCTGCCGCCGCTGCCGCGTAACGCTCGCGGTCCGTCGGATCAATCGCACAAAAGCACGTATGTTCCCAGATTGCAGAAAATTTCCGCCCCACTCGCCATGCCGGATCGAGGAAATTTCCTAGCTTGTAGCTTTCCTTGCCTGCCAAAGGAAATCCACTCGCAAGTCCTACCGCAGATGCAGACAAATCCACGCCCACCACCGGGATTTCCAAAACACCCAGCGCGCGCACATCGTGACCCAGCCCACAACCCGGCACGAGCACCGGACCTTCGCCCCAAGCCTCTGCATTCAATTCGCCTAACACCTCGATCAATGGCGGTGCCGCCTGACCTTTTTCCCATGGCATATCGCCCGCTCGATAACGACTTTCCCAATCCGTCATGCCGCAAGCTGGAACAATCCCCGCCACCGCGCAACCTAACGCGATCCAGAAAATCTCACGTATGAATTGATGGCACATCCACCCTTTGGGCTGCTGGGACATGTCCTGCCCGTTACCCACAAATAGGGAAGAGTCTCAGGCTTCGAGATGCCAGAAAACGCCTGAATCTTCAGCCCCGTGAGGGGCGCAAGACGATAGCCTAGGGCATCGCCCTAGGTCGAACGGACGAGTAAAACCCAAGCCCTGAAGGGGCGATACCTGAAGTGCCGCAGTCTATGTTCCGCCCTTTCAGGGCTTGAATAGAGCGATGCCACCAATTCCCAGGGCGATGCCCTGGGCTATCGTCTTGCGCCCCCTTGGGGCTGAAGATGATATTTGTGGGTAACGGGCAGGACATGTCGGAGCACTTCAATATCACATCCTAAACCGCTCCGGCACGAAGCTCAGATCCGTCGCCTCAGCGACAGCTAACGCGATTTGATCTTGGATGATACTCAGCGGCACGGGCGGCTGATAGTCGCGAAGTGCGGCGGTGAGTGCCGCGTTCACATCCGCAGCTCCGGTCTTGAGCGCACGGTAAATTTTCACCGACAAGGCTTCCGCCGCACCGGGCGTTAGAAGATCAGGAATCGAGGCCCGGAAAGCATCAGGCAACACTTCCTCCAGCGCGACACCACGCCGTTTCGCCAATGCGCGGATGAGCTGATAGCCTTCCTCCGGTGTCGCCGTCGGAAACAATGGGATTTTCACATCCACGCGGCCGGGCCTTTTCAAGTCCACCTCCACCAGATCCGGGCGGCTCGTCGCCAGCACCCACAGAATTTTCCCACGCTTCCTCGAGTCACTCATCCGCTCCGCCATCATTCCATAGACGCGACCCGAGACGCCGGAATCCCCAGCGTCCGCACTCCGCCGACCCAACGCTTGATCCGCCTCATCCACGAAGACAATGCACCGACCCAGCGCATCTAGCAGGCGGAAAATTTTCTCCAAATTACTCTCCGTGCCGCCCACCCATTTATCGCGGAAGTTTTTCATCTTCACCACCGGCACACCCGCCTCGCCCGCGAGACACTCGACCATGAAAGTCTTCCCCGTGCCGACGGGGCCGCAGAACAAATAGCCCATCGGCAGCGCTGCGAGATCACCGGCCGTCCACAGCGCGATGTCCTGCCGTAGCCACGTCTTGATCGCGCCTTGGCCATGAAGATCCTCCAGCGTGCGATCCGGTTTCATGAACTCGATCAATCCCTGCGCGTCCTTCTCCACCAGATCCTTTTTCAAGCTCACCAGATCCTGCTGCGTCAGCTCCTTGCTGTGGTGCTGGCGGGCTTGCAGCAGCATTTCTATCGAACTCAAAGTCGCTCCAGCCAGTGCCGCCGCAGGTTGGGAGAAATTTCCAGCAAAAGGCTTGAGCGGGATCGGATAGAGATTCACCAGATGCTCAAACGCCGGAACCAGCTCCGCCTGCTGCGGCAGCGGCAGCGTGATGCAAGAGGCGTGCGGATTCCGCGCAACCAGCGGATGCAGGTCATTCAGATTTTCTGTGAGTAAAAACGTCGTGCAATGCTGCTCGGTGATCGCCGGGTCCACCGCCCACTCGCGCAACTGGCTGGCGATGGCACTGAGTTCGTAATTCGCCCCGCCGTTAGACGGTGGCACGATGAGCCCTGCGTTCCTCACGATTACCGCCACCCGCGTCGCCTTTTCCGGCTTCAGCCGCGCCACATTCGCGCAAAACCGCAAGTAGTGAGTCAGCACGATCACCGCCTCACGCGGCGTCTTCGGTAAGCTCACTTCCTTCGCCGCAGGTGGCCATTCCGCAAACCGCTCGCCGCCTTTCTCCACCCGAATTCCATTCCCCAAATCATAACTGACGACCACATCAAACTTTGCCAACAACCGCTCTCGCAAAAATTCATCCAACGCCACGAACCGCGATTTCCCGCCCGCAACAGGCAGCAACAAACAGTCATCCACATTCCCATGCAGAATGAACTGCCCGCTCGCTCCAGACTCATACAGGTCAATGACTTCCCCCGCCCATGGCGGTAAGGCATGTGATGAAGTGGTGCTCATGTTAGGAGTTGGTTTTAATCGAATACATCACGATTCTAAAGACAGCCGATTCACCACCGCAAGCCCGCCATGCCACCAGCTCGTGCCTACGCAAATCATGTTTCGTGGGAAATTCACGCCAGGTCCGACTCGGATCCACTCTGCCACTCAGTCCATGTGGCTGATTTGCCGTTCAAAATGAGTCTCTGGGCTGGTTCTCATGCAGAGTGGAGTTGTCGTGACTGTGAACAAGATAGAGGTAGGAACGGGGCTTTCGCCCCGCTCCCCCCTCCGAACCGGACGTGCAGATCTCCCGCATCCGGCTCTCCAGTCAGTGGTTTGCTCCGTTACGGAGGCTCGCAATTTCTGTTTCTCGGGCGTCTAGCAG
>JANOQR010000011.1:0-13904 GCA_031414935.1 Luteolibacter sp.
TTGTTCGGCGGAATAGCGCAGGCGGCCCCGGCGGTCGGACTTTAAGATAGCGTGATTCGTAGCGGTCATAATCCGCAACGCTATGACGGCTATGCTACGCGACCGCGAGAATCTTCAGATGGCGCTTCGGACTACGCTTACAGTTCAATGGTGTGCAGTGGCGCAGCGGGATAGAAAAGTCCTTGAATATCGAACGGCAGGCTTTCGATTTTCAAGGGTGATTTATTGCGCGGCTTTTTCGATGTCCGTGTTGGTGTGGCTGAGATGGAATTACCAGCCGTGGCGCGAGTGCATCAGAGAGCCTCGATCCGATCCTTAAAATTGGCGCGAATCATCGCGGCCCAGGGCGCGGAGTTTTTGAGGCAGTCACGAAGCAGGGTAACTAAAGCGCGTCGCTCTGATTTGTCCGAAGGCATCGCTTTTGCAGCATCCAAAATGTCTCTGACCTTAATCAAATACAGCCGTCGTTGGTCCATCAGCAGACCATCTTGATCGAGTCCGAAAACCTCGATGGATTTCCTACCCATTCGACTTTTGTTGCGGGGGCGAGGAATGTCTCTGTTCCATTCGATATACCGATTTGGATCGACCGTGTATGGGTTGATCAGCAGTGGCTTCTCATCCACCACATCAGGATTTGTCGCATCCGCACGTTGAGAGGGATTAGCAAGCGGGAAGAGGTTTCCTTTGTGAGCGGCGTCATTGCAGACATCACAGGCAAAGAGCAGATTTTCCCATTCGTAACTCAGCCAGAAATAGGCGGGTTTGTTCAGAGTATCGCCGCGCTTTTGCTGCCAGCCATTTTTTGGTCTGAAGTGTTCTACGACATCGTGAGAGGTCGTATTGAGCGTTTCACAATAAGCGCACTTGTTGTGTTGGGCATTCCTCAGCGTCTTTTTCACGCTTGGGTGGGCGTAGATGCTGGATTTTGCCTTTGGGGTGATGCCAGTGGCGTTCCATTCTTCCCAGAGTTTTTTAGTCCCATTGAATGCGCGGACGGCATGTCCGGCGGGAATGGCTGGGCGCGTCAGGCGGATCATATCATTTGCTCGGTTTCTCTGAATCCTTCAACGCCTTCTGTAACTTTTCAAAAAGCCACTTGCTTGCTTCTGATTCTTGCGGTGCAGCCTGCTTGTTGACATGGGCTTCGATCTCCTCCAACTCCTTGGCTTGCACCTTCGTCAATTTCGATTTTTTGAGCAGTTCGATTCGCCGATTCATCAGTTTGGAAAACTCCGGCATTCGAGGAGGCATTCCATAAACGCTCTCCATGATCTGATCCAAACGCCAGCCTGCGGCAAACTCGGGATTATCCACCACCTCCACTTCTTCGAGTCCGTCATCGCGCTTCTTGCGGCGGAGCACGATCAATTTCGCGTTCCCTTCCGTGGCCTGAACAACGATAGGGCTGTGGGCAGTAACGATGAACTGGGTATTAGGAAATTCCTTGCTGATCGCGGCCATCGCCTCGCGCTGCCATTGCGGATGCATGTGCAGATCGAACTCGTCGATCAAAACAACCGCTGGGCCATCGTCCGGTTCTTCTAGCTCGGGAAAAGCTTCGTGCATGCGTTTGACGAAATCAGTCAGCCATGCGGCCATGGTGCGATATCCAACGGAGAGTGAGCTGAAGGGAACTTCGCCAAAAGGAGTCGTGCACATAAGTGCCATAGTAGTGCGTCCCTTGATTCCGACATGAGGCTTTACCGCAAGGCTCTTGATATCTGGAAGAGTGTTGGCAAAGCAACGGCTGGCACTTGCCAAAGCGCGTTTGGCATTTTCGGCGATTTCTCCTTCGCCCTTTGAAACATGGTCAAGTCCCAGAAACCACTGTTCGGGACTGATCAGTGGGTAGTCGTCGTGATAAAGAGTGCTTGTCGATTCACTGCCACCATTCTGAAAGAAAGTTTCGCTTGTCAAATAAGGTGAGGCACCACTTGCGATATGTCTGCCAGCTCCATAACCAAAAATACGGAAACTTTCTGGAAAATCATCATCATTCTCGAACCAGCCACCTAAGCTATTTGAATCAATTTTTCCTTCAACGTTCTTGAAGGAAATCATTAGATCCGGACATTCATTTTCGACTCCAGGTTTTCTTGAATCAGAAAAATTCTTTGCGACGGCGGAGACATAAAGATTGCCTCTGATTGTTATATTTGACGATGACAGAGCAGGAAGATTTGCCATATGCCATGATAGCCATTCATGTCCTATTAGTGTCGGGCCAAAAGCGCGTCTTTTTTCCTCACCTTCCTTGTTAAGTTCAAAGCTGTCTGTCGGAGGCATCCCCGCCAAATACTGAAGTAACGTTGTCTTCCCAGTTCCATTCTCCCCAAGAATCACCGTCCACTGGGCGACCGTTCCATCCGAATGACAAAAGTCGAGTGTGACGGGTGATCGGAAGGTGCGGACGTTTTGAAGCGTGAACTTCCGCAAGTAGCGGCCACCGGGTAAGGAAGCAGGTTTCTTTTTCCTGAGAGTAGCCATATTGAATTTCTTATATACGTCTGTGTGTCGCTTGCGCTGGGAAGAATTTCGTCTGAGCGAGGCGATTGATATCTGACTGGAGCTGGGAGCAAAAGCACCTTTTACCAAGGCAACGGGAAAGCCCGATTGAAGGCGAAGACCCGCTCGCGGATGGCGTGGAGTTTCGCTACATTCGTGTGATCCGACAAGGCTTCGGCGATGAAGTCTGCGACTTGCTCGACATCGGTTTCTTTCATGCCGCGAGTCGTGACCGCAGGCGTGCCGATGCGGATGCCACTGGGTTTCATCGGGCTGCCGGTGTCGAAGGGGATGCCGTTTTTGTTCACGGTGATCCCGGCTTCGTCGAGGGCGTGCGAGGCGTCGGTGCCGTTGAGGTTTTTGTTGCGAAGATCGACGAGCATGACGTGGTTGTCCGTGCCGCCGGAGCAAATGCGGAAGCCGTGATGCGTGAGTCGCGCGGCGATGGCTTGGGCGTTCTTGATGACTTGCGCGGAGTAGGTTTTGAACTCCGGCTTGAGTGCCTCACCGAAACAAATGGCCTTCGCCGCGATGACGTGCATGAGCGGTCCGCCTTGGATGCCGGGGAAAACTTGTGAGTCGATTTTTTTCGCGAACTCTTCTTTGCAAAGAATGATCCCGCCGCGTGGGCCACGCAGCGATTTGTGCGTCGTGGATGTGACGAAATCCGCGTGCGGAAATGGACTCGGATGCACGCCCGCAGCGACGAGGCCCGCAATGTGCGCCATATCGACAAACAAATACGCGCCGACTTCGCGGGCGAGCTTGCCCATGCGCTCGAAGTCGATGACGCGCGAATAAGCGGACGCGCCGACGGTGATGAGCGCGGGCTTGAGCGTGCGGGCGGTTTTTTCCAGCTCCGCGTAGTCGATTTGCTCGTCGTCTGGAGAAACTCCGTAGTGCGTCACATCGTAGAAACGTCCCGAGAAATTTGCCTTATGCCCGTGAGTGAGATGGCCGCCGTGTGCGAGGTCCATGGTGAAAATTTTATCGCCCGGCTTCAGCACGGAGAAGTAAACGGCGGTGTTTGCTTGGCTGCCTGAGTGCGGTTGAACGTTCGCGTGTTCGGCTCCGAAAAGCTCCTTCGCGCGGTCGATGGCGAGTTGCTCGACGACGTCCACGTTTTCACAACCGCCATACCAACGCTTGCCGGGGTAGCCTTCCGCATACTTGTTCGTGAGCAGCGAGCCTTGTGCTTCCATCACGGCAGGTGAGGCGAAATTTTCCGAGGCGATGAGCTCGATGTTGTTCCGCTGGCGATGTTCCTCCGCTGTGATCGCCACATGAACCGCCGGGTCCGTCTCGGCGATGCGGCTGCCAGAGGATTTACAAACCCGCGCTTCATGCCGCCCACCTGTGAATGCAGTAGCGAGAAATGCGTCTGCCATCGCGATGCCGGTCGCGGCATCGGTGAATTTTCCGGCGAGGCAAAGGACGTTGGCATCGTTGTGCTCGCGGATCGTCACGGCTTCTTCGACCGTGCGCACATTCGCGGCGCGGACGTGGCGGTGGCGATTGGCCGCGATGCTCATTCCGACACCGGAAGTGCAGCAGAGAATACCGAAATCGTGAGTCCCATCTGCCACCGTGCGAGCGACGAGATTGGCATAGTCCGAGTAGTCCACCGCGTCATGGCTGTGCGTCCCGAGGTCGAGAACCTCATGGCCGACTTTTTTCAAGTGCTCGACGACGGCGTTTTTCAAATCTGCGGCGCCGTGATCGGCTCCGATGGCAATGCGGAAGGTAGGATGACTCATGGTGACGGGGCGGGATTCAAGTCCGGGATACCCATCTTGCAAACCGCAAATTTCGCGGAAATTTCCTTCTCACTCTCCGATCACAATACCGCGACTGGAATTCTGCTTCCTCTTCCCCGTCGCCGCCTGATAGGAAACCATCATGGCTGAGAAAAAGAAAAATCCCCTCGAACTCCTCCTCTTCACTGACGAACCCGTCCGCGATCTAGAACACGACCATCTCGCGCTTCGGCCCTTCTCCTCCATGGTCGCCGCCGCCGCGCTCACCAATCGCGGCCCCTTCAATATCGGCGTCTTCTCCGGCTGGGGGCAGGGAAAAACCACCGTCCTCCGCCAGGCCCAAGCCCTCATCGCCGAGCAGGAAAAACCAAACGTCATCACCGCTTGGGTGAATGCTTGGCAATACGAGCACGAGGCCCACCCCATCGTCCCCCTCCTCGCCATCATCATCAACGAAATCACCAAAGCCATCGACGCAAGGAAGTGCGTCAGCAAAAAAGAAGACGCCGCCCTCGCCAAGACCTTCGGCGATCTCAAGCGCGCCCTCCGCGCCATCGCCTACGGCTTCTCCGCCAAGGCCGGGGCTAGTATCCCTGGCTTCGCCAACCTCGAGATCGGCTTCGTCGCCAAGGACATGATCGACCGCGATGAAAAACTCTCCTCTGACCGCGATCCTCTCCTCGACCAATCCCTCTACTACCACGCCTACGAGCGCCTAGAATCCTTCCGCGAACAACTCGCCAAAGTCAGCCCTGCCGACCAACCCAAGATCATCGTCTTCATCGACGATCTTGACCGCTGCCTCCCCTCCAAGGCCCTCCACCTTCTTGAGTCCCTCAAGCTCGTCCTCGCCCAGCCCGGCTTCATCTTCGTCCTCGGCGTGGACCGCCACGTCATCGACTCCTTCCTTACCAAGCGATATCACCGGGAGTTCGGCATTCCCAGAGACAAGGGCCACGGCAAGCAATACATGGACAAGATCATCCAGCTCCCCCTCGATCTCCCCCACCACCAGAACCGCTTCGAGAAATACATCGGAAACCTCATAAGCGGCACTCCATCCCTCCCCGCTGCCTTTACAGAACTCTTCACCAATAAAGCCGACGGCCCCGCTTTCATCGCGGCCTTGGCCGCAGGCTGCGACCGCACCCCGCGCACCCTCATCCGCACTCTCAATTACCTTCTTACCGATCTCTTCCTGCGGGAAAACGAATATTTCATTGCAGAAAAAGATCCATTCCCGAGCTCTGCGGAATTCCTTCAGTTCGCTGCCGTCTCGCGCATCACTCGCATCACCTTTGGTTCGGAGCGTGAACGGCTTTATCGACAAATGGTGGAGTTCGACAATGTATGCGATCAACTATCAGGCTATTTGAGCAAACAAGATAACATCTGGAGTATTTCTGCTGATGATCCAGCGTCGGGATACCACTATCCAGAGGGTGCGGAATATCTCGATGAGCGTAGAGCATTTTATGAGCAGTTTCGTTCGGCCATTCTCGGTTCGGATTCGCTCGACGAGTTGTTCCGCACAGAAGTTGGTTTGCAGTGGTTGAAATTTCACAAAAAACGCCAAGCCATCGAAGGCTACCTATCCACCCGCGAAGATTCCGGCCAGCCTGCAGACGAGAACTCTGAACAAATCATCAACACAGCCATCCGCAAAAATCTTGGCCTTCGGGACGACCAGGGAATTGGCGACGAAGACCGGAAGAAAATAACCGAGCTTGACCTCAGCGGCACACATGTAACCGACCTCAAAGTGCTAGAGAGTCTCACAAACCTCCAGGTGATCTATCTCCGCGACACTCAAGTAATCGACATTACTCCCCTCCAGAACCTAACTTGCCTCACAAAGCTTTACCTTGGAGGCTCCGGTATAAGCGAACTCTCTCTAGCTATTGGCCTAGGCAACCTTCAAGTTCTCGGCCTTACCAATACACAAGTAAGCAATATCACCCCACTTAAAGGCCTGACCAACCTACAAAGACTTTACCTCGGTGGAACTCATGTGAGCGACATCACTCCAATTTATGTTTTGAATGCCAGTCTGAAGAAACTCGACATGAAAAATACCCCGGCGGCTCGCGACAAAGTGCGAATGGCTGCCTTGCGTAAAGCCATGCCACACACTGAAATCATAGCATGAAGAGCCAAATTCAGTTTTTAATACTCCGCCCTCGCGCTTAATGGCTACAGTCTTGTCGCTACCAAACAAGAAGCTAGCAGAAGTCACACAAACCAACAGCCGTCATACGCGACATCATCATCCAGCAGCACGAGGATGGATCGCTGCCTCGACACCGGGGAAACCTCTCACCCACAAGATTTTGTTGGGTTTCTCCCAAACCCTTCCGCTATGAACTCGCGCGTGGCTGTGCTCTTGGCGATCGAATCTTCCTGCGATGAAACTGCGGTGGCGATCGTGCGTGGCTCGGTGGGAAAAGCGACGGAAGTGTTAGGTTCGGAGATTTCCTCGCAGATTTTGCTGCATCGCGAGCACGGCGGTGTCGTCCCAGAACTCGCATCGCGCAACCACTCATTGCATTTGCGGGGATTGGTGGAAAAAGCCTTAGGCTGTGCTGGAGTCGCCATCACGGAGGTTGATGCCTTTGCTGCGACGACGGGGCCGGGGCTTGCCTCCTCGCTCCTGATCGGCAGCACGGCGGCGAAGGGAATGGCTTGCGCGTTGCGGCGGCCGTTTCTGGGGATCAATCATCTCGAAGGCCATTTGCTGTCGCCATTTCTCGATCAAACTTCCGTCCCAGCGCATGTCGCGCTCATCGTTTCTGGCGGTCACACGTTGTTGCTCGATGTCGGCGGTGCTGGGAACTATCAGAAGCTCGGTAGCACTCGCGACGACGCGGCGGGCGAGGCTTACGACAAGGTCGGGAAAATGTTAGGACTACCGTATCCGGGCGGACCAGAGATCGAGAAAGTCGCTCGTGGTGGAAATCCTACGGCCTACGATTTCCCACGCTCCATGCTGCATGAGCCGCATCTGGACTTTTCGTTCTCCGGCTTGAAAACTGCGGTGCTTTACACGCTTCAGAAAATTTCTGGCCAGCTTCCTCTAGCCGATCTTGCAGCGTCTTTCCAGCAAGCGGTGATCGACATTCTCGTCAGGAAAACCCTGCGTGCTGTCGCACAAACGGGCCATCGCAGAATCGCTCTGTCCGGCGGCGTCAGCCTGAATCTCGCGCTGCGTGCCGCGTTTTCGGATGCCTGTAAAAAGGAAGGTCTCGAACTCTCCGTCGCGCCGCCGGACTTCTGCACCGACAACGCAGCGATGATCGCCTTTGCCGCCTTGCTGCGTCACCTCGCGGGCGAGAGTTCACCGCTAAGTGGCGACATCCATCCGAATTTGCCGCTGGTCTAAAGACGGATACTCTGCTTTTAAATCGCCATCTCAATGATCTATAAAACCTTGGTTTTCGACTTCGACGGCACCATCGCCGACACCCTCGGCGAGACGCGCATCATCTTCAATCGCATCGCCCCAGACTACGGCATCCGCGAGGTCGCAGAGCATGAAATGGACGGGCTACGCCACCTTTCCCTCAAAGAGTTGCTCGATCATCTCGAAATCCCCAAACGCCGCGTCCCCTCGCTGATCTCGCGCGGCACCACGATGATGCGCTCGAATATCACCCAGCTCCGCATGATCGATGGGATGAAGGAAGTTCTCATCGAGATGCGTCAGCATGTCCGCAGCTTCGGCGTGCTCACGTCTAACGCCACCGCCAACGTCGATCTATTTCTGCGGACCCACGGCCTGCGCGAGCAGTTTGATTTCATTTCCTCCACCTCCAAGCTCACCGGCAAGGCCAAGCACCTCCGCGCCATCCGCAAGACCTTCTCCATCCGCCCAGAGGAAATGCTCTACATCGGCGACGAGCTGCGCGACGTGAAAGCCTCGCAGAAAGCAGGCGTGCCCATCGCCGCAGTCACTTGGGGCTTCAACTCGCGTGAATCCCTCGCCGCCTCCAAGCCGGATTACCTCTTCGATAAGCCTAGTGATTTCCTCGTCCTCCTTGCGGAATCTTGAGGGGCTGAAGATTTTTTTTGCCGCAAAGAGGCGCAAAAAGTTCGCAAAAAAAGAAGAGATGACGTGATTCAGATGTTGCTCTTTTTAACCTCAACCGAGTGTTCATGTGAACGAATAAAATCCATCAAGCCTAATTTTTTGCGCTCTTTTTGTGCCTTTTTTGCGGCTAAATTCTCCCATAAATCAACGGCCAACTCGTCCCGGTCCCGAGCAAGCGGTGTGTTGACACAAGCGGGGTGAGGTCGCCAACCTCCGCCCATGTCGGATGACAAACTTAGAGAAGACGAGCACAGCGAAGCAGAGACTCAGGAGTCTGGAAATGACCCAAATAGCGGTAAAAAAATGCCACCCGCCGTGGCTTTGGCGTTCGTCATCATCGCCCTGCTGGGTGTGCTCATCGTCATCGTTTTGAGAAACGGTGCGCTGGTTTCCTCGGTTTCTGAAAATGACATCGCCCAAGTCCAAGCAGAGGTGGATGCCAGAGCTGCCGAGGTGAACCGCCAGCGAGTCGCCCTCGGGATGGCACCCCTAACTGGCAGCGCAGAACCCATCGGCGACATCGCGAATCGTCTGAAAAAAGATGCGGATTCTCTCGTCGCCCTCGCCACCCGCTATCAGGAAATGCTCGCTGAAAAAGACGGCGAGCTAGCGGCGCGAAGTGCGGAGTTGCTCAATTCCGAGTCGCTTCGCAAAAGCCTGTATGCCGATAACAACCAGCTCCGCACCGATCTCAACCGCGCCCTGAACAACAGCTCCGATGCCGAACGCCTGCGGGCCGAACTTGCGAGTCTCAGATCCCAACGCGACACCCTTTTCAGCGACCTCGAAGCACTTCGCGAGAAAATGAAAACCATGTCCGCCGGGGCTTCCGCTGAGGACTACGCCGAGCTTTCACGTCGCTACGAGGAAGCCAATCGTGCCAAAGAATTTTTCGAGGCCCGCGTGAAAGAACTCGAAGATGCCCTCGCCAAGGCAAACTTGTTCGCCAGCTCTGAAAACGAACTTCTCCCCGCCGCCGTCGAATTGTTCCGCAGCCTTCGTTTATTAGAGGGCAAGCCTGACTCTGAAATCGCCACTTCATACAGTAGCCTCGGCGTGAAGCTGGGTGCGAATGTCATGAAGACTCTCAGTTTCGCCACCGGGAAAAGTGAGCTCAACCCCGCCGATGACCAAGCCATCCGTGAGATCGTCGATGACGTTCCAGACGGCGACCTCGCGCTTGCCATCGGCTACGCTTCAGAGACGGGAAATGTAGATAGCAATCGCACGCTTTCATCAGATCGCGCCACTGCGGCAGCACAGTTGATTTCCTCGATCAAGCGGCCCGGCCAGCTCACCCAAGCCGTCTATCTCGGCCAGACCGATCGCTTCAGCAGCCGCGTCCCCGAGCGGAATCAGATCGTGGAAATCTGGCACATTCGGAAAAAGTAAGACCATCGTCGTCCAGGATTCTGGCCTTTGAATGACTGGCCGACAGAGGGTCATCCAGAATGGAGTCGTGGTAACTGGAACCAAGGAGCGGCGATTTGCCTACGGCTATGCGGGATGCGCTTCGCGGATTCACAAGGACTCGCTATCGCTCGCGCTGCATTCCGAATCGCCGATGCCCATGAAATGCCAAAAGGCAGCAGTGAGCCTCTAAATTCTTTGGGTTTTCACGGGCTGGAGCGGATCGGAGTCCGCTCCTCCTTGGGTGCTCAATCCTCAACGGCATTGGAATTCATTCCACCCGCTCATGACAGCATGACGGACCTCGAATCTTCAATCCTTGTCCCCAAAGCCTCTTCGTGTTCCAAAAAGTCAGCCAATCCTTAGCTCGATATGAGTTAGGTATCATTTCCAAACTTCTTTCCCATCCGAGAAACCAACCAAATCAAACAAACTCTGTAAGCACCTCAGCCTAAATGTTTTGAAAATGAGCTTTCTTCCTCCTTGCCGGAGCTAACCTTTTTCTTAATATCCAGAACTGAACCAATACACTGTTCTGCAAAAAATCTAATGCCCCATCCTCTCGAAATCCGCACGGGTCATAATCTCATGTGTATCGGAATTTACACTGTATCCTTCGAGGCGATGGTCTTGCTATGGAGACAGCAACTCCATGAATATCTTTCGAATCACGAAGTTGGCACGTTGCCGAAATTCAAGAAGGCTTGCAAGACAGCAGACAAGACATTCTCCTTCTGCGAGCCTTATCTTTTGGCGGCTAATATCGTCAGCCAGGACGAGCTAGACCAGCTAAGTGACATCAGACAGCGCCGGAATGTTTTCGCTCACGAAGGGTATAATAGCATTTGGAGTCTTCACTATTCAGACATTTCAGCAGACTTGGACTTCATCGACAAGATGGCGTTCAATGTTCAGAATTGGAGGTTTGAGACTCCGATCACAAAACCTCCTATGAAGGTTGGAGATTCGTTTAGAGTTACTGTCTCTCCAAGAATTTTCACCAATGTTATCCGAGGTTTCGCAATGCAACTAGCTTCTGGTATCTTGCACTACGATCTGGATGAGATCGAGACTCAAAAACGCTCCGAAAATGAAGAAGCAGAACAAGCCGTGCCTCCTAACGGGCCATAAGCACCTCAATTTCTTTCCATTCTCCTTTCAATCGCCGCCCGTAGGAGCACTCAATCGTTCGGCCAATGTAATAAACCCTCCAAATGCAAACGAACTGGTAGGAACTCCGCCCCTTAGTTTGGACGCAGAGTGGGCGCTTAAGAACTTCTTGGGTAAGACTCAGGATGAGGTGCGCGAGATGTGTCGCGCCAATTCATCGGTTACGGAGGACTTCACTTATATGACAGCCTTAGGGCTCAGTTACTACCTGCCAGCGGCTCTGAGCTACCTTTAGAGCAACGACTCGAAAGAAGACTGGGATTTTGCCCACGGATTGATGTGTGCGCTATCCTCTCAGATCAGCATATTCGGGATGCGAGGAGAGCCGCTTCTGTTAATCAATCAAGTTGCAGACTATTGTGACAGCCACCGAGAGAAGTTTGACCTCACTACAGAGGATCTATTTGATGGCTATCTGGAGAATATCCGTAATGCCGAATCGGGTCCCGGGGAGTGATTAGCTCACCGGTCCCACACCACCCTGCGTACGGCTCCGTACAGGGCGGTTCCAATTAGACTCGGGCCTTTGACCCGTGGTGAAGCACGATCCAGATGGCTCGCAGATCGGGAACTCCTTGTTCTTCTAACCAACGGTTGTTGAGCGCGTATCGCACAATCTCATTCTGACTCATCCGCCCGTAGCCTTTGCGGCTGCGCGTCGCCATGTGCACCGTGTCGGGATCTGCTCCCAGTGCTAGCAGGTGGCGGCGGCGCGTGCGTGGTTGCTTCCACTGTTTCCAATAGTATAACCTCACCCGCCGCCTGACCCATACTGACAAGGCCCGCACCTCTTTGTAGGTGGAGCTGAGTTTGTAGTAGTTGAGCCAACCGCGAATGTATAAGTTTAACTCGTCGATGACGGTTTGAACTTTGTGCCCACGGTTGCGGCTGGTGATTTGATTCGCTACGCTCACCCCTCGCGGGGCTCCCCCCCCCCCAGGGACTCTATGTCCGCTGCGCTCCCATTCCCGAATCCGCTCTTTGAAGCGGTGGTGCGCTTTGTCCCTCCACGCGAGCTTGGCCCGGGCGTTCAGTCGGTAGCCGAGAAACGAGCAGGTTTGCAGCGGCGCGGCACGGCTTTTGGCTTATTGACCTCTGCTGACTTCTCAGGGGCTGACGCCCGTGAGATTTGAGGGAATGTTGGAAAAGACAGTCAGTCCCTCCATGTCCGCTGCGCTTCCATTCCCCAGGTAATGGCACGTTGCTCCACCGCACTGCCGCCGGATTTACCTCCACGGGCATACCAATCGACTTCGGAGTGTTGTGCTCCCTCGTCGCGCCGTGTTGGCCTTCTATCCGGTTCTTGTCCATCAGCTCGCGGTTTTGACTTCGCTGTGCTCCATCTGTGCGGGACGGCTTCGCGTTTTATGAATTGCCGCTATCACGGCCCTACGGGCACTCCCATAGCCTTCCTTCACGCGGTCGGTCGCCCTTCCGCGCTTGGCCACTGGTGGTGGTTTGTTCATTTTCATGTTTGGTATTTCCACAAGGGATTTGAACCCATTTACCACATGCCCGTGCTGGGCACACACAAGACGCTCTCTACAACGGCGGGTGGCGGCTCCAGTTCCAATTCGCGCTTTCCTCCCCGCCGTGAATGAGCTGTGTGTTGAACTACCTCGTAAACGGAAGATTTGAGATCGACCACAACCTCGTCGAAAACGTCATACGCCCCGTCAAACTCGGCGCGAAAAACGGGTTCCTCTTCGGCTCGAAAGAAGCCGGACACCCAGCCGCCGTGATCTCCCCCCCCCGTAGATAACTACAAAAAACACGGCATCCCTGTAGATGTCTTCCTCCGCGACATCCTCACCCGACTTCCGTCCACGACCGGCGCCGCCCGCCGCCGCATGAAGGAGAATGGCGGGGGCGGGATTACTCCGCTTACCCACCACTTTATTTCTCGGTCACTTCAAGTCAGCAGGGAAATTGCCGCTCACAGAAAAAGGCTGCCGGGTGGAACCCAGCAGCCTTTTTCAATGAAAGTCTCTCAAACTTAAAATCACTCGCCTTGTGGGCCACCCGGAACACCTTGCGGCATCGGGAAGGGCATTCCGCCGCCTTCTGGCGCGGGAGCGTCTTCGATTTTCACCAGCTCGAGTTCGAAAATCAGCACCGTATTTGGCCCAATGTCCGCGCTGCGACGCTCTTCGCCATACGCCAGCGCACTCGGCATGAAAAGTTTCCACTTCGCTCCGACAGGCATGGTGGTGAGAGCTTCTTTGAAACCTTCCACCACTTGCAGCGTCATCGGCACTGGCTCGCCTTCGGGCGATGCGTCGAACTGCTTGCCGTCGATTAGTGTGCCCTTGTAGTTCACGAGAAACTGCTTGTTCGACTCTTCGCCTTCCTTCGGAGCGACAAATTTTTCCTCACCGCCCTTGGCGATGACTTCGTATTGGAGACCGCTTTTGTTGGTGGTGACACCCGCACGCTTGCCGTTTTCTTCGAGAAACTTTTTACCTGCGGCTAAGTTCGCCGCAGCGGTTTCCTTTTCGCGGCCTTGAAGCATGTCGCCTAGGGCAGCCATCGCGGCTTGCAGCCGAGCTTCTTCGAGATCGGGCTTGCCTCCCTTGAGAGCGGCCATGAAGCCTTTGAGGAAATTTTCCGTATCCAAGTCAGCCGCGCCGACGCCGAATTTCCCAAACTGCTGGGAAAATCCACCGCCCGTGCGGAAGCCGAGAGCATACGAGGAATCCGCCTTTATCACCGCAGGATCGAGCTTTGGCGCAGCGGGGACTTCGATCGCAGGCGTGGTTGCTTCTTGTTTCGGAGCAGCGTCTGGAGTCTGGGCGGATGATGAAGCGATGAGACCGAGGGCCAATGCGCTGGGAATAAATTTGCGGATCATGGAGTGGTTTGGTGGAAGAGCGCGGAAACTAGGCGTCAGAATCCAACGTGTCCAGAACGGGTTTTTTGGGGGAGATGAACATCAAGATCTCGTGTTACGAAATAAACTTCGTAGCCGATCT
>JANOQR010000012.1:0-14270 GCA_031414935.1 Luteolibacter sp.
TGGCCGACTCATCGTTGACGACGAAATTTACACCGAAGTCCACGGCATCGGCCCGCTCGATGGCTCCCGCGCCCAACGCTGCATCAACGAGCTGAAAAAAGGCCCACACCGTTTCCGGGCCGAATACCTCGAAGCAGGCGGCAACCGAGGCCTCGCCATCGGCTGGCGGCCCAAAAGCCAAAAACACTGGAACTGGCTCACCGAAGAAAGCGGCCCGGTCGCCCAACAACACGAATCCATCATCATCAAACCCGCTGGCGACCGACCCGTCATTTACCGAAATTTCATCGAAGGCGCCACCTCCCGAGCCATCGGCGTCGGCTTCCCCGGCGGCCTGAATCTCGCCTACTCCGCCGATTACCTCGCCCCCGCGCTCATTTGGACCGGAACCTTCATGGACGGTGCCCAAAAATGGCTCGCCCGTGGCACTGACAAATCCTCACCCGCCGGAGAAAAAATCATCCCTCTCGCCACCGCCCGCGCCCTTCCCACGACCGCCCGCTTCAAAGGCTACAAACTCGACCCCGCCGGAAACCCGACCTTCTCTGTCCAAATTGGCGACCAAATCCTCCTCGATTCCTGGCGCGCCGAATCCGGCACCCTCATCCGCAAGCTCACCGTCATCGGCTCCGCCCTAGAACTCCAAATTCCCCAGCCACCCGGCATCACCATCACAGGTGCCACCGCCCGAGCCACCCTCACCCCCGGCACGCCCCTCACCCTCACCTATCGCTGGAACTAACGGACCGCGAAATTCATTTCGCCCCTCAACAAAAACTCATCCCACCTCACCACTCTCCCACTCAACCATGCCTTCCTCCTTCTCTTCATTCTCTTCCCTTCGACGTTCGATGTTGAATGTTCGATGTTCGATGTTCTCCTCCTTCTCTTCATTCTCCCCCCTTCGACGTTCGATGTTCCACGTTCGATGTTCGTTGTTCCTCCTCTTCACATCTCTCCCTCTTCCCGCCGCCCCCGACTACTACCTCCGCGAAGAAATCCCCCTCCCACCCGGCGAAGTCATGGAAATCGGCTCCCTCGCCCTCATGCCCGAGCAAAAAATCGCCGTCACCACCCGTCGCGGCGACCTCTGGATTTGCTCCGGTGCCTACGCCGACGACCTCACCAAAGTCACTTGGCAGAAATTCGCCCAAGGCCTCCACGAACCCCTCGGCATGTTTTGGAAAGACGGCTGGCTCTACCTCACCCAGCGCCCCGAAGTCACCCGCCTCAAAAGCTCCACCGGCAGCTCCCTCGCAGACACCTTCCAAACCATTTCCTCCGAGTGGGGCATCAATGGCGACTACCACGAATACGCCTTCGGCAGCGAACCCGACAAAAACGGCGACATCTGGGTCGTCCTCTGCCTCACCGGCTCCTTCACCGCAGATTCCGATTGGCGCGGCTGGTGCGTCCGCGTCACCCCGGACGGGAAAATGATCCCCACCTGCTCCGGCATCCGCTCCCCCGGTGGCATCGGTGCCAACTCCACTGGCGACATGTTCTACACCGACAACCAAGGCGTCTGGAACGGCTCATCCTCGTTGAAATGGCTCAAGCCCGGCTCCTTCCAAGGAAATCCCATTGCCAACAAATTCCACAAGCTCGCCAATCTCCCCACCCCGCCCGATGTCACCGACAAATCCCGCGTCCTCACCGAGCGCACCAAATACCCCGACTTCATCCCACCCGCCGTCATCTTCCCCCACGGCAAAGTCGGCCAATCCCCCACCGGCATCGCCTGCGACACCAGCAATGGAAAATTCGGCCCCTGGCAAAACCAACTCTATGTCGGCGAACAAACCCACTCCCAAGTCCAGCGTGTCGCCCTCGAAAAAGTGAACGGCCTCTACCAAGGAGCCGTCTTCCCCTTTCTCGATGGCTTCGAAGCCGGACTCATCCCCATCCGCTACGACAACGCCGCCGGCATCATCTTCGCAGGTGGCTCAAACCGCGGCTGGGCCTCCCGTGGCAGCAAACCCTTCACCCTCGAACGCGTCAAATGGACCGGAAAAACCCCCTTTGAAATTCAAACCATGACCGCCAACTCCGACGGATTCACCCTGAATTTCACCGAACCCGCCGATCCCACCACCGCCGCCGATCCAGCCACCTACACCATGGCCGCCTGGACCTACATCTACCAATCCGACTACGGCAGCCCAGAAGTCGATAAATCCACCCCCAAAATCACCGCCGCCACCCTCTCTGCCGACAAAAAATCCGTCCGCCTCAAAATCGACGGCCTCGTCCGTGGCCACGTCCATCACCTCACCGCCAAGCCCCTCAAATCCGCCCAAGGAAATCCCCTCTGGCACCCCGACGCCTACTACACCCTCAACGAGATTCCCAAGTAACCTCAAGGAGCGCAGCCGTCTCGCCCAATGCGGTCATTTCAGCGATCAGAAATCAGAAAATCCATCCGCAGATGAACCGGATGAACACAGATCAAGAGAGTGAAAATTTAGTTTTCATCGCTATTCTTCATCTGCGTCCATCCGAGTCCATCTGCGGTTAAAAATTCTTCAACTGACAGCATCGCGCGTCTCGCCCACATCGCCCCTGTCTCTCCCTATGCCAAAAAGTCAGGATCTCCCCAGCGCGATATTAGTTAGGACTCCTATCCAGACTTCTTTCCCATCCGAAAAAACAAGCGATCCGAACAAACTCCGTAAGCGACTCAGCCTAAATGTTTTAAAAATGAGCTTTCTTCCTCCTTGCCGGAGCTAACGCAATCGCTAAGTTTCGGGACTGAACTAATAACACTGTTCGGCTAAGAAAATGGACTGCTTCGTAATAATGCCCTTTGCCCGTGAGTTTGATGATGTCTATGCACACATCAAGTTAGCAGTCGAAAGTGCAGTTACCAATGAAGAGATTCGATGCTACCGGCTCGACGAAATCGAAGCTCCCGGAAGGATCTCCGACGATCTGATCAAAGCTCTTGAAGACGCTACCCTATGCGTTGCCGATATTACCGGCAGCAATCCAAATGTTATGTGGGAAGTCGGATTTGCGATGGCACAGAATAAGCCCACGGTGTTCATTGCCCAGGATACCAAAGCCATCCCTTTTGACATCCGAGACATGAGGACGATTCCCTACGATCGAGTATCACTAGCCAAAACTCTCGGAGATAAGCTCTCGGGGGCGATCCGCGCCACCCTAGGAACTCACTCCGTCCCCCGCAAGAACACGCGAATGGACGTGCCTCGATCAGAACAGTTTACCATCGGCGTAACGGGTTCGATGCGTGTGGATCAGGCCAAATGTGCCAAGAGAATGGAGTGCGTATTGAGCCGTTACCTCGACCCTCAATCTCTTTGGTATTGTGGTTCTTACGGGATCGTTGACGAGTGTGCAATTGAGTTTCTTCTCGAACATCATCAGAACGTTCAAGTGGTCGGATACCATGAATACGATGTGTCAGATCGTATTTTAAGGACAATAAAAGACAACAGACTTTCGTTCGTTGATGCTAGTAAGCTTCAACTTCCAAAGGGAATAAACTCACCATCCGAACGCGATTTATTCTTTCTTACACGGTGCGATCTTCAAGCTGTCTTCTGGGACGGAGAGAGTTTAGGAACGAAGGAGATAATTGATTTTTTGCACATACATCAGCGAGATTGTGTTACGGCGTTCATCTAGAAAAACAAAACAAGTCAGTGGCGGTAACAGTGGTCAACGCCGCTGGGTTGCTTCGTTCTGGACGCCCTTCTCCCGCCTTGCCACACTTCAGACGTACTGCAAAAATGACCAGCAACGAAGCAATAAGTAGATACAGGACTGCGGTGGCCATCTCTAGCGATGAGGACTCCTGTTATTCTATAACTCCGAGACTCATCAGAGGTGATGCGCTTTCCCCAGCACAGACCGAACTCGTAGACGCGCTTGATGAAGCATTTGTTGGATCAGCCGCAGTTGAAGATCTCCTTCTCTACAGAGGTGCGCACCGATCATTTATAGAAGTGATCCAGAACAGTGACGACGGAAGATACCAATCCTTCGTTTCTACCTCAATGGCACTGTCGGAAGGCATGGGTTTTCTTGCCGAACATGGAGATGATGCTGTCCTTTTGCAGATTCAATGCGCTGCGGGATTACCATGCATCAACGTTTCTGACGCCAAAATAGCGACACTAGAGCAAGCGGAAGTGTTGCTGCCTCGCAATACACGCTTCAATGTTGAAGCTTGGAATCCATTTGAAGGAATGCCTATTGAGCAGCAACTCCAATTTCAGTTGCGTCCAGCTTCAGGCTATTTCCGGCTAACAGTAATACCAGCAGAACAAGCCGCGTCGTGATAACCACTACTAGCCGTTCACTTTCGATGATCTTTCCTGATCACAACGCTAACCCCATGATCAATGCTTGCCGCCGCTGGTAGTGGTGCACGCGCTCATCGTTCGGAAAAAACACCAGACCAAGAAACACACCATGTTCAAACTACTCATTAAACTACTAATCACAACATTAGTTCTCTGCGCTTCAATGCAAGCGCATCCGGGACGGACTGACAAGAATGGTGGGCATCGCGACAAAGAAACAGGCGGATACCACAAGCACTAATTGCGACCTCGCCAACATACCAAAGATGGAGTCGCTAGGATTCGTTATTAATAATCAGATGAATTCGAATTATGGGCTGGCGTCCGCGTAAGAGCTTTAGGATTGGAAAGGGTTTCCGAATCAACCTTAGTAAGAAGGGGATTGGTTGGGGCGCAGGCATCCCCGGGTTGTTTAGCTTCGGGGTTGGAGGCGACGGGCGGAAGCGTGCTGGAGTCGGTGGCGGTCTTACAAGATTTGAGAAGCAGTGGGGCGGCAGGCAGCGAACAAGAAACGATAAGGGTGGTTGTTGTGGATGCCTCGTTCTAATTGTGTTGGTCCTGATCGGCTTTGGGATATTTGGCACTATTACATCTCAATGAATACAACCGCACCTGAGTCAGACCCAACCAGTATTGACCCAAAGCCTGAAATCCAAGCCGAAGACAAAAAAGATTCCGAATCGAGTCTCGGGAAGTGACTAGCCCGGTCCCATACCATCCAGCTTACTGCTTCGTAGAAGGCGGTTTTAACCATACTCGGACTTTTGGCCCGTGGTGAAGCACGATCCAGATGGCGTGCAGCTCGGGAACTCCTTTTTCTTCTAACCAACGGCTGTTGAGCGCGTATCGCCGCCGGTGGCGATGCCATCACTTAGAAATGACCGCAGCTCGTGATGCAGGAAGCAGCTCGGTGGATCACTCCTCTTCTTTAACAAATTTCTCGTGGCCGGATTTTTTCAGCTCCTTGAGGTTCTCGACGAGTTTTGCGACTTCATCGACTTTCCCTGTTAAGAACGCTGCTTCCACTTCGCAAAGCGCGATGTAGAGCTTGCCCATCATCATCCGGTATTCATTGGCGGCTTTGTCTTTCTCTGGGCCAGCCGGCATTTCTTTCACCACAGTAGGGATTTCTAAAGCGGACTTGATCGTCGCAGTTTGGGCAGCCCGCGCTTCTGTCGCGCCTTTCACCGGATCTGTCTCACGCCGAAATCCTTTGTAGGCATCGTTCATGGATTCCATTTGCTCGGCCAGTGGCGTTTCGTCTGCGACGGCTTTCGTAGGAAGGAAAAGTAGGCCCAGCACACAGCTCAGTAAGATCGTTTGTTGTTTCATACGCCACCGATACGACCGGAAACCACCCGTCTTTCCAACTGCAAATTTCCCGTTTCATTTCGTGTGAAAACTCTCCATCTTCCCGCACTTGAAACGGATTTTGAAATGGCGGCGTCGCCTCATCCGCTGGATGGCGGCCGTGGTGCTGGTGACGCTGCTGGGCTGGTATGGGCTGCCATTCCTCGTTCCGCTGCCTGCGGGGCTAGCAGCGGGTCCGACCGCTTCGCCTGTATTGCTAGATCGTCACAGCTCGGAGATCATGCACCTGACCTTGCCAGATTTTTCACGCGCCACACCGTTCACCCTCGCAGAAATCCCGCCGGATTTCGTCGCTTGCACGCTTGCGGCGGAAGACAAGCGTTTCTATCAACATGGCGGCATCGACCTGCTCGCCACCCTGCGCGCGGCGGGTGATTGGGTCGCGAAACGTCGGGTCGTATCGGGCGCATCGACGATCACCCAGCAGCTCATCAAGATCACCTCGCCGCCCGCAGAACGTGGTTTGCTCACGAAAATCAGGGAAGTTCTCGCGGCCCGGCGTCTGGAAATGTCGTGGTCGAAGCAGCAGATTCTCACCGCTTACTTGAATCGGCTCGACTACGGAAATCTCCGCATCGGCACGGCTGAGGCGGCGCGATTCTATTTCCAGAAACCTCTCACGGACCTGTCACTGGCGGAGTGCGCCTTGCTAGCGGGACTGCCACAAGCCCCATCGCGGCTCAATCTGATCCGCCATCCTCAGCGGGCGAAAGTGCGCCGAGACACGGTGCTTAACCGTCTCGCAGCTAATGGAAATCACGATGCAGGTCGTATCGCCGCCGCTTTGGCGGAAAGCATCGTGCTGCGTCCATTAGTCGAGGATCAGCCCGCGCCGTGGCTCGCCAACCCATCTCAAATTTCAAATTTCAACTCCCAAATCCCCACCACGCTCGATCTGCCCTTGCAAAACGACGTGCAAACCATCGTCCGCGAGGAAACCGCAAAACTGAAGGAATCGAACCTCCGCCACGCCGCCGTCGTCATCATCGACAATCCCACGGGTGAAATTCTCGCGCTCGTTTCATCCGCAGACTGGGACGATCCGCGCGGCGGACAAATGAACGGCGCACTCGTTCCGCGCTCGCCCGGCTCCACGCTCAAGCCCTTCACTTACTTGCTGGCGCTAGAACGTAACCATCGCATCCCGGCATCCATACTAGCAGACATCCCGACACCCTTCCGCACCGAGCAAGGTCTCGATTTACCGGGAAATTATGATCGCACCTACCGTGGTCCGGTCACGCTGCGTGCCGCGCTCGCCTGCTCGCTCAACGTCCCCGCGATGTGCGAGCTGAACGCCCTCGGTGGTCCTCAACCGCTTTTCGATCTACTGAAAAATCTAGGCATCACCACCCTCGGCGACGATTCCACGCACCACGGACTGGGCCTCACGCTGGGCAATGCTCCCGTAAATTTGCTAGAACTCACCAACGCCTACGCCACCCTCGCTCGCCTGGGCTGTCACCTTCCGCCCACCCTCTTTCCTTCGAAGTTCGATGCGTTCGGCGAGCTCAGCCGAGCTGTTGGACCTTCGATGTTCGATGTTACCTCTTCTTTCCTGATCGCCGACATCCTCTCAGACGCCACCGCCCGCGCCCCCGCGTTCCAGCCTGGTGGTCCGCTAGATTTACCGTTCCGATGCGCGGCGAAAACCGGCACGTCCTCGGACTTCCGCGACAACTGGTGCATCGGCTACACACCGCGATTCACCGTCGGCGTGTGGGCGGGAAATTTCGAACAACAGCCGATGAAAAACATCTCGGGCATCGCCGGAGCTGCCCCCATTTTCCAGCGTGCGATGCTGCGCCTGCATCGAGAAATTTCGCCCACTTGGTTCGAGCGGCCTCCCGGAATCGTGGAAATCGTCATCGACCCGAAAAACGGCAAACTCACTCCTCAAGGCACGAATAACGATCTCGCCCCCGCAGATCGACTCCCGCCGTCCGCAGTCTCAACTGACTACGATGTCGCAGGCCGCGCTCTGCTAGATCCGATCTACACAGAATGGTTTCACAGTCCT
This sequence comes from Luteolibacter sp., assembly GCA_031414935.1. Classification (GTDB taxonomy): domain Bacteria; phylum Verrucomicrobiota; class Verrucomicrobiia; order Verrucomicrobiales; family Akkermansiaceae; genus Luteolibacter. The sequence continues at coordinate 7,723 of JANOQR010000012.1, forward strand.
CATAACCGACGTCACCACGAACTCGCTCTCGATCCCGCTGCTTCGGCGCGTGAACCACTGCGAATCATCACCCCAGCTGACCAAGCGATATTTTTGCTAGATCCAGAAATTCCATCAGGCTCCGATAAATTGCGCCCCGTCACCAATCTCCCCGGCACAGCCCGCTGGAAGTCAGAAACTTTGCGCATCGAGCACGCCCGCCCAGAGCCGATTATCCACCTCACCGCCGGCACGCACATCCTCACGGCCACCGATCCCGTCACCGGTGTGACCCACAAACTCACGCTCCGGGTGAAATCTCTCTAACTGCCTCTCCGTTCGTAGTTTAGCCCTTCAGGGCGTCTTCAAGCAGGGCGACGTTACGAACGCAAATAGCTGCTAGATTTCCTCGCCACTTGGAAAATTCCGCTGATTTTCCAGAAGGAAAGGAGTTGCAGCACTCATTTTCTTCCCTAGCTTCACGGCCATGATTGTTGAACATTTATCCCTCGCTTTCGTCATGCCTGCTCCCGGTGGATTCTCGATGACATACATCCTCATCATCGTTGTTTCCATGCTTGCTAGCTTCATCATCAGCAGCACGCTCAAACGCCGTTTCACCGAGTATTCGCAGATCCCTATCTCGATGACCGGTGCCGAGATCGCAGAAAAAATGCTCCGCGATAATGGCATCAACGACGTGAGAGTCATCAGCGTGCCCGGCCAGCTAACCGATCACTACGACCCCATTAAAAAGACGGTCAACCTCAGTGAGCCGGTCTATCATGTGAACTCCGTCGCCGCCGCTGCCGTCGCCGCGCACGAATGCGGTCATGCCGTCCAACACCAACAAGCCTACGCATGGCTCACGATGCGCTCGAAAATGGTTCCCGCCGTGCAGTTTTCTAGCAACATCATGAACTACTTGATGTGGGCCAGTATCCTCGGCATGGGCTTATTTCAAAACTCCGCCATGCTGTGGGCATGGGTGGTGCTGTTCGGGATCACCACGCTGTTTTCCATCGTCACATTGCCTGTGGAGTTCGATGCCAGCAAACGCGCCCTCGCATGGATGCAGTCCAGCGGAGTGGCTTCCAGCATCGAGAACGAGCGTGCGAAAAATGCTCTGTTCTGGGCTGCCATGACCTATGTCGCTGCCGCCGTCGGCTCCATCGCCCAGTTCCTGTATTTCCTCATGCAGGCACTGAATCGCAGGGAGTAAAACTTGATTGGCGCTTGCCCGATCACGCCGCGCCGGGACATGGTCGCGGCAAGCCATGAAGGATCAAATCGAAGAACTCGAACGCTGGGGAGCGGATGTGATCTTCGGGCGGGCCAAGGGCTTCCGGGCGACCTTGATGCGCTTCGCGATGCGGGTGTTTTCCGGGATCTTTCGGGTCATCGTGCAGCTCCGCCTGCGCCGCTATCGGAAGGGTTGGAAACCGCAGGCATACCTTGGCTCGCAGGTGATCGCCATCGGTAACATCACGGTGGGCGGCACGGGGAAAACGCCGGTGGTCGAGTTGTTAGCGAAGTCTCTCCGCGACCGTGGCCGCAGCGTGGCGATTCTTTCCCGTGGCTATAAAAGCAAGAAGCTCGACCGCCCGCAAAAGTGGCAAGACACCGCTGGCAACGCCATCCCGGGCGAGCAGATGCCCAAGCTCGTTTCAACCGGAAGTGCACTTTTACTCGACTCGAAATACGCAGGCGATGAGCCATTCATGTTGGCGAAAAATCTCGATGGCGTGGCGGTGGTGGTGGACAAAAACCGCGTGAAAGGCGGGCGTTTCGCCGTCGGCCAACTCGGCTCTAACACGCTACTACTCGACGACGGAATGCAGTATCTCGATTTAGCGCACTCCATGGACATCGTGCTGATCGATTCGGGATCGCCATTTGGAACTGAGGCACTTTTACCGCGTGGCACCTTGCGTGAGCCACCGAAAAACCTGCGCCGCGCGAGCTACATTCTCATCACCAAGTGCGACGGCAGCTCGAACGAGTCACTCATTTCCCGCATCCGCAAATACAACCGCACGGCGGAAATCATCGAGTGTACCCACGGCCCGATCTATCTGGAGGATGTTTTCACTCGCGAGCGTCACCCGCTAGAATTTCTCAAAGACAAGTGGGTGGGAGCCATCAGCGCCATCGCCGTGCCAGAAGCGTTTGAGGGATCATTAGAAAAACTCGGCGCACGGGTGGAAATCCGGCGACGTTTCTCGGATCACTATCGGTTTTCAAAACGCGAGGTGGAGCAGTTCATGCAGCGTTGCGTGGAGCGAGACATGCACTTGATCGTGACGACGGAAAAAGATGCGGTGCGTTTTCCTAAGCCGCAATCCATCGACGTGCCTGTCGTTTTTTTACGGATCGAGGTGGAAATTTTGAAGGGGCAGGAAATTTGGGATGATTTGATTCAGCGGATCTGCAACCCGCCAGCGGTGTTCCAATCCGTGCTACGGACTCGGGATGCGTATCGGGCGTGAGGGAAAACTTCAGCTCGCCGCCACTCTCATTTCGCGAGTCTGTTTCCGCGCTCTTGACTGCGACGTAGGGTGGTTTTACCCCTTGCCGATGACACTACTTTACGAAGGCAAGGCCAAGCGACTCTGGGCCACGGAGAATCCGGAGACTGTCCGCATGGAGTTCAAAAACGACGCCACCGCCTTCAACGGCGAGAAGAAGGCCAGCTTTGAAAACAAAGGCCGCCTCAACAACGAGATCAGCACGCTCATCTACGGCTTTTTGGAAAATGCAGGCGTGCCAACTCACTTTGTCAGGCAACTTGATGAAACCAACGTCGAGGTGAAAAAAGTCACCATCCTAATGGTCGAGGTAATCGTCCGCAACCTGTCTGCAGGCAGCTACTGTAAGCGCACAGGCATCGAAGAAGGCCGCGTGTTCTCACAACCTGTCATCGAGTTTTCCTACAAGTCCGACGAACTCGGCGATCCACTCATCAATGACGACTACATCCGCGAAATGGGCCTCGCCACTCCTGAAGATCTTGCTCACCTGCGGAAATCAGCACTCCAAGTGAACACGATCCTAACTGATTTTTTCGCCAAGTGCGGACTCAAGCTCGTCGATTTCAAACTCGAGTTTGGTCGTTTAGTTTCCGATCCATCGAAGATCGTTCTCGCGGACGAAATCAGCCCTGACGGCTGCCGCTTGTGGGATCTCAAGACGGGCGAAAAAATGGATAAAGACCGCTTCCGCCGCGATCTCGGTAACGTCATGGAGGCGTATGAAGAAGTCCTCGGACGCCTGAAAGCGCAGGGATGATGACTCAAGCCTGATAGAGTCCACGCTCCGAAATCCACTCGGCAACGGCTGTCGCCAGCCACGGCGGATTTGTTAAGCCATTGCTAATTTCCTCACGGATGACACTCGCCGATGCCGGGTGCTCGCCATGCACGACATGAAGCTGATAGCCTTCACGCGGAGCCGGTGACGAGCCGCGAGCGAGGACGATGAACTCGACACACGCGGCCAAGCGTTCGGGATTTTGCCAGCGCGGCAGCGCGTCCCATTGGTCGCTGCCCATGATCCAGAACAGCCGCGCGTTGGGAAATCTCTCTGCCATCGCTTCGGCAGTTAGATACGAGTAAGATGGGCCTTCATCGCGGAGTTCGGCGTCATCGACCACCGCCCACGGTATGCTGGCGGTTGCGCGATGGAGCATTTCACAGCGATCCTCCCCGCTCGCTGGCGCGTGGCCCGTCTTGTGCGGCGAGATCCGGCACGGCAGAAACCGAACTTCATCTAGCAGTAGCAAATCTTTCGCCAAAGTCGCGAGGTGAAGATGGCCGAGATGCACGGGATCGAAAGTGCCGCCGAAGAGTCCGATTTTCTGCAAGGCTGACATGTTAAGTGCTCGGAGCTTTACCGTGCGGAGCTTCTATGGCCAGTTTCTTCCGACCGTGATTGATGCTTTTCAAATCCTAAATCTTGAACGCGGCCTCGTTCTCGATGCCGCAACCGTGCGCGATGCTTACCGCGAGGCTGGCAAACGTCTCCATCCCGACGCGGGCGGCGGGGAAGGGGAGTTTGCCGCTTTAAATAAAGCACTCGCCGTTTTATCCAGCCCGTCGCAGCGGCTCAGTCACTGGTTAGAATTGCGTGGAAATCCGGCTGATGGACGTGGCTCGATCGACGCCAGGCTGATGGATTTATTTTCCACCGTCGGCGAGGTGACACAGCAGGCAGAGACGCTGATTCGCAAACGCGAGGAAGCGAAATCTGCTCTCGTTCGAGCGATGTTAGAGAGTGAAACCCAATTGTCTCGCGAAGCTATCGGACAGACAATTTCTCAGGTCGAGGCTGCGATGGATCGAGAATGCGAGCGATTTCTTGATTTCGAAAATGCAGAGTCGCTCGACCACGAAGCCGCCTCGAAGTGCGTCCGCAGCCTCGCGTTTCTGGAAAAATGGCGGGCGGGTTTGCGCGGCTGTTACGCTCGGCTCGTCTAACGCACTGGACGCGCCTTGGGCGTGGTCGGCGGGATGGGCACACTGGCCTTGGGCGCAGTAGCCGGAGCGGGGATGTTCGTTCCCGGAATCATGTTCGCGGGTTTTCCAGCCGCCGCTCCATCTTTCCGGCTAAACTCGGCAGTGTGACTGAGATAATAAATCAACCCACCGCCACCGATGACTGCGACGAAGGTGAAAAAAACTAGCAAAATGCCGAGGCAAGATTTCATGGAAGTTTCTAGGCCGAGGAAACGCCACTAGCTAGCCGGAATTGTGGATTTTCGGGGCTGCTCCGTTTCAGCGATCAGTTTGGAGTTTCCTCACAAACGCGTTGCGCCTGCGTCGGTTTGGAAGAGAATCCCGCCGTCCATGACCCCTGAATTTATCCGCGATGCTCTCCGCCAAGTCCGTTACCCTGGTTTCTCCCGGGACATCATTTCCTTCGGCCTCGTCAAAGACGTGAAGTGCGAGCCGGGACTCGTGACCGTCCAAATCGAGGTCGCGACTCGTGATCCACAGATCCCGGAGAAAATTTTTCAAGACTGCCACGCCGTGCTCGATCCGTTGCCAGACATCGGCACGGTGAAGGTGGAAATCGAAATCAAGGACGCTCCAGCAGCTTCGGGAAGTAGCGTCGGTAAGTCATCCATTCCGGGCGTGAAACGCATCATCGCTGTGGCATCGGGAAAAGGCGGTGTCGGGAAATCGACGATTGCTGCGAATCTAGCAGTCGCACTCGCGGCCACGGGCGCGAAGGTGGGACTGTGCGATTGCGATCTTTACGGCCCATCCGTGGCTCAAATGTTCGGCGTCAACGAGCGACCGATGGCGAATGAGCAGGATGAAATTATCCCGCTAGAGGCGCACGGCATCAAACTCATGTCGATGGGGTTTTTGCTAGAAGACCGGTCGCCAGTGATCGTCCGCGGCCCGATGGCGACTCGTTACACGCAGCAATTTCTCCGGCAAGTCGCATGGGAAAATCTCGACTACCTCGTGCTCGATCTGCCGCCGGGAACGGGCGACATTCAACTCACCATCGTCCAAACAGTCAGCGTCGATGGTGTGGTCATCGTCACCACACCGCAAGAAGTGGCACTGATCGACGCCCGCAAAGCTGTCTCCATGTTTGCGAAAGTGAATGTCCCGATTCTCGGCCTCGTTGAGAACATGGCCTGGTTCGAGTGCGATGCGGGGAAACGTTATCCCATCTTCGGCAGCGGGGGTGGCATTCGTGAAGCGGAGCACCTCAACGTGCCGCTGTTAGCGCAAATTCCTATCGATATTCAGACGCGCGAACGCGGTGACAGCGGTGCTCCGGTTGCCTTGGTATCACCTCAAGAAAGCAAGGTTTCCGCCGCGTTTCACCATCTTGCCGCCGCCGTGATCGCTAAAGTCCCCGCGCTCTGATGGCGTCTGGATGGGCTGAATGATGTGAGCGAGTTTGGAAATGGAACAGAAGAAGGAAAGCACCACGAATCTTACGAATCGAACGAATCGGGAAGAAGGTGTGATTCGTTTGATTCACGAAATTCGTGGTAACTAAACTCTATACCCCGCCCCCACGGCGTTCCCTGTTTTATCTATTCAAAGAATTACCAGAGGCATCTCGAGATTTCCTGCGAGAGTCCGAGTTCCCAAGGCGATCAAGCTGGGGATTTTTCAACCGCGAATAGACGCGAAGGAACGCAAATGCAGAGTTTTTTGAATGAAATTCCTGATTCTGAGAAATGCGGTTCTTGAAATTCGCGGCCATGGGTGTCGATTCGCGGTTAAAATCACATCGAATCTCCGTGGTTGCTCCCTAGCTTGATCGTCGTGCCTGAGTTCCCAATTATTACCGATTGGCAGGGCCGGAATCGCTGCCTAGCCTCCCGCCCTTCGATGTCAGACAAGACCCATTTTCACTTCACCGGCATTTGTGGCACCGCCATGGGAGCCGTCGCCGCCGCTATGAAACAACGCGGCTTCACCGTCACCGGTTCCGACTCCAGCGTCTATCCGCCGATGTCGGATTTCCTTCGCGATCAAGGCATCACCCTCACCGAAGGCTACGCGGAAACCAACATCCCCGCAGACACCGATGTAGTCATC
>JANOQR010000013.1:0-51654 GCA_031414935.1 Luteolibacter sp.
TTCCGACTACGACATGGAGCGGCTCATCATGCTCTACAACACCGAGCTTGCGAACGAACTCGGCAATCTCAGCAACCGCGCACTCAACATGAGCAAGCGTTTCACCGAAGGCGTGTTGCTCCATGGTGGTCCACTCGCGGCTGAAGACACGGCTTTGCAAGCATCGCTGGCAGAGACGCTGGTTTCCTATCAGGCGGCGATGGATCAGTTCGATATTTCCCGAGGTCTTGAAGCCCTCAGCCGCCACGTCGTTCATTGCAATCAATACGCCGAGCGGATGAAGCCTTGGGAACTCAACAAGAACCCGGAAAACAAAGACCGTGTCGCGACGATTCTCTATCACTTCGCAGAGAGCGTGGCACACATCGCGGTGCTGATTTCACCCGTTTTACCAGAAATCACTGCCAAGTTGGCCGAACAACTCAATCTGCCAGAACTCACCACGCTCAAGCTAGCTGATCTTCACTGGGGACTACTTCCCGATGGTCATGCGATTGGTAAACCGCAGCCTGCGTTTCCGAGAATCGTCATCGAGAAACCGCAGTAGGCGAGGGGAGTTGCCGTCTAAAACGGTCAGCTCTTCGTAGCCAGCGGCGATGGGATGGCGATGACTTGCATCCCGGCACGCTGGGCGGCGAGGATGCCTGCAGGTGCGTCTTCCAGCGCGAGACATTTCAGCGGATTGACCGCGAGGAGCTTGGCAGCTTTGAGGAAAATATCAGGAGCGGGTTTGCCTTCGGTAACGTCATCCGCAGTGACCACCTCGTCGAACCAATCGGAAATGCCGACCATTTTCAGAGTCTTTTCGATCACCCTGCGTGAGCCGCCCGTGGCGATGGCCATCGGAATTTTGCCACGCAGGCTTTCCGCGAAAGCGGCGACTTCCTCGATGAGCGTGACGCTGGAGAGGCGGCGCAGGAAAGCCTCACGCTTGGCGAGAGCCACAGCGGCGGGATCGAGCTTCAAGTCATACTCGTCATTTAGCTCAACAACGATGTCCATCGTAGGCCGGCCACCCATCGCGAAAAAGACATCTTCCTTGAAAATTCCGCCAGCACCATGAAGTGCTAGTGCCTCGCACCATGCCTCGAAATGCGCGGGCATAGAATCTACCAAGGTGCCGTCACAATCAAAAATTACCGCGTCAAAACCAGAGGTGGGGAAGGAGATAGGACCGATGCTAGCCATTGCGACGCACGGCTTAGGGGGACGCCGCCAAGATGGCAAGAGCGGGGTTCCAGAAAGTTTGCCACTGCGATCATGCGAGTGTTGCGTAAAATTGATTTTGGCGGAAGGCGCCTCTGTAGGCTGAATGACGTGAGCGAGTTTGGAAATGGACCAGAAGAAGCAGAAGTCGGGCAATTCGGATGGACGAATGGCGCGATACATGCCGATAGATACGCAGGAGGCGCACCGAATTTTGCGGCCACGATGCAAAAAGCGTGTATCGTTTCTAACGATTTAACTGTCTGCAAGCTGAAGAATCAGTGCTTTCTCATTAAATCGGGAATTACTAAATAAGCTATTGCGCACTTGTCCGTCAGTTTGTCGGTCCGCAAAGTCACCGCGATGGATTTGTCAAACTACCTGAACATGGATCCCAACTTGTTGGTGGGACTCGTCAATACGGAACTGCGGAATCAAAGCGAATCGCTTGATGACTTGGTGAAAACTCATCATCTGGAGATCGACGCGCTGGTCAGCCGACTCGCGGAAGTGGGTTACGATTACATGCCTGAGCAACGCCAGTTCCGCTGATGTGCGCACTTCACTCGATCACGGCTTGAAGTTCCCAAGTTCGTTTATCGCGAGGAGTGCTAGGTCCGTTGTAGCCCAACAGCCGAAACTCTTTCACCGTGCGTTTTGAGGAGTTCAGCTCCGGGTCGATGGCGGCCCTCGCCTTTGCGACGGCTTCTTTCGAGTCTGTTCCTTGCCAAGTGTAGGAAAGTGCCTTGAACGCAGGGACATCGCGGACTTCCACGACTTTTCCATCTGCCCCGGTCTTGCCAACGTTTTTATTCTGATAGAGAAACGCCATCGAAGCTTGTTGGAGATTTCCGTCCTTGGGCTTCATCGCCAGCTCGACGGGTGCGGTCATCGGAATGCCGTTTTTCTTGATGTGCCCGAACAACGTGAAGAACGGCAACGTCGAAGTTCCGCCCGTGGTGAATGCTGCGCGGTAGCTGGGGAACTTTTTCTCGGTCACTTGATTGTAGGGGCCGGGCAGCGGCCAGCCTTCGGGCAGCGGTGCTTCAGAGACGTAGGCGGGAACTTCAGTTTTGCCGTCTTGTGCACATCCAGAAACTGATAGAGTGACCAGTGCCAGCAGTAAATTTTTCATAAGAACAAAGAGAGCGACGAATCCAGCCCGCACAAGAGGCCATTTTTCAAGTAATTATCGCGGTTACCCCACGCCTTGTTTGTCGCCATTAGAATCACAGGCAACATGCGTGGGGCAAGCTCGCTTCGTGGACGCTCATCAGCCGAACCAGCCAGTGGAGGGCTTCTTCTTTGATACCGTTGGCCATTTGTCATCGGCGATTTTCAAGTTGCCTTTGGTGTCTTTGTTAAATTTATCGCGAATGCCTTTGTTGTATTGGAGCAGCAAGCGTCCGTCCACGATTTGGAAAGCATCCACTTCGATCTTCACGAGATCGCCTTTGGAAACTCCATAGGCGCAATAGCCGCCGAATTGTGGGATGTATTTCGTGGGTTCTTTGTCGAAGAGTTCCTTGTTTTCGGCAGAGGCAAACAAATAGTTCGCACCGTTGATTTTGCTAGAAATTTTCGGATCACCCTTCATCGCTTTTCCTTTGGTGAAGAAGGCGACGGGATCGTAGCCCTGAATCGCGTTGCCAGACTTATCGAGGTTCTGAGCTTGCGCGTGGAGATGACCTGCTAGGCCGAAGCCAAGCATGACGAGTGATACAAATTTCGCGAGGCGATGGAGTAATGATTGATGTTTCATACATCAAGTTGGTCGCGCGAAATCGGAAATCCTTACGAGAAATTCAAAGAATTTTTTGTGACTCTCAGTGTTGCGGTGAAAGGGAGCGGACACGCAATACGGGCGTCTCTCCGTGAAGCTCCAGAGTGCCCTCGACGTCGATGAAGGTGCCTGCGAGCTGGATGTCATACTTCAGTTTCTCCTCACTGATTCCTGCCAGAAAAAATACTACGCCGTCGCCGCCTTGATCTCTAACGAGCAAGTCGGGAGCGACACCACCGCTCAGGCAGCGGATGGCGCAGGCACGGTGAACCTTGCCCGTGGCCGGACGCATGACGCCGGACCAGCATTTAGTATCGACGAGTTCGCCCGTGAATTTTCCTTCGCCAAGTTTGGAAACTAACGGTGTGGGCGTTGGCGAAGCGTCCTTATCAAGAATGGTGAAAGTCTCGGGACGATTCAGCTCAATGAGGCGCAACGGCTCGCGGACGATCAAGCTACCAGTGAATCTAACGCGATGGCCGTTCGCCCCGGCGATCACAGAGCCGGGGCCGAATTTCCCTGCTCCGACGAGGATGCGGTCCACAGATTTTCCTTCACCCGTTTCCATGTGTAGTCGTGGGACGGGAAATTCATAGAGCGTGCCTTCAAAGGTTTTCTCTACGCCGAATTCAAAACGCCCGCGGTCCACTGGGTTTTGCAGCCACACCACTATCGCGGTGACGGCAGGGATTAGCGCGGCGACTGGAATCACTGCTTTTTTCAGAGACTGCGCGAGTTCGGCTGTCATCTTGGATTGCCAGCCGATGAAGAATGCGGATGTCTTGGCGGGCTTGACGCTGGGTAAGGGAACGCCTTCGGATCGCGTTCCTAACGGGAATGGATTTGGTGAAAAATAAACCGAATCCCCGACAATTTTCACCGGGTAAGTTTCGAGCACTTCGTCGAATGGCGGCGGACTACAGCCGTCTTCAGCTTTGTATTGGAATCCGTGCCACGGACAGGTGATGCAGCCATTCACGATGCGTCCCTCACCAATCGGCCCGCCTTGATGCCGGCAGACGTTAGATAAACCGAAGAGCTTGCCTTGTCTCACAAAAATCGAGTATCGCTTGCCAGCAACGACGGCGACTTTTCCCTCACCTTCCGTGAAATCCCCAGTTTCTGCGACTTTCTTGAAGCCATCTGAGGTGAGTTCGTTTTTCAGGCAATCCAGACGTTTCTCCTTCGCCGCTGCCATCAGATGCAGCGTGACAAGTGCAACGAACCCCACGCCTAACAAGATCGGGAAAAACAAACTGCGTTCCGATTGCACGACCCCGAGAAGGACATGCGCGACGAGTGAGCCGTAAGCAAGATAGACGAGCTGGTGGAGTCGCTTCCAAGTGCGTGGTCCGAGATTGTGCAGCCAGAAGTCGTGGCTGGTTGCGGCCATCAGGAACAAGATCACGAGGCCGAAGAACCCGAGAATTTCAAACGGGAAACGTGAGATCGAACGGAGGTTGAGGAAAGGTGTTAGGTAGTCATTTCCGTATGCGGTGAAAACGCTCACCAACGGATTCTGATCACCCAGCGCGTGGTATTGGATGATCGCGAAAATACCGTGGACCAAAGCAAGCATCGCAAGCGTCACTCCAAGATGGCGGCGGTTGTAGAGCAGCGGCAAAAACCGAGGCGAGAGACGAGCCAGTGGCCCGATGGCGAGCGTGATGTGAAGCAGCAAGAACGCGGTGACTGAGCTGAATCGAATGATAAAAGTTTCCGCAGTGGTATCTGAATGGCGTAACGCCGTGATCGCCCCAAACGCACTCGCTGCGAGTAGAACGATTCCCAGCAGCGTGAAATCATAAATACACTTCTGGCGATTCCAGCCGACGGCTTGATAAGCATGGCCCATGGGTTCAAGGAGTAGGGGATTTGATCGCAGGGAGATCGACGAATGTAGGAGCGCGCCAGACGAGAGCCGCAGTGAAAACGAGTGTCACCAAAATGGTCAGCAAGATGAATGCGAGGCGATGGTTTCTCCTCAACTCTTCCGCGCCATCGGCATCGGATTTAGTTTTAGGATAGAATACTTTCATCAAAATCACCGGCCAAAGCGCGACGACACCTGGAGTGACGAGCACTCGGAAACCCCAACTACCTCCGACCGCAGCCGGGTCCAGTGTCTTGAGCCAGCGGGTGAAAAAAAGCACCGCCACCACTAAACCAACCGCGAGATAGGCTCCGGCTATTTTTACGAGAATGAAAACGATAGGTTCAGTCATGGGGGTGGTGGCGGAGTGCTTCTTTGATTCGGTTTTTCGCGTCTTCAGAAAGTTGATCCGCCCCATGCTTGCAGGATTCTTCGGCGAACATTCGACTGAGTTTTCCTAACAATCCGACTTGATCGTGGTAGCGTTGGCACCAGATGCAGATCCCGAAGTGCCAGCGCATTCGCAGCTTCGTCATTCGTGAAAGTGGCTTTTCCTGCTCCGCAGAAATCAAGCGTGCCATCTCACGGCAGCGCGGCGTAATCAGGCAAATCAAGCCGGTGTAAGCCTTGGCGAACGCATTTTTAATTTTTCGATCCATGTGGGAATAAAGCAAGAGCTGAAGCCTCGCAGTAATGGTTTGTCGCGCCAGCTCGTGATTCCTTACACGGAATTGCGAAATTTCTTTTGGCTGAAAAAAGCGGTGATTTCTTCAAGCGTGGCTCTTGCTAAACCAGTTTAACTCCAAGCATTCGCGCAGTGCCATGCGGGCGCGGTGGAGCATGACCCATAAGTTGCTAGAGGAAATTTTTAGGGTTTCACAAATTTCCGCAGAGTCAGTTCCGTCCATTTCGCGCATCATGAAGACATCCGCGACGCGAGGGGGCAGCTTGTCGAGACAGCCGCGCATGGTTTGCCAAAATTCACCGCGATAAGTCACGGCTTCGGACTCCTGCCAGTCTTGTGGTCCTTTGTCGTGATTCCAGAAACCGTTTTCAAACTTGTGCGACATTTCATCGTCCAAAAACTCCGCGTCCGTGAATGTCGTTTCGCGACCGAGTTTGCGGAAATGGTCGGAAATTTTGTTTTTTAAAATGCCTACCAACCAGCTCCGCTCGCTAGATCGGCCAGAGAAGTTTTCCAGTGCTCGAACGGCGGCGAGTAATGAGTCTTGTACGAGATCCTCGGCAATTTCTGGCTTTCTCACCCGCATCAGCGCGAACCGATAGAGGCATTCGCCATGCTCGTCCACCCAACGATTTGGGTCAGCAATAGGCTGTGTGCCTTCAGGCGAATTATCATCAGTCATCGGTGTCAGCGTAATTTTGAAGAAGAGGGACTCGCAACGCCAAATTCGTCAGGTAGAAATTCGGGTGTAAGGAAATGAGCCGTCGCCCGACGAATCCAATGCGTGGCTGAAATCGCGCGCAGGAAACTATGAAAATCATCTATCAAATCTGTCGGATCGTCGCGGCGATCATTCTGGTGCAAACCTTGTTCTTCAAATTCACGGGAGCACCGGAGTCGGTGTATATTTTTACCAAAGTCGGTGCAGAGCCGATCGGTCGCATCGGTAGCGGTGTGGTCGAGCTCATCGCGGCGGTGCTGCTTTTCGTGCCGCGCTTCACTTGGCTAGGCGCGGGCCTTGCGGCAGGCGTGATGTTTGGGGCGATAGGCAGTCACCTAACGATTCTCGGCATCGACGTGATGGGGGATGGAGGACTGCTGTTTGGCTTGGCCTGCGTGGTGTTTGCTTGCTCCCTTTTCATTCTGTGGGTTAACAAAGCTGAGTTGCCTTTTGTTAGCCGATTTTTCCCAACCTCCCGCGCATGAACGTATTGCTTGGAATGAATGTTGAACTCTTGGATCAAGCGATTCGCTTGGTTCGAGAGCAGTCACAAGAACGTTACACACACCGTTGCCGCGAAGTATTTTCCAGCAGCATGGGCCAACACATGCGGCACTGTGTGGAGCACTACGAGGAATTCCTTTTTGCCCTCAGCGAGTGCAGAGACCTGAACTACGAAAAGCGTCCGCGCGACCTCAAGCTGGAGAATGACGTTGTAGAAGCTCTTCAACGACTCGCGAACATCCGTGAGGCACTTCTTCAGTTAAATATCAGCGATCATCCTCTCGGCGTCTGGGATACGGGGGTCATTTTCGCGGCTCCTTCATCGGTGGTGCGTGAACTCCAGTATTTGATGTCGCACACGGTTCACCATTTCGCGCTGATCTCAGTCATTGCCTCGTTGGGTGATATTTCCGTGCCCAAGGATTTCGGAATCGCGCCATCCACCCTTAAATATCGGGAGTCTGCCTGATGTGTTCCGCGACTTGGAAGTTCCGCAAGGGTGGCTACGAACTCGGATTCAATCGCGATGAGAAATGGGTGAGACCCGCCTCTCGCGATCCGATGTTGGAGACGAATCATCCTGTGGCTGGGGCCTGTGCGCGAGACGGAGCGGCAGGCGGCACATGGTTGTTCACTAATGAGCACGGCATCACTCTCGCGGTGTTAAACGCATATCCTAACGGGGAAATCCCAGCTCCCGGAGTGATTTCCCGAGGCGAAATTCCTTTGCTGGCAGCGAAAGCAAAGTCTGCTGACGAAGTAGAGACCGCATTCCTAGAGACGAGCTGGGAAATGTTTTCCCCGTGCAATCTGTTGCTTCTGACCGCAAGAGAATCTCGCCACTATGGCTGGGATGGTAAAATTTTTTCAAAGCAGACGCCGCCAATTAGCAACTTTCTAACGACATCATCGGTGACGAGTGAAGAAGTCAGGCGAGTGCGGGGTGAGAGATACGAGCAGTTGGCAGAGCTTTCGGTTGCTGAAATTCTGGATGATAGCGTCGCTGAAAATCCGGCGGCCGCCATTCATGTGACACGCGAGGACGGTGGCACGGTGAGCCGGACTTCAGTGATCGTGGATGAGCAGGAAATTTGTTTCTCGGTTAGGCGAAGAGGTGAGGAGCTTCGCGAAATATCTTTCCCGCGCAGGTCATGAGGATTTCAAAACGGTTGCTGGTTTGCATCTATTTGGTGGCGCTCGTGATTTCATGGGTGGTGATGTCGAATCGTAGAGTTCCTCTGCCCGCTGGGCCGGAATGGCGGGAGATTGCCATCGGTGCAGACTTGCTGCGCTACCGAGTGTTTCCGGGAACCAATCCCGGCCTCACTCCGCTGGTGTTAGTCCACGGTAGCCCGATGGCTTCGTCCTGCTTTGATCCGTTGATAGAAAAGCTCTCGCGGGATCGCACGGTGGTCGTGCCGGATCTGCCGGGCTTTGGGGCTTCATCAGTCGGGTTCACGGATTTCTCGTTCACGGCTCACGCGGCAGCACTTGCGACTTTGCTAGAAAAGGAAAATCTCAAGGCCGCGCATTGGATCGCATACAGTCAGGGTGGTGGACCGGTGCTGGAACTCTCTGCGAAACAGCCAGCGGCGTTCGAGTCGCTGATTTTGCTTTCGAGCATCGGCGTGCAGGAGTTCGAGCTAACTGGAGACTATTTCCTCAATCACGTCCTCCACGGAACGCAGTGGATCGCCCTCGAAGGTCTGCGCTGGTGTGTGCCGCATTTCGGGGCGTTAGATCGTGTCTTGCTCAACGTCCGCTATGCGCGAAATTTTTTCGACGGCGACATGCGACCGCTGCGTGGGTATTTGGAAAAATTCACAGCTCCGGTGCTCATCATTCATGGGGAATCCGATGGTTTGGTGATGCCTGCCTCGGCGCGTGAACATTACCGCATCGTTCCCCAAAGCCGCGAGCACTGGCTGAAAGGCGGCCACATGGTGCTCATGTCACAAGCGGCGGGTACGGCGGAAGCGATCAATGATTTCCTCCGCGACCTCGGTCCGTCGCGTGAAAAGGCTACCCAGCAGCGCGTTGAAATGGCGTCACGGCCTTTCAATCTCGCATCAATGGAGTTAGCAGGATGGCCGTTTTATCTCACGTTGTTAGGAATCGGATTGGCCACGCTAGTTAGTGAAGATCTGGCCTGTCTCGCGGCTGGCTTGTTGGTTGCACGGGGATTGATCCCTTTGCCCGCGGGAATCTTCGCCGCGTTTGCAGGAATTTTACTCGGCGACATGGCACTCTACTTCGCGGGGCGATATGGCGGGCGGTGGTGTGTGGAACGCGCGCCGTTGCGCTGGATTGTGAGTGAGCGGAGTCTGGATGCTGGGCGCAAGCTACTATCAGAAAGAGGCGCGATGGCTATTTTCATCAGTCGTTTCACACCGGGAATGCGACTGCCGCTCTATGTAGCTGCCGGGGTAGTGAAAGCACCTGCACTACGTCTAGCAGCGTGGTTCATCGTGGCGGGACTCGCGTGGACCATTCCGGTGGTGACACTCGCCGCGTATTTCGGCCAACACGCGATCGACTGGTTGCTGAAAACAGGAGCGGCGTTGTTTCCGGCAGCTCTTGGACTTATTTTTCTAACATGGCTATTGTTGCGAGTCGGGGCATCGCTATCCACTCATCGCGGGCGAAGGATACTGCGATCAAAGTGGCTGCGTTTGATTCGCTGGGAATTCTGGCCACCATGGGCATTCTATCCACCAGTGGTCGTGGCGGTGATCTTCATGGGACTGCGCCGACGCAACTTACTCGCGTTCACTGCGGTCAATCCGGCGATTCCTCACGGTGGCATCGCTGGGGAGTCGAAGAGTGCGATTTTAAATCACCTGTTGCCTTCTGGGGCAGTGGCTCCTTTTCTCAGTTTGCCGGCTGGGACAGCGAATCGCTTACAGCTTGTTAGGAAATGGAATTCAGAATTTCCTCTGGTGGTAAAGCCGGATGCTGGGGAGCGTGGGAGAGATGTGGTGATCGTCCACGATGAAGAGTCTTTGGCGCATGAAATTAGCCGTCGCGATGGTGACATCATCGTCCAAACGTATGTGAGCGGCGCGGAGTTCGGAGTTTTTTACATCCGTCATCCGCAGGCAGAGTGCGGGGAAATTTTTTCGATCACCACGAAAATCATGACATCCGTGAGGGGCGATGGTGTTCGCACGTTGGAGGATCTCATCCTCGACGACGATAGAGCAGTTCTCTCGCAACGGCATTTTAGAAAGATCTACCAGAATCGGCTTGGAGAAGTGCCGCATGCAGGTGAGACGGTGGTTCTAGCAAACATCGGCTCGCATTGTCGTGGGGCGTTGTTTCTGAATGGGAGTCACCTCATCACGCCAGCTCTGACGGCTGAGATTGAGCGGATCGCGCGGACGTTTCAGGGATTTTATTTTGGAAGATTCGACCTGCGTTGCCCGGACGAAGAAGCCTTGAAACGGGGTGAGGGAATTCGGTTGATCGAGCTCAATGGCGTCACTTCGGAGGCGACTCATATTTACCATCCGCACACGCCGCTCCTCACGGGCTATCGCACGCTCATCTCGCAATGGCGGCAGGCTTATGACATTGGTGTCGAAAACGTTACAAGGGGTGCGAGCGTTTCCTCTTGGCGCGATTTTGCCGGAATCATAAAGAAATCTATTACCCAGCACCCCAACTGAAATGATTTCATTGCTCGGCTCAAAAGGCTATCAGGTTCGCACCACGAGAACGCAGGCCGACATCGTGTCGGCACAGCGACTGCGTTATGAGGTTTTCAATGTCGAGTTAGGTGAAGGCTTGGCAGAGTCGCACGAGCGAGGTTTGGACGCCGATCCATTCGACGCACAGTGCGATCATTTGGTGATCGAGGAGGGAGGCTCCGAGCGGGTCGTGGGAACTTACCGTTTGCAAACGGGTGCGATGGCTGGGGCAGGACTCGGATATTACAGTGCGCAAGAGTTCGACTTCAGCCCGTATGAGCCGCTGCGCGATGAGGTTTTGGAACTCGGTCGTGCCTGCATCCACCACCGCCATCGGAATCGCGCGGTGCTCGATCTGTTATGGCGCGGCATCGCGGGCTATGCCATCGCGCGGGGCTCACGTTATTTGTTGGGTTGTAGCTCACTGACTTCGCAAGATCCAGCGGAAGGGTGGGGGCTTTATCGGCAGTTAGAAAATGGCTACCTCGCGCCGCCGGAGTTGCGGACGGTGCCGACTCGCAATTATGAAATGCCTGTGCCTGAGGTGGTGATGGGGAAAGTAAAAACTCCAAAGTTGTTCGCAGCCTACTTGAGTATCGGTGCGGTGATTGCAGGTCCGCCCGCACTGGATGCGGAATTTCAAACCATCGACTTCCTGACCATCCTCGACGTAACAAAAATTTCCGAAGCGGGAAAAAAGCATTTTTTAGCTGACCATGGGAAATTACGTTAGATGCGTATCGCGGCTGACTCGACTGGGTTTTGCGATTTTTTGCGCCCGGTGTGAGGGGAGAAAACTCCGAAATCCAGCGGAGCGTGCTGTGTGGCAACAGCGACAAGCACGGCGGATGTTAGCCGCTCTGGATGTGGATGTCCAAGTCACGGGCGAGCTACCGGGCGGTGGCATGATCGTGTGCAATCACCTCGGCTACCTCGATATTCTGGTGATCGCGGCGCAGGGATCGGTGGTTTTTGTGGCGAAGTCAGATGTGAGAAAATGGCCGGCGATTGGAGGCTTGCTGGAGTGTGCGGGAACGATCTTGGCCGAGCGTGAAAGACCGCTTTCTGCCGGAAAAACCAGTGAACAAATCCGGCAAGTGCTGGCGGTGGGAATTCCTGTGGTGCTGTTCCCGGAGGGGACGAGTTCTGATGGCGCGTCGGTGCTGCCATTCAAGCCGACTTTGCTGCAAGTCGCGCTCGATACAAACGCGGCGATCACTCCGACGGCGATTTCCTATCAGGCCGACGGCGGAAATGCGGCGAGCGATGTTTGTTACTGGGGAGATGCGACATTTTTTCCGCATCTCATCGGACTGGCGAGACTACGGAAGGTCACGGCGATGCTCAATTTTGGCGAAGCTACACAGTGGCCGATGAATCGCAAAGAGGCGGCGTTGTCGTTACACGCGGAGGTGACCAAGTTAAAAAATGAGGTCTTTTGCTAGAAAAAGCAGTGAGCCATCACTACCCTAGAAATCCCGTCAGCGGGCTGGTGGCACTGGCGTGATCGAGAATCTCGGGGAGGCCGAGTTCGTAGGCTTCGCGGCCAGCTTCGACGGCTTTTTTGAAGGCGATGGCCATTCTAACGGTGTCGCTGGCGATGGCGATGGCAGTGTTGACGAGCACTGCATCGGCTCCGAGTTCCATGGCTTCTGCGGCATGACTGGGGACGCCGAGCCCGGCATCTACGATGACGGGGACGATGGCTTGCTCCACGATGATGCGGATCTGATCGCGAGTGACGACGCCGCGATTTGAGCCAATGGGCGCACCTAACGGCATGACGGTGGCGGTGCCCACTTCTTGCAAACGCTTCGCGAGGACGGGATCGGCGTTGATGTAGGGAAGGACGGTGAAGCCTTCTTTGACGAGGATTTCAGCGGCTTTGAGGGTCTCTATCGGGTCGGGGAGGAGGTAGGTGGGATCAGGATGAATTTCGAGTTTCACCCACTTCGGCAGGCCAGCAGCGGCGGCGAGGCGGGCGAGGCGGACGGCTTCCTCGGCGTTCATGGCACCGCTGGTGTTAGGGAGCAGGAGGTATTTTTCGGGGTCGATGAAATCGAGGATGTTTGCGTAGGGATCACCCTTGCCAGTGAGGTCGGCGCGGCGGAGGGCGACGGTGACAATCTGCGTGCCGCTGGCGGCGAGGGCGTCGCGCATGGATTCGTTTGAAGGAAACTTGCCGGTGCCGAGAAAGAGGCGGGAGCTGAATTCGCGGCCTGCGATGGTGAGGATGGACATGGAGAAGAAGTTGAGAGCGGATAGTTGAGAGTTGAGAGTGGGAGAAATCAGATGCCGCAGGCGGAGAGTTCACGGGCGAGCCAGATTTCAAAGGCAGCGTGATCCTCGAGATCGTACTGCCAGGTGCGGAAGCCGAGATCACGTCCGGTGGCGCAATTTTGCGGGAGATCGTCGATGTAGAGCGTCTCCGCAGGGACGAGATGGTGAGTGTCGATGGCGTAACGATAGATGCCCGTCTCCGGCTTAATGTAGCCGGTGTTGTAGGAAAGGACAGCTTCGGGAAATAGAGAGAACTCGGGGTATTCTTCAAAGATCCACGGGCAATGAATCGCATTCGTATTAGAAAACAGAATCAAGCGATGTCCCGCCGCTGCGAGCTTGCGGACACAGGCCCACATCGGCTCGTTGGGAGTAAAAATGTTCTGCCATGCGTGGATGAATTGATCTGGAGTGGCGGGACTATCGAGGATTTCAAGTGCCCAGCGGATGTAAGTGGGAACGTCGATTTTTCCCGTCTCAAACTCGTCTTTGCGCTCGATGAGTAATGCCAATTTCCCGGATGGATCTGTCACCTCATCTGGGAAAAGTCGTGTCATGGAGGTCTCGAAGTCGAAGTCTAGGAGGACACGGCCAATGTCGAAGAGGAAGGTCATGGAAGAAGTTGAGAGTTGAGAGTTGATGGGAAGAGGAAGAGATGATTTCAAGCCGTCATTATGGATCCTCGATTTGTTTTAGAATGTATCCAGCGGCAGCGATGGCACCGGCGTTTCTGCCGTGGCGGATGAGGGCGTTTTTCATGGTGCGCCAGCCGGCAGCGTGGTCGGCGAGGAGATCGGCGACATGACGTGAGAGTGCTTCAGGCGTAGCGGCTAAATGACCACCGCCGATGATTTCTAGCAGTTTCAAATTTCCCTCTTCCTGGCCCGGCACGAGATGATGGATGAGCATGGGGCAACGCGCAGCGATGGCTTCGTGAACTGTGGCACCGCCGGCTTTGCCGATGACGAGGTGGTGGCTATTGAGGAGCAGCGGGACACGGCGCGTCCAGCCGATGAGCTTCACACGGCCAGGGTAGGTTTTTTGGATTTCCTTCGCCCGAGAATAGAGCGAGCGCACATTGCGACCGAGAACGATGGTCAAGTGTGTGTTGGGCGATGCTTCTAGCAAAGCGCGACTGTGGCGGCGGACGAACGGGAGTTTCGCGGTGGGGAAATAGAGAATGCGGAATGGATCACAAGCGTCGGACAGCGGTATGGGCGTCAGACTTGAAAACGCGGGATGCACGGGAAAGCCAGTGTCGATGAGATTTTCGGCAGGAAGGCCTTTGCGAATCATCGCGTCTCGCGTGAATGGATCGGTGACTAACCAGCACCCGCAGCGGGCACGCAGCCATGATGCATTGATCTCGATAGAGTCCGTCACCACGATGAAGACCGGAGTTTTCGCACCAGATTTTTCTAAAATTCGCCGCATGAAATACGGGTAAAGTGGATAGGTGCTGACGACGGCGGTTGGCTGAAATTCGTCGATGAGCTTTGCTAACGCGGCCTCGACTTTTCGCAAGATGGGCGAGCGTTGTTGGTTGAAATCGCAGTGGTCGGTGGAGCGATAGATTCTGGCCCAGATTTTCGGGAAATTGTTAGTGATGTAGCGATAGCCGCTGTTCACGGCGGCGGTGATGCGCGGGATGCCGAGGATGCAGGGATCGCTCACTTGAGTGATCGCGCCCTGAGCTTCGAGGGCGAGCGCCAAATTCCGGGCAGCACTGTTGTGGCCCTCCCCGAAGGCAGCGGTCACGATGAGGATACGAGAAGAGGCGGGCATGTGGATTCCTCGCGAGATTTAGAGTGAGAGTAGCGTTGCGTCGATGGACTTTTACAGTTTTCCTCACGGCGTCATGGCGCGAGAGGAAAAGCGGATCGAACTCAAGCCGGTGGATGATTCCACCGTGCTCGGAGTGCCGGTGGTCCGCCTTGAAACTGACGAGACTCGTGAGCGCGAGAAGCCGGTCCGCCTCGGCAGCCATGCCGAAGATACCATGGTCAGCCGACGTTTGGATTTACCCAATCGCGATGAAACCGAGTCTCGCACCTACCAGCCGGGGATCGAGGCCTTGATCGAGATGGAAACGGTGAATCCTGACCAGTTGGAGGGCGACTGGGGGAAATCTTCTGTCGAGCAGCGGCAGATCCCGTGGGGATGGTTCGCGCTCATCGGGTTGATTCTAGCAGGAGCGGTGGCTTGGTCTCTGGTGCAGTTGGGCAGCTCGCAATCGCAAACGCAGCAAGTCCGGGTGGAGGCGGCGACTTTGGTGCAGGATGACGCTCAGGAAGAACTCGAGGCGGAGAGACTGGTGACTCAGATCGAAACGACGATCCGCAGTTTTTACGCAGCAAAGAATGTGGCGGGGCAGACTCGATTTGTCCGCCATGTGGAGCGGGTCAGGCCGCTGATGGAAGCTCATCATGCTCAGACTCCGGTCGTCGCTAACAAGGAATTGACCATTCGCCGACTCGAGCCACTCACCCTCGGTTTTAGCGGAAATTTCTGGCTAGCTACCGTCGGTTTAGAACGTCGTGAAAAACGCAACATCATCATCGACGTGTCCGATCCCAGCCGCCCGCTCATCGACTGGGAAACCCTTGTTTGCTATCAGCCGATGCCGTGGGACGACTTCGCGGCTGAGCGCCCGACGATGACGTCTTTCGATTTCCGGGTGCAGGTGGTGAGGGATAGTTTTCACAGCCATGAGTTCAGCGATTCTAAGAAATGGAGCAGTTTCCGGCTCACCGCACTGGGCGCAGATGCCACCCTCTTTGGCTACGCGAAGGCGAATGAATCCGTCGCGAATGAAATCCAAGAGCAGTTGAATTTAAGCGGAAATGGCACCGGCAGTCTGATTCTCCGGCTTCATGTCCCGGCGGGCTTGCAATCGAGAAACGGAGTCGTGATCGAGAAAGTCGTCAACACTCGCTGGCTCCACATCACTCCACCTGACGCAAGCTCTTGATCTTCCGTCCGCATCTGACAAGTCTCGCCGCCACTTGAATTCAGCTACCGACACCCAACCGATTCGTGCCATTGGATTTCTTCCCGTCCTCGCCGGGGTCTCGGTTTTCATGGTCTATCAATACGGACTCGCGCTGTGGGAGCTGAACGACTCGTCAGAGCAAATGGCGAATGAGTTCAGCGCACTCGCCCGCGACAAATACTTTGGATTTCTGGTGCTTCAGAATTTGCAGATGGTCATCGCTTACCTGTTGCTCGCGGTCGTTGGCGCATTTCTCATCCAGCCACTGGTGAGCATTCTATCGGCTCGCACGGGTCGCCGGTCGAGACGCTTCATCGTTCTTTCCAGCCTCGGTCTAGCGGCCCTCATCCACGGATTTTTCAACCTGCGGCTCGTGGTGACGCGGCCATATTTCCTACAGGAAAACGAGTATGGCCATTGGTATTACCGCTGTCTCGAAGTCATTCCAGAGTCGATCAAACCTCAAAGCCTTTGGTTTCTGTTCACGATTTTTCCGCTGCTGCTGCTCGCCATCATTCTCATCTGGCACCTCCGTCGTCACGGGCGCAAGGGCTGGGTGGCGGCCTTTTTAATCGCACTAACCGTCGGGCTAATTTCCATGGCTGACACCTTCAGGAGCCAAGCTCCGGTCCAAGCTGCGAGTGGAGGAAAACCGATGAACGTCATCATCATCGGCTCGGACTCGCTGCGCGGCGACCTGCTCGGTTGCGCGGGCTATCGTCCCACGCGCTCGGACGGTGCTGCGAAAGACGGTGTCTCGCCATTCATCGACGAGCTTTCTGCCCGCTCCGTTCATTTTCAGACCTGCTACACCGCCATCGCCTCCACCATGGAGTCCGGCGTGCAACTGATGACATCCACGTATCCGCAGACTCATGGCATCCGCCAAATGTATCCTAACCGGGAAACGATTGGTGCGATGAAAAAGCGCGTGACTCCTTTCCCGGCCCTGCTCCACCAGCGCGGCTACGATACCGCCGCCATCGGCGACTGGTGCGCCGGATACTACGAAGTCGTCAACCTCGGGATGGAGCATCTCTCCGTTTCCACCTTCGATAACTTTAAGATCTACATGAGCCAAGCGGTGGTCATGGCGCACTCCGTGGTGCCACTTTATTTCGATAATCCGTTAGGTGACTGGATGTTTCCGCAGCTCGAGTCATTCGCAAATTTCGTCAAACCTGAGGTCGTCACCCGCCGCGTGGAAAAGCGTCTCGCCGATGTTGCGAGAACCCAGAAGCCGTTCTTTTGGCACGTCTTCTATTCGTGCAATCATCTTCCATACAGCAGTCCCGAGCCCTACCGCAGTATGTTTGTCGATCCAGACTACGAAGGGCCAAACCGCGATAAAGTGGCCTTCGACATCGACTCCTTCATCGGCAGCACGGATCTCGAATCGAAATGGAAAGCACTGCCGCCAAAAGAGGTGAAGCAAATCCGCGCGCTCTACGACGGCTGCACCCGCCAATTCGACGACAATGTGGGCAAGATCCTCGCGTCACTCAAAGCGAACGGACTCGCAGAAAATACCATCGTCATCGTCACCTCCGACCACGGCGATGATTTATACGAACCCGGCGTCACTCTCGGCCACGGCCTCACCTTCAACGGTGGCCTCCAAGCGAACCATGTGCCGATGATTTTCCACCTTCCCGGCACCGCTCCCAAGGTCATCCCGGAAACTGTGCGACTGATCGACGTGATCCCGACGCTCGCGGATTTGCTAAATGTTAGTA
This sequence comes from Luteolibacter sp., assembly GCA_031414935.1. Lineage (GTDB taxonomy): Bacteria > Verrucomicrobiota > Verrucomicrobiia > Verrucomicrobiales > Akkermansiaceae > Luteolibacter. The sequence goes on from JANOQR010000013.1 coordinate 17,470, forward strand.
AACCTGCTACGTGGCAGGGGCAAAGTTTTGCCAACTGGATTCGCGGCAGTGAGACTCCGGTTCACCGCCCATTTTATGGTGAGACGGGATTCCCATTCATCCAGTTCAGCGTGAAAGGTGTCGAGCGACCCAAGCTCCCCGCCATGGATGAACTCACCTTCATCGACCCGTCGTTTAACTATCAGTTCGTCCTCAAGCCCGAGTATCTTGACCGACTCATCGCGGCCAAACAACGCTGCCTCAAAACCCGAGATTGGAAACTCGTCTGCACTCCCACGGCGCAAGGGACTCGCCACTTCACGCTGTTTCACATGCCGAGTGATCGCCACTGTGAAACTGATCTCGCCGCGACTCGACCCGATGTGTTGGCGCCGATGAAAGCCGCTCTCGAACGCTGGATGGACCTGCAAATCGAGTCGCCTATTTCCGAGATTTTTCCTCACGAGGAGCCGAAATAGAGTTTCGACTTGGTTAGGATACTTGCTTGGGAAGAGGGATTGAAAATGCGGATTCTAACTTAATGCCTGTGAGGATTCAGAACCCAAGGAGCGGCGATTTGCCCACGGCCATGCGGGATCCGCTTCGCGATTCACACCGACTTGCCATCGCTCGTGCTGCATTCCGAATCGCCGATGCCCATGAAAAGCCTGATGGTAGCGGTGATCCTCACTTCTCTGGCTTTTCATCGTCCGGGGCGGATCGGAGTCCGCCCTTCCTTGGGTTTGCTGCGTCTCGGCGCAACGTTGCGGTGAGACGGAAAAGTTAGTGATCTGGAACAATGCTTGAGTCTCTGTGTGGGGTGTTGAAGATGCGGAACATTCATGAAAATGACGATCTTCAGCAGTAAGCCCTACGACGAAAAATTTCTGAGAGAGGCCAACGACGGCGTGGGGCATGAGCTGGTCTTTGTTGAAAATCGGCTGACGGCGGAGACCGCGATTTTGGCGCAGGGTTCGCCGGCAGTGTGTGCGTTTGTGAATGATGAGCTAAATGCGCTGACGTTAGAAAAGCTCGCGGCGGGTGGGACGCGGTTGATCGCGTTGCGCTGTGCGGGTTTTAATAACGTGGATCTGGCGGCGGCGAAGGCGTTGGGTTTTCAGATTGCACGGGTTCCGGCTTATTCGCCGTTTGCGGTGGCGGAACATGCGGTGGCGTTGCTGCTGTGTTTAAATCGGCACATCCACAAGGCTTACAACCGGGTGCGGGAGGGAAATTTTTCCATCGATGGATTGATCGGCGCGGATGTGCATGGGAAGACGGTTGGAGTGATCGGGACGGGGATTATTGGCGGGATTTTCGCACGGATCATGGTGGGATTTGGCTGTGAGGTGCTGGCCCATGACGTGGTGCGGAATGCGGAGTGCGAGGCGATGGGAGTGCGTTACGTGGAGCTGGATGAGCTGTTCAGTCGCTCGCACGCGATCAGCCTGCATTGTCCGCTGATGCCGACGACGCATCATCTGGTGGACGAGAAATCGTTAGGAAATATGCGGGATGGAGTTTTCATCGTGAACACCAGTCGTGGGGCGTTGATCGATACGGAGGCGGCGATTGTGGCGATCAAGTCGGGGAAGATCGGCGGTTTGGCACTGGATGTGTATGAGGAAGAGTCCGCATTGTTTTTCGAGGATCTGTCGTTTCGCATCATTCAGGACGATGTGTTCATGCGCTTGACGACATTTCCGAACGTGCTGGTCACGGGGCATCAGGCGTTTTTCACGCGGGAGGCGATGACGAACATCGCGATGACGACACTTTCTAACTTAAAGGATTTCGAGAGTGGACTTGAGTGTCCGAATCTGGTGAAGCTCGGCTGAAATTTCACACTACAACGCTATGTTTAAAACTCGTCGTCCGGTTCCTGGAGCTTCGCCAGCCACGCTGATCCCGCACTTGGTGGATGGGAAAGCGGTGCGGCCTAAGATTACGCTGATAGAGTATGATCGGAATGGCTACGAGGAGCGTGAGATCACGGATGTGGCGGAGATTTCTGAGCATCTGGATAATCGCAAGGTGACGTGGATCAACGTCGATGGACTGGGTGACATCGAGGCACTGAAAGCATTGGGCGAGATGTTTAAGCTGCATCCGCTGGCACTTGAGGATGTGCTGACGACGGGGCAAAGGCCGAAGACGGAGACTTACGATGAGTTTTTATTTATCATCGCGCAGATGGTCTATCAGGATCATAACCGGAGTATTTGCGGAGAGCAGGTGAGTCTGTTTCTCGGGCGGAATTTTTTGGTCACGATCCAAGAGGAGGCGGACTACGATGTGTTTGATCCGATCCGCACGCGGATTCGCTCAGGGCATGGGCTGATTCGGAAAAACAAGGCGGACTATCTGGCGTATGCGCTGCTGGACTCGATCATCGATCATTACTACCCGGTGCTGGAGGAGGTGGGGAACGCGATTGATGAGCTGGAGGATGATTTGCTGGATCGGCCCTCGCGGGAAATGGTGAGGACGCTGCATGAGTATAAGCGGAATTTAACCCAGCTCCGGCGATTCGTCTGGCCGCTACGGGATGTGGTGAATTCTTTGCTTCACGATTCCTCGGGCTACATCGCGAGTCCGACTCGGGTTTTCCTGCGGGATTGTTACGACCATACGGTGCAGCTCATGGATCTGGTGGAGAGCTACAAGGAAATCACTTCTGGGCTGATGGAACTCTATCACTCCAGCGTGGGCCTGCGGACGAACGAGGTGATGCGAGTGCTGACGGTGATTACGTCGATCTTTATTCCGCTGACGTTCATCGTGGGCGTTTATGGGATGAATTTCGCAGCGGAGACGAGTTCTGGGCAGAAAATGCCGTGGAACATGCCAGAGCTGTATCAGCCGTATGGTTATCTGGGCGTGATGATTCTGATGGCGGTCATCGCCGGGACGCAGCTTGTGATTTTCAAGAAAATGAAATGGCTGTGACGGTCAGGGTGAGTCTCGGACGAAGGATTTGCGGGCGGTGAGGCGGAGGGGGAGATTGAGTTTTGAAGTTTCGCCATTGCCGGAGTTCGCCGGGATTCAGATCCAGACCGAACAGGGCAAGCCACTCATGGCGATTCCGCAGCGCCTTGAGAAGTTGCGGATTCCAACTGCCCGTGGAAACGTCCCTGTCCGACATGAAGGGCGCGAACGATGAGGAAAGCTTCTTCAGCCACCCGAACAACGCCGCCCCAAGCACCTTGTTGACCGGGCCGGAGAAGTGAGGAAGATGCGGAGTTCTGGGTGGTGGGTATGAACCATGATTCGTGGTTTTCCATCTCAACGGTCATCTCACCCGAACGCTTCGATCCGATCCGCATACACGCAGACTAGCTCGCTCGCTGGCAGCAGCGACTCCACCTGCGGCCAAACCGCTGCGAGAAAACGCTGCGAGAAAACGCTGAAACTCCTTTCGTCGTATGTTTCCGAAGCGCAGATGCACAATCCACGGCGGCGGCGAGCTGACAAGTATCCGATCCGAAAAATCCGCATCTTTGGTGACGATCACCAAGCGCCTCTCCTTCGCAAATGACCATAGTTCGCTATCCGTCGGATTTGCACCCAGATCCAGAGCGTGGCTGACGGGCAGAGAGGTTTGGAAACTCAGTCCACCCGGAAGGTTCTCATCCAACAGGAACCCGTTCACGCGAGTTCGGCGACTTGGAAGTGATTGCCCATGAGACGGGATGCCCACTCCATGCAAGCCAGCACCTGCTTGCGCGACAGGGTCGGATACGTTTCAAGAACTTCATCCACTGAGTCTCCGGCAGCCAGAAACTCCATGACCGTTTGCACGGTGATGCGCGTCCCCTTCACTACGGGGCGACCGTTGCAAACCGCAGGATCAATGACAATCAGGTCTTCCATAAGCACAAACTGCCGCAAATCGCCGCTCGTTGCAAGCATGGGAAAGTGCCTGTGAACAGTGCTAGCCAATCATCGCATTCCGCAGTGCCTTGCGCAGCTGCGGATTCCAACTGCCCCCAGAAATGTCCCTCTCCAACTTGAAGGGCGCGAACGATGGAAAAAGCTTCTTCAACCACCCGAACAACGCCGCCCCGAGTGCCTTGCTGACCGAGCCGGAGAAGCTGAGGAAGAGTCTTGGTGTGAAAGACGGGCGGCGGGCTGAATGCTTGGGCGCATTCTGGAAAAAGTCTGGCATTTGAATCTGCTCCAATAGAAGCGTTAGAACTGCAAATGTCTGTTATTTGGGACTGACCCCGAAGCACTGACCCCGAAGCATTATTCCGCTGACGTTCATCGTGGGCGTTTATGGGATGAATTTCGCGGCGGAGACGAGTTCTGGGCAGAGAATGCCGTGGAACATGCCGGAGCTGTATCAGCCATACGGCTATCTGGGCGTGATGATTCTGATGGCGGTGATCGCCGGGACGCAGCTTGTGATTTTCAAGAAGATGAAATGGCTGTGAGAGTCAGCGTGAGTCTCGGACGAAGGATTTGCGGGCGGTGAGGCGGAGGGGGAGATTACGTTTTGAGGTTTCGCCGTTGTTGGAGTTCGCCGGGATTCAGATCCAGACCTAACTGGGCAAGCCGCTCGTAGCGATTCCGTGGCTCCAACGCCCCTTATTCACAAAACGAGCAAGTGATTCGAGTCCGCTCCAATGACCGGGACGACAGAAATGCCTTGGTCGAATGTTACCAGCCGCCCCTGACGGTGAACAGCCAAGGCGAGCAGGTAGATGTCTGTCAGATGTTTGGAATGATAAATCTGAGTGTGATCAAAGCGCTGCGGGTCACTCAAATGAATATCATCGGGCCAAGTGTGGTGATCCAGAGCAGCCATAGCACGCTCCAACCGCCCGGCAATATTGGCTACAGAAAGTCGCCCTGAGTAGGAAGGTTGGGAGATCACCCGGATGCAGGAGTTTTCCGTCAGCGGACAGGTTGCCCAGCCATTTGCGCGATTGGCCGTTAGCCACTGGTGAGCTGCTTCATGATGCACATGAGCCGCATCAAACAAAGCGATCAGCATATTGGCATCGAGCAGCGAAATCATCGGGACTCCGCATCCTCCAGCAAAGATCGCACCTGCTCATGCGTGACCACTCGATCCGCCGCCGGGATCACTTCAAAGCCATTGACCATCACCGATGACACGCCCCCCTGGCCAAGTGTTTTTAACCCTTTGCGAACCAACTCAGAGATGACTGCTCCAGCAGTGCGTTGGGAGCGTGCAGCCAGTGCTTCGGCCGTGCTAAGCACATCATCATCAATTTCGAGAGTCGTTTGCATAAAGGACAATTAACAAAAAAACGCCGCAAAGCAAGACATCTCCCAGCGTCATGAGGCCAATGTGGGACACCGTTTCATGGACCCGGACTCACCATCCGAGAAAGCAGGAGCTTGCTCAGTTTGTGGACCCCGATCCGATCCGCGCTGCAAAGCTGGAAGGCGCTCAAGGGTTGCCGGAGTTCGCCGGGATTCAGATCCAGTCCGAACAGGGCAAGCCGCTCATGGCGATCCCGCAGGGCCTTGAGAAGCTGCGGATTCCAACTGCCCCCAGAAATGTCCCTCTCCAACTTGAAGGGCGCGAACGATGGGAAAAGCTTCTTCAACCACCCGAACAACGCCGCCCCGAGTGCCTTGCTGACCGGACCGGAAAAGCTGAGGAAGAGTCTTGGTGTGAAAGACGGGCGGCGGGCTGGACGCTTGGACGCATTTTGGGAAAAAGTCTGGCATTTGAATCTGCTCCAATAGAAGCGTTAGAACTGCAAATGTCTGTTATTTGGGACTGACCCCGAAGCAGTTATTTGGGACTGACCCCGAAGCACCGAAGCAGTTATTTGGGACTGACCCCCAAGCAGACCCCCAAGCATTTGGGACTGACCCCCAAGCACAAGCAGACCCCAAAGCAGACCCCCAAGCAGATCGAAGGCGAGAGCTTCCCGGACGGTTTCGAGGGTGCAGCCCGCTTTGCCGGGTTCGTCCGGGTTGGCGGCGGCGATCAGGATGTCGCTCTGGCGGAGAAGAAAGGCGGATTGGCGAAGGATCATAGCCATGTCAGATCAAACTGAATTTTCTCGCGGGACAGCATGGTGAAAGTCCTCTCGCAGCGAATGCCCAATGCCCTGCAAACCGTCGGGATCTTTACCTTCTTCTTCTCACCCTCAACATGCACTTCATGAGTTACGATTGTGACATCTTTGTGAGCCAAGGCATACGCGATCAACTGAGGGTCGGCACGGGCAAGGAAATCACGTTTTGCTTGTTCTTTGAAATCCCCGCTTTGCACCCACGCGACGACATTCGCGATTTTGCCCACCGCCTTCTGATCCATTGGCAGGAAAAATTTCGACGCTTTCTCGACCTTGTTTGCCCAGGCGGTTAGCTCGTCCTCGCCATCCCGCAGCTCTTCCAAAACCGGCACGATGCTGTGCACGTCACCCAGAAGATTCGCCGCTTCGATCCAGTTCCAATAACCGGGGCAGATGTCGAATCCGTAATATTCGTTCTTCGCCTGAATCAGCGTGTTTGTATCGAGCAGATAGGGCATTAGATCGAGAATTTGAGTTCGATTGCGAATTTTTTGAACGTCTCGACTTTCTTGATCCCAAGAAGACCCTGTGCCTCCCGATAAGGAGTTCTACCTTCCAAGGTGCTGGCGATGAGAGCTCGCGCAAAACGGTTGCCTCCGCTCCGCACTCTTTGCGTGGCATAATAATTTCCGCCGCTTGCTTGTGTTTCGCGTTTGTTCGCGAATGCGACCTCCTCCGCTTTATAAAGTTCTTGGAACTGTGCGCGGTCGATTTCCTTCACATCGTGAAGGCGCCGTAAAATTACTAGGCTACTTACCTTGAAACGTCTTCTTAACGCATCCACGGTATCTATCCTCTCTTTGAGAGCATCCTTCAATTCTGCCATTGGCACCAAGACTTCGGCGGCAACGGCGTTGCAGAAAATCTCCACTCGCTTCGTAGGAGCGTAGGACTGTTCTAGGTTCGAGACGCCAGAAAGTCCGAGCCACAGATGCACCAGTTCATGGACCAAGGTGAACATTTGGCCTGCTGGGCTATCCTTCGAATTTATGAACACCAGAGGCGCATAGGCATCCGTCAGTGCGAACCCGCGAAATTCTTCGATGGAAAGCGGGCGATGAGTGTTCCCATCAGCGATTCCGCTGCGGATAATCATGACGCCTTGTTCTTCGCAATGATCGAACATGAGGGATAAAGCCTGTTCCCAGTTGGAAGCCGTCGCCCTTAGTTGCGAATTGAACTTAAAGTTCCTGCGAATCGCATCCGCAAGTTCCTTCATGTCCGTCTTCACTGTGGCACTGCCAACGAACTTCACTGGGTCTTCTCCTAGCTCAAGGAGATGCTCCCGATACCAATCCTGCTTACGCATTGCGTCATACAAGACATCAAGAAGCTCCGGGCTGGGACGTCCACCTTCCTCACTCCCCAGCGTGCGAAAGTCCGCGACTGGTAGTTTTTCTTTAGGCGGCTCGCTGAGAAAAAGATAGCCGAAAGGTGTATGCGTCACTTTTGCGAGCTTTTCAGCGCGCTTGTATGTGAGATTCCCGTCTTCCTCCCACTTCTCAACCTGCTCAGGTTTTGCAGTTAGTTTCTTAGCCAACGCAATCTCGCTGAGGCCCGCGCGCTCGCGTGCCCATTCGAGAATTGCTGGTTGGAGAGTGATTTTCATCTGTGAGATGTCTGGCACGGGCGGGCCTAGCTTACAAGGATAGGTTACTGCTTGAGACGAGGAGTTTGTTAAATATGAAAAGGGTGAATAAATTCGACCTCGACGAGCTTGAGGGGATGGTGTGGAAGCTCTTTCGAAGGCGTTTCTCAAACAACGTCCATGCGGATTTGCGAAGGCGTGTCGTCCACTGCTTTTCCTGTCGGGCGGGACTGTCGCCATGATCGAAGAACTCGGTGACGAGCCTGAGGAGCGGGCATTGTTTGGAAAAGTAGGCGGAAACTGGCGGTTCTTTTCCTGCTTCGACGGGGGGGGCGGGGGCGATGGAGGAGAGGCGCTTTGCCAGCGTCTGCATCACCTGATGGAGCGAATCGGCGACGATGCGTTGTTCCGAGTCGGAGAGTTCCTTACGCCCTGCGAAGCCCAAGCGAAGCCCAAGCGAAGCCCAAGCGGAGTACAAGGCGGGGGCGGGATGGCGTTGGAATGAGAGCGGTTGGGGAGAGATTCGACACAGGGACGGGGGCGAGACGATTTAACGATTCACTCGTGGTGCTATCAGTTCGATGGGAGATGGCGAGGGGGATTTGGTGACGAGTTCTTGGATATGGGTTAGACGCGAAACTTGCAGGGGATGAGTCCTGCCATTTTTGAAAAAATAAAGATGGCGACAAGAGTGTCGCTTCTCCTTGTGGGGCGGGTGGAGAGGTCTTGGAGGCGGGCGACGTTGTCAGGGTGAGTCTCGGACGAAGGATTTGCGGGCGGTGAGGCGGAGGGGGAGATTGAGTTTTGAAGTTTCGCCATTGCCGGAGGAGGTAGTCGTGACGGTGCCGTCGAGGAGGAGTTCTTCGTCGAGCATGGTGTCGAGATTGACGGTGACTTGGCCTTTGAGGTTGACGGAGGCTTCGGTGGTGGAGCCGTCGGGGCGGAATTCCGCGCCGGCGCTGGCGATGGTGACATCGAGGATGGCGATGTGGCGTTTTTCTGCGTGGCGGACTTGGCGGACCCGCATGGTGCCGATGGTCTGGGCGTTTTTGAAATCCTTGCCGATGATCATTTTCACCCACGCTGGATCGAATTCCCATGAGTCGCCGACTTTGACTTCGCGGCCAGGTGGATACCAATCGCGTTTGAGATAGACGGTGAGTTCGTCGATCTCGTGTTGGATGCGGGTGAGGGGAACTGAGCCGTCGAGTTCGAATTTCCAATCGCCGGTGGGCGGCTTGGACATGGAAAACATTTTGCCGGTGAGCGGGCTGTTGTCGGTGGCAACGTCTTCTTTGCCGTTGACTTTGGTGACGGTGCGAGTGGTGATTTTGGGGACTTTGACCATGCCGCGGCGGGTGCCGTCGGCCATGGGTTCGCGGAAGGTCCAGATGAGTTCGCGGTCGCGGGTGATGGAGAGAGTGCCGTTTTGAGGTTTTCCGGCGACGGTGCGTTGGAGGGTGCCGCCGGGAGTTTCTGAGTGGGTGACGAGGCGTATGCTTTCGCCGGGCTGGGCGCGAACGGGACCGAAGACGATGCCTGCGGAGGCGGTGGCTGCGAGGGTGAGGGTGGTGAGGGTGGTGAGGAGAAGGATTTTCATTTCGGGAGAGTTTCTGTTGGGGGAAGCTGGGTCAAATAGAAAGAGGGTGAGAGTGGGTTGAGGCGTTTTGGGGTGGAGATTTTTTAGCCGCAAAGAGGCGCAAAAAAACGCGAAAATCGAGGGGTGCTGGTTGGGAGTTTGGTGGGGCGAAATGAATTTCGCGGTTCTGATTCATAGAAAACGGGCCATGGATTTTACTCCATGGCCCGGTGATTTTTTTGGAAACTCGCAGGTAGCCTTGTGGCCTTATGGCTTATCGACTTTGACGCGGTAGAAGAATTTGGTTTTGTGGGCGGGTGGGGCGTTGAAGAACTGCAAGGCGCGTGGCTCGGTGACTACTTCGCCTTCGCCGATGTCTTCCCATTTCGAGAGGTCTTCTGAACATTGGAGCGTGTAGGTTCCTGGCTCGGTGGCGTTCATGGCGATGGCGAGATTTCCGGGTGACACGGTGCTAAGCGATGGGGCGGGTATTTCTGGCGGTGGACCGACGACGAGGGCGTTTGGCTCTGGTGCGAAGGAAGGTGCTGGCGGTGACGGACCGGTGAGGATGACGTTGTCGAGGAGGAGGTCGAGGCCAGCACCGGTGCTGGATTGGTCGCTGAAGGTGAGGGTGGTGACGCCGCTGTTGGCGGTGAAGTTCACGGTGCGGTTGAAATAAGTGACATCGCCATTTCCTGCGCCGGTGACGGTGAAATTTTGGTTCACGAGCGAGGTGTTGTTGCCGGTGACTTGGACTTTAAGCGTCTGGTTGGCGTTGTTGAAGGCTTTGCTGCCGACATCGAATGCGACGCTGTATGGTTGGCCTGGAACGGTGGTGAAGGTCTGGGTGATGGAGCCGTCGAGGCCGGAGTTGGCGCTGTTGAACTCGACCACGATGAGGCCGTCGGTGGTGGGGAGACCATCCTTGACTTTGACGGTCTGTGGACCACCCGCCCAGGTCCAGCCGGCAAACTCGTTCTCGAAGCTACCGTTTTGGAAGGGTCCGAGGACGGGGGTAGCGGTGTAAACGACGGTCATGACGTGGCTGGTGTCCATGGAAACGGTGATGGTGTTGTTGGTGGCATACCATTGGCCGTTTTTGAGCCATTTCACGAAGCCGACGTGCGGGGCGACGAGGGTGACGGTGGCACCGGGATTGTAAATGCGGGTGAAGTTCGAGGTGCCGTTGGCTTGGCCTGCGATGTCAGAGGTGTTGACGGTGATGGCTTTGCCTTGGGCTGGGGTGGTGTTCACGGTGAGGACGGCGGGTGGCAGGGTGCCAGCGCGCACGCGGACATTATCCACGAAGATGTCGATAGCATTGCCGGTGGTGGAGCCGTCGGAGAACATCAGGGTGGAGGAGGTGCTGTTCGCGGTGAATGTGAAGACGTAGGGACTCCATTTCACGATCGCGTTGCCACCGGGGAGGGTGAGGCGGTGGGTGAGGATGGATGCGCCGTTAGCACCGAAGACGTTGATGTCGAGCAACTGATTGACGACGGGCGTGCCGTTTGCGCCACTGTCGAATTGGAGGGTGTAAGTGGTGCCTGGGACGGTTGCGAAGGCTTGGGCGATTTGGCCGTTGTTCGGCGTGCCACCGACGCTGAAGGAAAGCATGTTGTTACCGTCCGTGGAGTATTCGGGGTAGGCCGCACCGGGTTGCTCGATGCGGGTGGAGTCGTTGGCTTCTACCCAGTTGTTAGCGGTCGCTGTTTCGCCGTGGCCGGTGATGAACTCGAAGCTACCGTTCTGGATGACGTTCGGTCCGAGTGGGGCAAAGGTTCCGCCGGAGTAGATGGCAAACAGGTTGGTGTCTGCGGTGATGGTGACATTGGTGGCACGGGTGGTGGCGTGATCGACACCGTCTTTGACCCATTTTACGAAGGTGGCACCGTTCGGGCCAGTGGCGGCGGCGGTGAGGGAGACATTCGTTCCGAGGTCGAATGTGCGGCTGAGTTGAGTGGAGCCGTTGCCTACCGCATTGTTGTCGTTCGGGCTGACGGTGATGGCAACGTTGCTGGTGCCGAGGGAGTTTACGCTGAGTGTGCGAGCGTTGCCGTTCGGTGGTGACACGCCAGTGAGAATGACGTTATCGAGCAAGAGGTCGATGCCTGCGCCGGTGCCGGATTGGTCACTGAAGGTGAGGGTGGTTGCTGGGCTGTTCGCAACGAAGTTCACGGTGCGGTTGAAGTAGGTGACATCGCCATTTCCTGCGCCGGTGACGGTGAAGTTTTGGTTCACGAGCGAGGTGTTGTTGCCGGTGACTTGGACTTTGAGCGTTTGGTTGGCGTTGTTGAAGGCTTTGCTGCCGACATCGAATGCGACGCTGTAGTTATTACCAGGAATCGTGGTGAAGGTCTGAGTGATCGAGCCATCAAGGCCGGAGTTGGCGCTGTTGAACTCGACAACGATGAGGCCATTGGTGGTGGGGAGGCCGTCCTTGACCTTGACGGTCTGGGGGCCACCCGCCCAGGTCCAACCGGCGAATTCATTTTCAAAGCTGCCGTTTTGGAATGGCCCGAGGACTGGGGTGTCGGTGTAGACCACAGTCATGAGGTGACTGGTGTCCATGGAAACGGTGATGGTGTTGTTGGTGGCATACCATTGGCCGTTTTTGAGCCATTTCACGAAGCCGACGTGTGGGGCGACGAGGGAGACGGTTGCGCCTGGGTTGTAGATGCGGGTGAAGTTCGAGGTGCCGTTGCCTTGGCCAGCGATGTCTGGGGTGTTGACGGTGATGGCTTTGCCTTGGGCTGGCGTGGTGTTAACGGTGAGGACCGCAGGCGGCAGTGTGCCAGCTTGGACGCGGACGTTATCCACGAAAATGTCGATGAGGTTTCCAGTGGTGGAGCCGTCGGAGAACATCAAGGTGGAGGAGGTGCTGTTGGCGGTGAATGTGTAGGTGTAGGGTCTCCATTTCACGATGGCGTTTCCACCGGGGAGGACGAGGCGACGGGTGAGGATGGATGAGCCGCCAGCACCGAAGACGTTGATATCGAGAAGCTGATCAATCAAAGGCGTGCCGTTGGCACCGCTGTCGAATTGGAGCGTGTAGGTGGTGCCGGGAACGGTGGTGAAGGCTTGGGCGATTTGGCCGTCGTTTGGCGTTTGGCCGACGCTGAAGGAAAGCATGTTGCTTCCGTCTGTGGAGTATTCGGGGAAGGATGGGCCAGGTTGCTCGATGCGAGTGGAGTCGTTGGCTTCTACCCAGTTGTTAGCTGTCGCGGTTTCGCCGTGGCCGGTGATGAACTCGAAGCTACCGTTCACGATGACGTTGGGTCCAAGCGGGGCGAAGGTTCCACCCGTGTAGATGGCAAACAGGTTGGTGTCTGCGGTGATGGTGACGCTGGTGGCTGGGGTGGTGGCGTGTTCGACACCGTCTTTGACCCATTTTACGAAGGTGGCACCGTTCGGGCCGGTGGCGGCGGCAGTCAGTGAAACGACGGTGGTGAGGTTGTAGGAGCGACTGAGTTGGGTCGTGCCGTTTCCTGCGGAGTTGTTGTCGGCAGGGCTGACGGTGACCGCGACGTTGCTGGTTCCGACGGAGTTCACGTTAAGCGTGCGGGAGTTCGCGTTGGTGACGCGGACGTTATCGAGCAGCATGTCGAGTGAGTTCGTGGTGGCCGAGGTGTCGGTCAGGGTGAGGGTGGTGGAGGTGGTGTTCGCGGTGAAAGTGTAAGATTTCGCTTCCCATTTTACCGTGCCGTTGCCGATGCCGTTGATGGAGGCGACTTGGGAGAGTAGCGAACCGCTGCCAGTGACTGCGACTTGTAGAGTTTGCAGGCTGGTGTTGAAGGCGATGACGCCGAGGTCGAAGGCGAGGTTGTAGGTGACGCCAGGAGTGGTGGTGAAAGTTTGAGCGAGGATGCCGCCGGCTGGGGATTGTCCACTGTTAAACTCGACGACCTTGGTGCCGTTGGTGGCTGGGAGTTCGCCGTTGATTTTCACGCTGTTTGCAGTGCCGCCGGAGGTGACCCACGGAGCGAAGGTGCCGGTCTCAAAGCTGCCGTTGGAGAACGGTGGGTCTGAGTAAATGGCGGTGAGTGTGTAGCTGGCATCCATCAATACGCTGGTGGCGAGATTGGTGGTGAGGTCCACGCCATTTTTCTGCCACTTAACGAAGGCGACGCCGGATGTGGTGGCTGGGGCGGTGAGATTGACGGTGGTGTTCGGGGCGTAGGCGCGACCGAAGTTGGTAGTGCCGTTGCCGTTGCCGTTCGAGTCATTTGGAGAAACGATGATGGCGGCATTTACCGGAGTGGCGTTGACCGTGAGGGTTCTGAGGACGGGAGCGGAGCCGTTGAAGGTGACGCGGACGTTGTCGATGACGAGATCAAGGCCCACTCCGGAGACGGAGGTGTCGGTGAAGCTGAGGGTGGTGGAGGCACTGTTTGCGGTGAAGCTGAAGCTCTGAGCGGACCAGCGGGTGGTGCCGTTGGTGCTGGGGAGCGTGATGCTTTGTGAGAGCAGGCTACCGGAGCCAGTGACGCCGACTTGGACGCGCTGAGTGGAGAAGTTAAAGGCGAGGGTGCCAGCATCGAACGCGAGGGTGTAGGTGGCACCGGGAGTGGTGGCGAAGGTTTGCGAGAGCACTCCGTTCGGTGCGGTCTGGCCTGCGTTGAAGGAGGCGAGCTTGCTGCCATCGGTGGGCTGGTAAGGCGAAGACGACTGGATTTCCACGTTTCCGGTGACGTTCCAGTTGGTGAAATCCGACTCGAAACTGCCGTTGGTGAAGCCATTGACTCCGCCTGCGCTGACGGTGATGGAAACGGTGGCGGTGTTGGAGTTTAAGGCTCCGTCGTTGGCGCGGTAGGTGAACGAATCCGGGCCGGTGTAGCCGGTGGTGGGATTGTAGGTGAAGCTGCCGTTCGGGTTCAGGACGACGGTGCCATTAGTGGCTTGTGCGACGATGGATGCGGTGAGCGAGTTGGATTGTGCATCCGTATCGTTCGCGAGGACACCGGGGAGTGGAACGGTGAGAAGCGTGCTGACGGTGGCGGTGTAGGAGTCATTTCCTGCAACTGGAGCCGTGTTTGGTCCGCCGCCGCCGTTGGTGGTCACGCGGACGTTGTCGAGGATGAGATCGAGCAAGTTCGTGGTGGATGACTGGTCGGTGAAGGTGAGGGTGGTCGGGGTGCTGTTCGCTACGAAGGTGAAGCTCTGTGGGAGCCAGCGATTGCTTCCGCCGCCGAGTCCGTTGATGGAGATGACTTGGTTGAGGAGGCTGTTCGATCCGGTGACAGCGACGCGCATGGTCTGTGAGTTGGTGTTGTAGGAGAGCACGCCGAGGTCGAAGGCGAGCGTGTAGCTGGTGCCGGGGACGGTGGCGAAAGTCTGAGAGAGGACGCCGTTCGGGGTTTGGTTGCCGCCGTTGAAGCCAGCGAGCTTGGAGCCGTCCGTCGGGGTGAATGGGGAACCTGACTCGATGCCGAGATTTCCTGCGGTGGTCCAGCCGGTGAAGTTCGACTCGAAGCTGCCGTTGACGATGCCTGCGAAACCGGAGGTGACGTTAATGGAGACGGTGACGATGTTCGAGGCGAGGCTGCCGTCATTTGCCTGATAGGTAAATGTGTCGGTGCCAGTGAATCCGCTGTCTGGGGTGTAGGTGAAACTGCCGTCTGTCGCGAGGGTGACGCTGCCGTTCGCTGGATCGGAGGCGTTGAGCGCGAGCAGGGTGCTGAGTTCGGCATCGGTGTCATTGCCGAGGACACCGGGGAGGACAACCGTGAGCGGAGTGTTCATCGCGGTGGAGTAGGAGTCTGCGACGGCGACGGGCGCGGTGTTCGGGATGCCGACGGATGGGCCAGTGATGGTGACGTTGTCGAGGACGAGGTCGATGAGATTGGTGGCTGACGAGGTGTCGGTGAAGGTCAGAACGGTGGTCGGGCTATCCGCGATGAAGGTGTGTGAGCGGACGGACCAGTTCGTGGTGGGGGAACCATTTCCGGTGACGGTCTCGGTGGTGGAGAGGTGGGTGGCGGTGCCAGTGAGGGAAACGAGCAGCGATTGCCCGATGCCGTTGTTGCCCAGAGTGCCGAGGTTGTATTCCAGCGTGTATTCTTCGCCGGGGATGGTGGTGAAGGATTGGGAAACGGTGGCGTCTGGGGTGGTGTTGCCGGCGTTGAAGGCGAGCAGTTTGGTGCCGTCGAAGGCGATGAAGCTGCCGTCATTTTCGACGACCACGCGATTTCCGGTCATGGTCCAGCCGGATTCGCCAGCTTCGAAGCTGCCGTTCACAAGGATCTGGAAGGCGGCGACGTTGATGGTGACGGTGGCGATATTCGAGTCCGAGGTGCCGTCGTTAGCGTGGTAGGTGAACGAGTCGGTGCCGGAGAAGCGGACGTTCGGGGTGTAGATGAAGCTGCCGTCGGAATCGAGGGAGATGCTGCCGTTGGTCGGAGCGGTGTCGATGGATGCGGAGAGGGTGTCGTTTTCGCCATCGGTGTCGTTGGCGAGAACACCTGCGGCGGCGACGATGAGCTTGGTGTCTTGGTTGATCGAGTAGCTGTTTGCGTTCGCGACGGGGGCGGCGTTCGGGGCTGGGACGGTGACGCTGACGTCATCGAGCAGGAGATCCACGGCGAAAGTGGCGGTGGAGAGGTCTCTGAAAGTCAGGGTGGTGACGTTGCTGTCTGCGGTGAAATTGTAGGATTTCGCGGTCCAGACAGTGTTGCCTAAATTGTTGCCGAAGAGCGACTCGGTGACGGAAATGTGGCTGGCAGTGCCGACGACGGAGACATCGAGTTTTTGCTCGGCGGAGTTACCGGCGAGGATGCCCATGCGGAAGGCGAGGGTGTAGTTCTGGCCCGGTGTGGTGGTGAAGATCTGGCTGACGACGGCGTCAGGCGTGGAGTTCGCGGCGTTGAAGACGAGGAGGTTGGTTCCTTGGAAAGCCAGATAATCGGTCTCTTGAGGGAAGACGGTGCGATTTCCCGTCATGGTCCAGCCAGTTTCTCCGCTCTCGAAGCTGCCGTTGGTGAGGCCGCCGACGGAAACGGGGGTGACGTTGATGGTGACGGTGACGAGGTTGGAATTCGTCACACCGTCGTTGGCGCGGTAGGTGAAGGAGTCTTGGCCGGAGAAGCTAGGAGCTGGGGCGTAGGTGAAGCCGCCGTTTTGGCCGAGAGTGAGGAGACCGTTCGCGGTGGTGGTGGCGACGGAGGCGGTGAGGGTGTTCATTTCCGCGTCGGTGTCGTTTCCAAGCACGCCGGGATCGGCGACGGTGAGTGGGCTGCCTTGGAGAGTGGAATAAGTTTCGCCAGTGGCAATGGGCGCGGTGTTAGGAACGCCGGGCGGGCCATTGACGCGGACGTTGTCGAGCAAGAGATCGAGGCCGTTGGTGAAGGCTGATTGATCGCGGAAAGTCAGGGTGCTGACCGTGCTATTGGCGATGAAGGTGAAACTCTGCGGGAACCAGCGATTCGAGCCGTTGGTGAAACCCGTGAGGGTGAGCGTCTGGGTCAGGACGTTCGATGTGCCTGCGACAGTGACTTGCAAGACCTGTGGGAAGGAGCCGAAGGAGAGGACGCCTGCATCGAAGGTGAGGGTGTAAGTTTGACCCGTGACTGTGGCGAAGGATTGGCTGAGGACGCCGTTGGGTGTCGAGTTGACGCCGTTGAAGGAGTTTAGCTTGTTGCCATTGGTCGGGGTATAGAAAGTCGATGTCGTCTGGATGGTTTGATTTCCGGTGTTTGTCCAGCCGGTGTAATCGGACTCGAAGCTGCCGTTGACGAGGAGCTGGGAGGTGGGCTGAGCGACGGAAATCGTGACAGTGACGGTGTTCGAGTTCAAAGCGCCGTCGTTGGCGCGGTAGGTGAACGAGTCGGAGCCGCTGAAGCCGGGATTTGGAGCGTAGGTGAAGCTACCGTTTCCATTCAGGTTGAGCATCCCGTTGGTCGTGGTGGTGACGAGCGCGGCGTTGAGAATGTCTGCATTTACATCGGTATCGTTGGCCAGCACGCCAGCGGGGGCGAGGACGGTGAGCGTCGCGCCGATACCAGTGGAGTAGCTGTCTGCGACGGCGATGGGTGCGACGTTTCCAACAGGAGGTCCGGTGACGCGGACGTTGTCGAGCAGGAGGTCGAGGCCGTTGCCGTTCGCGGATTGGTCACGGAAGGTGAGAGTCGCGGAAGGGGAGTCGGCGATGAAGGTGAAACTTTGTGGAACCCAGCGATTGGTGCCATTTCCGCCGAGGCCGTTTATGGTGATGGTTTGCGTGAGCAGGCCAGCAGCACCGACGACGGTGACTTGCAAGGTCTGCGGGCTGGTGTTGAAGGCGAAGGCACCTGCGTCGAAGGCGAGGGTGTAAGTTTGGCCGGAAACGGTGCCGAATGCTTGGGAGAGAACGCCGTTCGGGGCGCGGTTGCCATCGTTGAAGGAAACGAGCTTGGTGCCGTCCGTGGCGACGTAGGGCAAGTTAGACTGGATGGATTGGTTGCCAGTTTGGGTCCAGCCGGTGTAGCCGGACTCGAAGCTGCCGTTGACGAGTGCGCCGGAGATGACGGGAGTGACCGTGATGGAAACAGCGACGACGTTCGAGTTCGCAATGCCGTCGTTGGCGCGGTAGGTGAACGAATCGGAGCCGCTGGAGCCGTTGTTCGGGGTGTAGGTGAAGGTGCCGTTGGTGTTGAGGACGACGTTGCCGTTGGTGGCGTTCGCGTCCAGAACTGCGGTGAGCGTGTTCATTTCCGCGTCGGTGTCATTGCCGAGCACGCTGTTCGCGAGGAGGACGACGAGCGGGGTATTCTGGCTGGTGGAGTAGGAGTCGGTGACGGCGACGGGGGCGGTGTTTGGCGCGCCGCCAGCTCCGGTGACGCGGACGTTGTCGAGCATGAGATCGACGGCTCCCGTGGTGGTGGAAATATCAGTGAAGGTGAGCGTCGTGGTCGTGGCGTTGGCGACGAAGGTGTAGCTCTTGGGCGTCCAGACGGAATTTCCAGCACCATTTCCGGTGAGTGTCTCGGTGACGTTGAAGGGAACGGTGGTGTTCGAAACCTGAATGCGCAGAGTTTGCTGGGAACTGTTCAGGGCGAGGATGCCCATGTGGAAGTCGAGGTTGTAGGTTTCGCCGGGGACGGTGGCGAAGGATTGGGAAACGACGGCGTTCGGAGTGGATTCGCCCGCATTGAAGATGGCCATCTTGGAGCCTTGGAAGGCGTTGTAGGTACCGTCGCTGGTATAGACGACGCGGTTGCCGGTCATGGTCCAGCCAGTTTCGCCGTTCTCGAAGCTGCCGTTGACGAGCAGTTGGGAAACTCCGATGGAGAGGGAAACCGTGACGATGTTCGAGTCGTCTTCACCGTCGGTGGCGTGATAAGTGAAGGAATCTGCGCCGGTGTAGCCGGGATCGGGATCGTAGGTGAAACTGCCGTTGGCGTTGAGGATGAGGTCGCCATTTGCAGGGCCGACGTCGAGCATGGCGGTGAGCGTGTCCATGTCGCCATCGGTGTCATTTCCTAGCAAGCCGGGCATCGCGACGGTTAGCAGGGTGTTGAGGCTGGTGGAGTAGGAGTCCGCCACGGCGACGGGAACTTGGTTCGGCACATCGAGTGAAATGCTGACTTCATCGATCATCACGTCGCCGCCGATGGTGGAGGGCGAAATATCGGTGAAGGTGATGGTCGTGGCGTTGCTGTCTGCGGTGAAGGAAACACTGCGGGCGGCCCAGACGACGTTGGGAGAATTTCCGAAAACGGATTCAGTGCCAGCGGCAAGGGAAGCGTTGCCGTTGATGGCGACACCGATTCTTTGCTCAATGTTACCGAGGACGCCTAACTGGAAGTTGAGGCTGTAAGTTTGGCCGGGTGCGGTGGCGAAAGTCTGAGAAACGACTGCGTTTGGAGTCCGGTCCGCTGCATTAAAGATGAGCATCCTGTTTCCTGCGAAGGCGATGTAAGGAGCACTGTTATCGAAGACGACGCGGTTGCCGGTCATGGTCCAGCCATTTTCACCAGACTCGAAGCCGCCGTTGACCAAAGCACCGATGGCGACGCCGTTGACAGTGATGGAAACGGTGGCGGCGGCGGAACTGGATGTGCCGTCGTTGGCGCGATAGCTGAAAGAATCTGCTCCGGTGAAACCACTCGTGGGCGTGTAAGTGAAGCCGCCGAGGGAGTTGAGCGTGACGGTGCCGTTGGTTGGATTGGCCTCGATGACAGCGTTGAGTGTATTGGATTCGCTGTCGGTGTCGTTCGCGAGAACGCCTGTCAGATTCGGGACGACGAGCTGGGTGTTTTGATTGGTGGAATAACTGTCAGCAACCGCGACTGGGGAATTGTTCACCGGAAGCGGAGGTCCAGTGATGCGGACGTTGTCCAAGGTCAAATCGAGGCCATTCGAGGTGGCAGATGTGTCGCGGAAAGTGAGTGTCGCGCTGGTGCTGTTTGCCACAAAGGTGAAAGTTTGTGGAACCCAACGTGTGGTTCCGCCGCCGAGTCCGGTGATGGAAATGTTTTGATTGAGGATGTTTCCTGCGCCGACGACGGTGACCTGCATGGTCTGTGGCGAGGTGTTGAAGGAGAAAGCCCCGGCGTCGAATTTGAGCGTGTAGGTTTCACCGGAAGTGGTGGCGAAGCTTTGGACAAGCGTGCCACCGCTGGCGCGGTTGCCGGTGTTGAAGGCGACGAGCTTGGCACCATCCGTGGAGGTGTAGGGCGCACCTACGCGGATTTCCTGACTCCCGGTTTGCGTCCAGTTTGCGTAATCGTTTTCAAAACTGCCGTTGAGAATGACTTGGTTGGTGGGCGAATACACCGCGTTGAGCGTGTAGTTCGCATCCATGGTGACCGTCGTGGTCGAGTTGGTGGTGAGATCCACGCCGTTGCGCTGCCATTTGGTAAATGCAGTGGCACCCGAGAGGGTCGGAGCGGAGAGAGTGACGGTGGTGCCGTCGGTGTATTGGCGGCTGAATCCGGTAGGAGCACCGCTGGCGCCGTTGAGATCGGCAGGAGAGACGGTGACGTTGATGCCGTTAAACGGAGCGGATGCAACAGTAAGAGTGCGAGGCACTTGGGTGGTCAGACGCACGTTGTCCAGCGTGAGATCTGCGCCGTCGCCACTGGCCGAGATGTCGGCGAACGTCATCGTGGTGGTCGTGCTGTTGGCGATGAAGCCGTAGCTCCGTGAAACCCAGTTGCTGCCCAGTCCGCCGGGGGCGGTGATGGCCACCTGCTGGGAGACGAGATTGGTCCCGCCGGTGATGTTGATCTGCATTCTTTGCTCGCGAGTCGCACCGAGCGCGCCTGCGTCGAAGGCGAGAACGTATTGGACGCCGATGGTGGTGGAGAACGATTGGCTCAAGGTGCCGTTTGGCGCGGTTTGGCCTGCGCTGAATGCTGCCAATTTCGAGCCGCTCGTCGGAAGGTAAGGCACTACATCCGCAGAATCCTTGATTTCAACGCTACCCGTTGGCGTCCAGCCGACGAGGCCAGCTTCGAAGCTGCCGTTGGTCTGTGCGTCGGTGGAGTAAGCGACGGTGGAGCCGGGAGCGATGAGGTTTTGTAACGCCGTCCTGTCCCGAATGCCACTGAGAGAAATCGTGTAAAGCGTGCCGGGAGACTGCGAGCTGGTGGTGAGGGTGATGACGCGTTTCGTAGCCGCATCGAGCACCGCTTGGGAGACCGTCACACCGCCGTTGACGCTGAAATTCGCGGCACTAGCAGCCGTATCGGCGAGGGGCTTGCTGAAGGTGAGAGTGATGCTTTGTAAGGTAGTCGGTGGTCCCGTGCGCACCACAGCGGGTGGATTGGTCGTGCCCAGCGGTGCGATGACGTTGGAAATCGCGGGTAAAAACGCATCAGCGATTTTATTGTAACCCGTTTGATTCGGGTGAACGCCGTCAGTCAGATCGCCTGAGACGAGCGTGGATTGCAGGTCCACGAAACTCACCTGACGCCCGAGTAAGACCTGGTTGTTGACGATCCCCGGAAGTGCAGAGTTGAAACCAAGTTGCTGGGTGTTTTTTCCTGAGTCATCCGTCCGCAGTGGCAGGCTGGCGACGATGATTTTCGCGAATGGGCGCTTGGTGGCGATGTCGCCGATCAAGTTTGCCATCCGAGTTTGCACCGAGCCGAGGTTGAAACTCTGGGAGAAATCGTTAGTCCCCGCGAGCAGCAGCACCACATCGGGATCTTCCACCGAGTTCAGCCAACCCGCGATGCCGCCCTGAAGGTCATCGATCCGCATTCCGCCCGTTCCCTGATGATTTCTGTCCGGCAGCGATGGATTATTCGCATCCGTATTCGTTCCCACGAAGTCCACGTTGTAGCCTGCGGTGGTCAAAATGCTGTGAAGCCTGTTCCGATACGCACCAGCCACCGGAATTGGACTGACGCCAGCAGTGAGCGAGTCGCCCAGAGGCATGATCCGCACAGGCGGGGTCTGAGCTTGGGAGGTCGCGATGCCGGAAATGGCAACGGTCAGCAGACCGAGGGCGCGAAAGAACTTAGATAACGATTTCATTTTTACGGGGGGCGTGGGGGTGGGGAATAACAACTTTAAATCTGCGGAAATTGTGCCAAAAACTATAAAAGTTTGGCGGCTGTCGTGATCAGTGAATCAACGATTTTTCAAATAATTTGTGTGCGTAGTTTGCCACACGGTGCGGGGGGTAACTGGGGGAAGGTGTGGTTGTGGGAACCACGAAACGAGGCGATCAAGAGACGAGGATTGCCAAACGGTCAAGATATTTTCCTGAACATCACGGATCAAATTTTCATTTCTCTGATTTTGGATCGCCGAGAGATTTGCCGGGCTGGGTGAAATTTCTAAAAATTTCAAGCTGTCGAAAAATCGAGTCAAAGCGCGGAACGAGCCGTTTTGAAAAAAGCGGAGAGAAAACATGCGGGGGGATGTGAGGGAGGTTCGTGAATTGAAAACCGCAGTTGTTATGCCAGAAGATCGCCGTAACTGAATTACGCGATCACGGGTATTTTGATTTTTTTGCGGATGTCTTCGTCCGATTTGACCGACCTATCAGAAATTGATCTGGGTGCGAAAAAACGGCTGGCTTGTCATCGTGAAGCCCGATGGTTCTGAGGATTCAGCATTCAAGGAAAGGCGAACTCCGATCCGACCCAGCCCATGAAATGACAAGGAATCGAGGATCACCGCCTCTCCTTTGGCTTTTCAAGGGCCTCGGCGATTCGGAGATCGCTGCTCCTTGAATCCCTCAATACATTGGCCCAGCCACAGCTTTCAAAGCACCACATCCACCGTGAGATCGCCGCCGAGGCTTTCGATGGCGGTGGTCAGGGTGGCGGTTTCTGTGTCCTCAGGCACGGAGATGACGCCGTGGGCGCGAAACATCGGGTGGCCGCTCATCGGTGCGCTTTCGAGGCCGGTGGTGAGTTCCTCAATGTTTCCGCCAGCCTTGGCGACCGCGGCGGATAGCTCGCGGACGATGCCGGGGCGGTCGTTGCCCATCACATCGACGATCAAGGTGCGGTGGGAGAGGGTTTCCTGCTCATCTTCGCGGACGGCGGTGATGGTTAGACCAAAGTTGCCGGGCTTCTGAAGCTCCCGAATGAGTGCATCCACGCTGTCTGGTCGGCACTCGATGCGGACGATGCCAGCGAACTGACCTGCCAGCCGAGCCATCCGACTTTCTAGCCAATTTCCACCATGGTCTGCAACGGTGTCGGCGAGGGAATTCACGAGGCCTGGGCGATCGCTGCCGAGGACGGTCATCACGAGGAAGGATTTCATGTGACGAGAAAAGCAGAGTGGGTGTGAAATGCCATCGGTTTTTCGATTTTCCTGCCTCTGGTCTTGTGGAGGCCAGAAAACCTCTCCAACCTGCGCCCGAATCGCAAGGAATCCTCCCCATGGCTAACGAACACCCGTTTCAACATCTTTTCGAAACTCTCGGACGCGCCCCCATCGCCCACGCGGAATCGGTGAACCGACAGGCCTATCAAGTCTTGTCGGACATTCTCACGGTGCCGCTTGAGAAAACTGGTCGCTGCATCTTGCTACGTGCCTCACGCGCGGGCCACGGCAAGACTCACTTGCTCTCGCGCATCCAGCATCAACTCGGCGCGAACCACGAATTTATCCCGCTTCACGCGTCTTTTGGCTGCCGGATCGATGCTGGCTCGGTGATCGACGACACGCTGCGTTGTCTGGTGCGGCAGTTGCCGGCATCGGGTGGGCTGAGTGTGTTAGATCTCGTGACGCGGCGTTTATTTGCCTCCGCACTTCAGCCGCTGGTCGCATCCGGTGAGGTGCCGTGCCAGGACCGCGAAGGTGCTCTAACCGCCCTGCGGATGCGGCCGATAGAAACCTTTGATTTCCACCACCCGAACGCGGTGACGGCGCACTGGGCGCGGGAAAACTTCGAGATTCTCGGCCAACGTCTGAGCCTAGAACTGGCGCAACGCGCGGGTCTGCCGGTGCGCGAAGTTTCGTTCTGGGTGGAGGCGTTATTCCGCTATGCCTCGACGCCGCTGGATCAGTCGAACCGGGTGAGCACTCTGGCCGAGGCGGTCCATCAGGGCGCGGGCGGGGAAATGGAGCGGCTCGAAGCATTGCTCGGGCTGGTGACGCAGTTGGTGCGTGTCGTTTTGGTGGCGGACGATCTGGAGGGATTTTCCTCGGATGAAACGGCGGCTCTGAGATTCGGCGCGTTTCTCGGAACGTTGCGCCAGTCGGTGGACCGGGTGGATGTGATTTTGTCGTTGAATTTAGACATCTGGGAGAGTGCGTTCGTCCCGCGATTGAGCGGCGGATTGGCGGATCGGCTCTCCGAAGTGGTGGTCGAGCTAGAGCCGCTGACCGAGGCGGAAATGGCGGCGTTGCTGGATTCGCGCGTGCCGGGCTTGGGAGCAAAAGTGCTGGAGCGGATCGATCTGAAATCTTCCGGCAGCCACGCTCGCGGCTTGATCCGTGCGGCGGGGATGGCGTGGTTGAAAGCGACGGCGATGGACACTCCGGCTGCGGTCGCGCCAGCGCAAATTTCACCTCCAGCTCCGATGCTGCCGCTCACTCCCGAAGTCGCGCCAGCGCAGCCCGTAATAATCGCTGTTCCCGAGCCTCAACCAGTAATCGAGCCGGAACCCATCTTGGAGGAAATCGCACCGTTAGAGGAAATTCAGCCCATCTGGCCACAGCCGGAGTTTTTTCCCGCGCCTTCTTTCGAAATGGAACCGGAAACCACGGCGGCACCGATTCAGGACTCTGGATTCACCGTGCCAGCACCCGAGCCAGTGGTGGAAAGCCCGTGGACTCCGCCTGCCACGGAGTTCACCCAGCCCACTGTTCAAGAGTTTCAGCCGCCGATCAGCTCGCCGTTTCAAGTCGCACCCAGCCATGAGCCGATGATCCCGACAGCCGAGTTTCAGCCGATCCAAGAATCCCCGTTTCAGGTGGCACCCGTCGTTCACGAAACGCATCACGAGTCTCCGCCGCAGGCTTTCGCGCCTCCCGAGCCGGTAGCCTATCAGCCGCCGAGCGAGGTTCCGACTCAGGCTTTCATTCCTGTTGAGCCAGTCGTTCCGGGCGAAGAAACGCCGCCGACTCCCGCTGACACGGACCGGGTGGACGATTTGCTCCGCCAGTTCCGTGAGCGCTACGGTCGTGGGAGCTTGTGAAAATTTTCACAAACCCCTTGCGAAACCGAGAGCGATGAGCATTTCTCTCCCCGTCAAAAAGGCATGAGTAAGACTACCCAAGAATTCGAGGCTCCAGACACCATCGCCCGCGCCGCCCGTGCAGCGGAAAGCTACCACGAGGAAACGGACGATCTCGTTGGCGAGCGGATGGTGCTTAATATGGGACCATCCCACCCCGCGACTCACGGCGTGCTGCGCCTCATCCTCGAACTCAATGGCGAGATCATCCACTCTGCCGATCCCGACGTCGGTTTCCTGCATCGCGGCGACGAGAAAATCGCGGAAAACATGCACTACAACCAGTTCGTGCCTTACACGGATCGGCTCGATTACCTCGCCCCGCTGGCGAACAACGTCGCCTACGCCTGCGCCGTGGAGAAGCTCATGGGCTGGACCCTGCCACCGCGCGGCCAAGCGCTGCGCGTCCTTTGTTGCGAACTCGCCCGGATTTCATCCCACATGCTTGGAGTCGGCGTCTGCGCCATGGATGTCGGCGCGATGACCGTTTTCCTCTACACCTTCACGGAGCGGGAAAAAGTTTACAACATGTGCGAGCAACTCACCGGTGCTCGATTCACCACCTCCTACACCCGCGTCGGTGGCCAACTCCGCGACATGCCGCCCGGCTTCGAGGCGACCGTCCGCCAGTTTCTCGATGAGTGCCTCGTCACCATCGGCGAAATCGGCAAGCTGCTCGATAAGAACAAAATCTTCATCGACCGCATGGTGAACGTCGGCGTCATTTCCCGCGAATCCGCTATTGCCTTCGGCATGACTGGGCCAAACCTCCGCGCTTCCGGCGTCGCCCGCGATCTCCGCAAAGACAGCCCTTATCTCGGTTACGAAAAATACGATTTCGACATCCCCGTCGCCGACGAAGGCGACTGCTACGCCCGCTACCAATGCCGGATGGAGGAAATGAAGCAATCCATCCGCATCTGCCGCCAAGTGCTCGACACCATGCCCGACGGCCCGATCAATCTCGCGGATTCGAAGAGCATGTTGCCGGACAAGGAGCGCGTCGCCATGTCCATGGAAGAACTCATCCACCATTTCATCGTCGCCACCCAAGGCATCAACGCTCCTGCCGGTGAAGTCTATTTTGCCGCAGAAAATCCCAAGGGCGAACTCGGTTTCTACATCCATTCCAAAGGCGGCGGCGTCCCGTATCGCCTGAAAATCCGCAGCCCCTCGTTCTGCAACCTCTCCATCACTTCCAAGCTCCTGCCCGGCCACATGGTCTCTGACATCCCGGCCATTCTTGGCTCGTTGGATTTCGTGATGGGCGAGTGTGATCGGTGAAGAGTTTTCAGCCGCAAAAAGGCGAAAAAATGGCGCAAAAAAAAGACTATATCTTTGAAGTATGTGACCAGGTTAGGGAATCTTCCTTCGCCTTACACAAGTTTTTGCGGCATGGGCACAAGGAGAAGATTTATGAGAATGGTCTGGCCTACCGACTTCGCCGTCTAGGAATCGAAATTGAGCAACAGCCATCTTTGTCGGTTTACGATGAAGACGGAACTTTGCTGGGTGAACTTGATGTGGATTTGCTAGTAGCAGGTGAGCTGATCGTAGAACTCAAAGCTGTGAAATCTCTTGCTAACGAGCACGTTTCCCAGCTTTTCGGCTACCTTCGAGCCTCCCGCAAAGAACACGGTCTCCCCATCAACTTCGGTGCCCCAGTCCTCCAAATCAAAAAATACGCCTTGTCCAAAGACCTCGATCCTCCTTCTTAATTTTTTTGCGCCTTTCTTTCGCCTTTTTGCGGCTAAAAATCTTCCTCTTCATCCCATGTCCCACTCCACGCTCGAAGAATCCATCGCCTCCCACGAGACACCCGGTAGCCAGTTTTACGCGCCATTTACCGTGACCGCCGAGCTTGAGGCCGAGGCCAATGATCGCATTTCCCACTATCCCGAAAGCAAACGCTCCGCCACGCTGCCGCTGCTTCACATCGTCCAACATAAGTTCGGTTTCATCTCCGCGCCGGCCATCGAGTGGGTCGCGGCGAAGTTAGAAATCGAGCCGATCAAAGTGCTCGAAGTCGTCACGTTCTATCCCGGTTTCCGCCAATCCGCGCCGGGAAAATTCCACATCCGCGTCTGCCGAACTCTCTCGTGCGCGATGGGCGGCAGCTACGAGCTGATGGAACGGCTGTGCGAACTCACCGGCATCGACCGCTCTGCCAGCGATTCCCACCACCACCCGGTGAGCGTCTCGCCCTGCGGGAAATTTTCCGTCGAGTTCGCCGAATGCCTCGCCTCCTGCGGCACCGCACCCGTCTGCCTCGTGAACGATGATTTCCACGAAGCTATCGCCCCTGAAAAGGCTGAGGAGCTCCTCGCTAAATACTCGCCACAAGCCTGAGTCAAGCCACTCAACCCGTCTCGACTTGGAACACCAATCCGCCACTCCATCACCGTGGCTGATCCGTATCGCCGAAGTTTTCGATGAGTTCGTTCCTGAAATCATCGCGGGCTTAGGTGCCACACTGGTGAAGCGGCTAGGCAGCGAGTATTTCCTCATTCAGCGGGCAAACCTTCACGCGTCCACCTCCGAGAAGTTTCTCCGCTGGAATCTCCCGGTCGAACATTCATGGCCGTGCAACCCTGCAAAAATGGACGGCTTCGTCGAAAAAGCAGCGCAGACGATTTTCAGGAAATTCGGTGCAAGAAATCCGCAAGCGATTTTCATGGGGCAGCTCGATCCGGCGGCGACGAACCGCTACTACAAGACACTCGCCTCGAATCTCCGTGGTCGCACTTTGCAGTTGTTTCCGGAAGCCGTTGCCAGCTTCAAGGACGTAGAAATGCAGAATAGCGAACTCCCCACTCTGTTCTGCCTCATCGGGAACGAAGGACTTTTCTGCGGGCTGCAGAGCCCACTTGCCGCAAACGGGTTCTACCCAGGAGGCACGAAATACATCAGCCAAAATTCCCCGGACACCATCAGCCGCGCCGGTGCCAAGATCGCCGAAGCACTCCACTACCTCGGCATGTATCCAGTCAGGATCGATAAAAAAACTCACTGGCTTGAGCTAGGAGCAAGTCCGGGAGGAATGACCTCCGAGTTACTGGATCGCGGCTACCAAGTCACCGCTATTGATCGCGCAGCATTGGACAAGCGGCTCGATTCACGCCCTGGCCTACATTTCGCGATGATGGACGTCGCCTCCTTCCGCCCGAACTCAAGCATGAGATACGGAGCCATCCTGTCCGATATGAATGGCGACCCGCGCGATGCGACTGGCCAAGTCATTCGTCTATCAACCCATCTCAAGCCCGGCGGCATCCTCATTTTCACCCTAAAAACCCAAGGCGTCACCACCTTCGCGGAAATGAACGACCTTCACTCTTTTGCCACGGACGCCTTCGAGAAATCTGGCTTACGTCATTTTTCCACCACTCATCTCACCTACAACCGCCACGAACTGACGCTCTTTCTTGAGCGTCCTCGCTAACTCACTCTGTCGCCCGAGACGCACGGAAGGCTGCACTGACAGCAAGGAAATAGAATAGTGCATCGATAGCAGAAAATCCTTCTTGAAGAATCTCAACCGCGACGGTGGGAGTCAGGGATCCGACAATCTGCATCATTGGCACATCAAGCTCATCCGCAGCGAAGGCGCAGGCCGAAAAAAGATTGCCGATGAGGCATCCGCCGACGGCAAGGACAGCAGCGAGAATGCCAAAGGCTTGGCTGCGACCGTGACCAAATTTCAACATGACGATCCCCACCAGATAGCCGATGCCGATGGCCATGAAGCCGATCTGATACTTGGTGTAGTAAGTCACTGTTGCCCAGGTGGCAGCTCCGGCTAACGCCGCTACCAGTCCCGACACACCGCCGATGACGATGTTCTCCGAGGCTTGAGTTTCAACTCCAACACGCAAATTTTCCGCTTCAGGGGTGATTTCATCGTCCATGCTTTGAACAAGACGGATTTGATCTCTTATGGCAATTTAAATATCCGCTAGATCAACCCGCGTTGATGGGAATTGTGATGCGACTATGGGTAAAACTAAATCGTAAGATACCAAGTCAGTGCCGGTTTTTGGGGCCGAAGTTTCCGGGCATTTTGGGGGCTTGGACGGATTGGAAGAAGAGTTGGCGTTCGAGGATCTCGGCGGCGAGGAGGATGGGCAGGGCGAGCCACGGCTGGACGAGGGCGATGGGGATGGCGAGGACGGCGAGGGTAAATCTCGAGCGCAGGATGAGTCTGAGTGGGCCTAACTGGAGGCGGGCACTGTGGGCGTCGGGGGACCACGGGGAGTCGGTTTTTTTACCGAGTTTGAGAAAGCGGAGTTCGGGGATGAGTTTGAAAATGACGGCGGCGGCGAAGATACAGGCGGCTAGCGGAGTGGGGTGAATTGCTAGATTTCCAAGTGCGGCGAAGGTGGCGACGGTGCCGAAGAAGCGGGTGGCTCCGCGTGGGAATTTCCAGAGGGCGCGGTGGGTGTCGTGGTAGATCATGACGCTGGTGAAGACGGCGAGGAGGCCGAGGAACCAAGCGGAGAGGCTGGTGATCTGGGTGGCGAGGGGGATGAAATTTTGGATGAAAGCCGGAATGGTGAGTTGGGTGAAATTCGGCAAAAGTGAGAAGCCGACGAGTGCGAGGGGAATCGGGGCGAAGAGGGAGAAGGCGAGGATTTCCCGGGAGAGCCATGAGGTGCGGAGGCCGAGGAAGAAGCGCCAGGCTTTGAGCGGTTGGCCGAGGTGGAAGACGGATGCGGCCATGCCGGCGAAGAAAATGGCGGCGGCGGTGAGGGTGAGGGTGGGATTTGAACGAGATGCGAAAAGGAGTCCGATCCCGGCCTGGGTGAGGGTGAGCATCAGGACCAGCGGCCAATGCGCGTGCTGCGGAACGAGGTTTTCGCGGTCGGCAGCGGTGGCGGTGGCGGGGATTTCGCGCCCGATGTAGCGGGTGGTGGGGAGGGTGATAGAAAAGTCAGGAAACGTGGTGGGGAAACTCTTGCTCGCCGCTCTCGGCTGCTTGCTCACCGCGACGATGCGGATGGCTTCGGTGGGGCAGGCTTGGACGCAGGCCGGGGCTTCACCCTCGGCGAGGCGTTGATGGCACATGTCGCATTTTCGGACGATGCCACGTTTTTTGGAATACTTGGGAACGTCGTAGGGGCATTTGAGGATGCAGTAGGAGCAGCCGATGCATTGGTCGTCGAGGTGGCGGACGATGCCGGTATCGGCGTCTTTTTCGTAGGCTCCGACGGGGCAACCATTGAGGCAGCCGGGATCGGCGCAGTGGTGGCAGGCGGTGGTGACGGTTTGCTGCCAACCGGGGGCGACGAGGGCTCCGACATCGCGCCAGACTTCTTCGTCGTCGAGGCCGTTGAGCGAGTGGCAGGCGGAAACGCAGGCTTTGCAACCGGTGCAGCGGTCGAGGGAGACTTCGAATGCGTATTGCTCGCCCGTGCCGGGTTTGGTGAGGGGGATGAGGCTGCGGTAGTGGTCGGTGAGATCGGGCTGGCGGCGGTGGTGGGTTTCGGAAAAGCGGGCGACGGGGGTTTGGAGCTGGTTTTGCTCGGCGAGGAGTTGGTCGATGAGATTGCGCTCCCCGGGGGCGGGTTTTAGGGCGGGGAGGCGGTCGAGGGTGGGCACGGAGCGGAGAGAAGAGAGTTAGAAGTTATTGGTGATTAGTTATTAGTTATTAGGGTAGAGGAAGAGAAGAGAGGTTTGAGATTTTTTTAGGCGACTAGGGCGGTTTTTAGGAGGTCGGTCCAGGTGGCGAAGGGGGCGTCGTAATCGACGTCTGCCTCGATGATGGGGGTGAGGGGAGTGGCCCCGAGGGCGGTGAGGCGGGTGTGGAAGTCTTGGCCGCATTTGCAGAAGTCGGGGTAGCTGGAATCGCCGAGGGCGAGGACGGAGTAGTTGAGGGTGGAAAGGCTTGGGGCGTCTGCGGCGTGGAGGGCGGCGTGGAGGGCGGCGGCGTTGTCGGGTGGCTCGCCATCGCCGTAGGTGGAGGTGATGATGAGTAAATTGCTGATGGATGTTAGGTCTTCGGCTGAAACGCTGGCCATGTCGCGGAGGGTGGGGGAGTGGCCGCTGGCAGAGAGGGTTTTGGTGAGTTTTTTACCGAGAGATTCGGAGTTTCCGGTTTGGGAACCCCAGAGGATGGTCACGGGGAGGCCGCTGGCAGCAGTGGTGGTGGAGGTGCCGGCTGCGGGGGTGAGGGCGGAGTTGATGGCGTCGAGGTAGCCTTTGAGCCACATGCGCTGGGCGCCGGAAAATGGGGCGGTGTTGGGGATGGTGAGTGGCATGGGATGGGTGATGTTTTGGATTGGAAGAGGACGGGCTGGCAGCCCGTGCCACTCTTTTTAATTTAGGCGACTTTGGCGGGGGCGCAGAGGTGGGTGAGTTGGTCTGCGGTGTGGCGGTTGGCGAAGGTGGTGAAGGTTTCGTCGTCGAGGCGGTCGCGGAGATAGACGACGAGGAGGGCCTCGATGAGGGTGGGCATTTCGTCGGCGGGGATGGATTTCCAGATTTCGCGAGCGATGGCTTGGGTGTCATCCACGCCGCCGCCGAGGACGATGTTGTAGCCGTCCACGGTGCCGCCGTCTGCGGATTTCACGCGGGTACCCATCATGCCGATGTCGCCGATGTAGTGTTGGGCGCAGGAGTTTTGGCAGCCGGTGAGATGGATGTTGATGGGTTGGTCGAGGATCATTTTCTGGGCGAGGTGGTCGCCGAGGGAAATGGCTTGGGCTTTGGTGTCTGCGGCGGCGAATTTGCAACCTTGGCTGCCGGTGCAGGCGATGAGGCCGCCGGTGATGGAGTTGTTCCGGTGGTCGAGTCCGGCGGCTTGGAGGGCGGTGATAGTGGCTTGGAGGTTTTCCTCGGAAATGCCGGGGATGATGAGGTTTTGCCAGACGGTGAGGCGGATTTCGCCACGGCCAAAGGTGTCTGCGATGTCGGCGAGGGCATGCATTTGGCTGACGGACATGCGGCCGACGGGGGTGAGGACGCCGATGTAGTGTTTGCCGTCGGTCTGGGGGTGGATGCCGAGGTGGCCGTGTTTGGTTTTCGGCGCGGAGGGTTCGCAGGATGCGAGCGGGAAATGGCGCGGGGCGAAGGTGAGTTTTTTGGCGGTTTCTTCGAGGATTTTCGGGATGCCCCAGTCATCGACGAGATACTTGAGGCGGGCTTTTTTGCGGTTGGTGCGGTCGCCGTTTTCGATGAAGACGCGCATGAGGGCGGCGGCGACGGGGATAGTTTCGGCGGGGGTGAGGAGGAGGCCGCAGTCGGTGGCGAATTGTTTGTGGCCGGTGATGCCGCAGAGTTGCATTCGGAAATAAACGCCTGGCTCGATGCCTTGGTTGTTCGCGGTGACACTGACGGCGTAGAAGCCGATGTCGTTGGTGTCGGTGCAGGTGGAGACTTGGCCGCCGGAGTCGTAGGAGATATTGAACTTGCGCGGGAGGCCGAAGAGGTCGCGGTTTTTCAAAATGTAGTGATGCATCGCGCGGGCGTATGGCATCGCGTCGATGAGTTCGGTGGGATCGAAGCCGGTGGTGGGAGTGGCGGTGATGTTGCGGACGTTGTCGGCACCTGCGCCTTGGGAGGTGAGGCCGAGGTCAGCGAGTTTCATCAGGATGGCCGGGCAGTTTTCCGGCATGATCTCGCGGACTTGGAGGTTGGCGCGGGTCGTCAGGTCGGTGTGGCCCGGTCCCCAGTCGGCGGCGATTTCTGCGAGGCCGCGAAATTGGTAGGTGCTGAGTGCGCCACCGGCGATGCGGCAACGGAGCATGATGCTTTCTTGGGCGGGGGTGACGAAGAAGAGGCCGTGGAATTTGTAGCGGAAAATGTCGCCGTCCGAGGGGAAAACTTTGGCTTCGGCGTTGGCGACGATGGTGTCGTAGCAGTCGAGGCCGTGTTTATCGTGCTTGATTTGTTCTTCGCGGCAGAGGTCGTCGATGGGCGTGCCGAAGACGGTGGCGGCTTCCGGTTCGTGGGTGAAACGTCCGCTGCTGTCTTGGCCGAGGAAGGGAAGGTCGCGGGCTTGGAGAATGCCGGAGACGAAGCCGGAGAGGTAGGAAGTTTGTTCTTCGCTGAAGCCTGAGTTGTCAAAATCCACCATGATGTGTTGCGGTTGTCGGTATTTCTCTGAGCACCCCCCATGCCATTCGGTAGAGGTGGGAAATTTGTTCCAGCAATCTCGCCCAAGCGCGTGATGAGAGCGGCTCATGCGCGAGGGCGGGCGAGATGAGCGATGATCTGTCTCGCGGTGGGGAAATCCGATCAAATGCCAGTGGCGCAGAGTTCCGCAGCATGGAAAAGATCTTCGCGATAGATTCTGGAAAGTGCGCCGCAAGTGCCGTCTGGGATGGTGCCAGCATTGCGGAGTTCTGAGAGAACCCACGAGGCTTTGTCCATGCTCGGGCGGTTCAGCGACTCGCCATGGAAGATGTGGAAACCGGCAGCGCTGACTTTTTCCACGCCAGTGTCGAAGGTGGGGCCGAGGCTGTTTCTGAGGACGTTTTCGGATGCCCCGGTGTATTGTGGCAGGGCGAGGATGGAGATGAGGTCTTCGCGAAATTCCGGGTTCTGGCAGAGTTGGCAGGCTTCGATGAGGGCGGCGATGAGGGAGATGGATTGGTCTTTTTCTTCGCGGAGAAAGTTTCCCGATAGAAGGAGGACCTTCTCGGGATGGCCACGGGCGATTTCCGCAGAGGTGACGGGACACCAACCGGTTCCAGCGATGATGGACTCGGAATTCCAAGGCTCGCCGACGCAGTAGCCGTCGATGTGGCCAGCCCTGAGTTGGCGGGCCATCAGCGAGGGTGGCAGGAAAATAATTTCCACATGTTCGGGCGAAACGACGCCGTGGCGGGTGAGCCAATTTTTCAGCAGCGTGAAGTGCGAAGAGTAGCGATGAGTGACTGCGAGAGTGAAGGGCCGTTCTTTTTTCCAGCCGTAGGTGAGGAAATTTTTCAGGCCCTCGCCGCGCCCGATTTTATCCATGCCGATCTGGGTCGAGAGGGTGATGGCGTTGCCGTGGAGATTGAGGATCATCGGCACGGCGACTTCGCAGCGCATTTCATTGATGCCGAGACCGAGTGCGATGGCGATGCCCGCGATGGACTGCGCGGCGTCCAGATGGCCATAGACGATTTTGTCGCGGACGCTGGCCCAGCCGAGCTCGCGGCTCAGGACGACATTGAGTCCGTGACGGTCGAAAATCCCAGTTTCCTGAGCCACGGCGATGGGCGCACAATCGACGAGCGGGACGTAACCAAAGCGCAGTGGTTTGGTGTCTTGATAGAATTTCGGGAGAACCATCGATCATCGTATAGCGGCGAGGATGCCAGATTGATGGGAATTTGATTCTCTGGCTCATATTCAGCTCATACGGGG
>JANOQR010000014.1:0-13772 GCA_031414935.1 Luteolibacter sp.
CTCGGCCTCGAGCGGCCGGCGGGTGAAGTCTTAGACATGCCGAGCTTGCCGGCCCGCTCACCTTGTCAATACTAAATTCGAACTTTTTTCTGATTTAATTCACTGTCAGTCAGTGTGTTGCGCCTTAACCTGACGCGAATGCCCGCCAGATCATGCGCTCGATGATCTTCACCCCTCCATGTTCGCAGGAATCCGATTCTTTTTGAGCGCGATCACCTGCGCCATTGAGCCGCCAAACCCATATTCCAAACGAATCAGGTGCCGGACAATTTTCGATTGCATCGTCTGTCTGAGTCGTGCCATTTGCTTGAAGATGAATTTCCCAAAGCCTTACGCTCGGACACATCCGAGGCTTGGATCACACGCCATTTCCGCCAACTGCTCAAAATGACAACCCGCATTCTACTCCTCATTCCAGCCTGCGTTTCCATTTCGCTGGCTCAGGAAATTGCGCCCGTGAAGCCGGAGCAGCCTCCGGCCAAAGACGACGCAGCAGCCCCGGTAAAGCCTTCCGTGACCAAGCTGGATGACACTCGCTATCAGATCGGCGGCGTGATTCTCGACCGGAAAATCCGGGAAATCCGTTTCCCCGCCAAGGTGAACATGGCCGAAGGACTGATCGAATACATGATCATCCTCCAGAAGGGAAAGGCCCACGAAGCACTTCTCATCACACCGATCGTCCCCACCGAACTCAATCTCGCGTTCGTCCTGCTCAGCTATCCACCATCGCCAGAGCTATTTTCCCAGATCAACGAGACCGGCCACCCGACCGGCATCTATCCGGAAGTCCCCGCCCCCGTGAGAGCTGCTGCTAGAATCACCATGGAAGTGGAATGGAGTGAAAACGGTACCACCCGCCGCGTTCACATCAATGAATGGCTCCGGGACAAGGCGAAGGACGCGGCCCTAGCCCCAGGGCCATGGCTCTACACCGGGTCAAGTTTCTCCGAAGGGAAGTTCATCCCTGACCTCTCTGGAGACATCGCTTCCATCAAGCTCGATCCATACGCGATGATCAACTACCCCGGCACCGACAACGAAGGCGTGGTCTGGTTCGCATTTCCCAAACGGGTTCCGCCCGTGGGAACTGACGTGACCGTGATCATCACTCCCTACTTCAAAAGCAAACCTCATCCGACTCCCTGAATCTCTCATCGAATCAGCATTAGACCGTTTACCAAAAGTTGCTTCCTTTATCCAGATTGTGCTTTGCCACCGCCGGGAACAAGGAGCGGCAATCTCCGAATCGCCGAAGCCCATGGTAAGCCGACGAAATGCAGCTTGCCTCATCGCGTCCTCACTTCATGGACCTCGGCGGATCTGAGTCCGCCGCTCCTTGTAGCTTTAAGTTTCGTAAATGACTTTGAACAGGAGGAAGCAGAGATAGCAGAAGATCAATCATTTACTTAGGTAAGCGAAGCCCGTTTCTCC
Source organism: Luteolibacter sp. (assembly GCA_031414935.1). Classification (GTDB taxonomy): domain Bacteria; phylum Verrucomicrobiota; class Verrucomicrobiia; order Verrucomicrobiales; family Akkermansiaceae; genus Luteolibacter. The sequence goes on from JANOQR010000014.1 coordinate 1,435, forward strand.
TCACCTTTGCAGCGAGTCGGCTTCCGCCTCTATCTCATTCATTCTCTCCTCTGTTTCCTCCTGTTAAACCATATTCCTGTCTAGGTTAATGATTAGGGCGTGGGACTCGCCAAGCGGAAAAATTTCATGGGGGAATCGAGAGGGAGAACCAACTCCTTCATGCCGCCGCTGGTGGTGGGAGACGCCATGACTGGCGTCCAAGTCCCCTGTTGGAGACTGATGCTCGAGTTGAGGATCCAGCCGTTGGCCCAGTCCGGCCAGCGGAGGGTCACGGAGCCTGAGCCAGTGCTGATGCCGACGACTGGCATGGGAACTATCACTCCGAAAACCGTGGAGCTTAGGCCGACCCCGGATTCGTTGTAGGAAGTGACTTTGTAGTAGTTAGTCTTGCCGGGAGTCGCATTGAGATCCACGAAAGTGCTAGAAGTCAGGTTCTGGGCGATTGGGATGAACGGGCCATCAGGAGCGTCTGATCGACTAACCGTGTAGCCGTTCGCCTCCATGACCGGTGTCCAAGTCAAGGTCGCCTGGAGATTGCCTGCTACCGCGAGGAAATCAGCAGGCGCACGCGCTGGGACGGCGGGACCGATTCCATATTTGTAGGCGAGCGCACTGCTCACGGCGCTGCGATCCGCGTCGCTGATGATTCCATCGTAGATCTTCACCTCGGCGATGTCACCGGTGAGGTAGTTGTTCAAAACAGGATGTGAGCCGAGAATGAGCGAGGCAGGAGCGGTCAGTGACTGCACCCCACCGGTCACGGTGCCTTGTGCGACTCCATCGGCGAAAAGTTCTAACAAGCCGGTGGCTTTCGTCCGCTTGAAGACCGCGACGTGGGCGGAACCATTTTTGAAGGTGGAACCGGTCGAGGCGATGGTAACGTCCGGGCTTCCAGTTCCAGCTAATAGTCTACCGTTAGCATTCAGGCTGAGTCCGAAATCGTTGGTCACGCCACCTTTCTCGCCGCTCACCAAGCCCGCTCCTTCGTAGAAGTTTGTGCCAGTGCCAAGGCCTTGGGTGCTGCGGAAAACGCAAAAGATTGCGAAGTTGTCTTTCACCGGTCGAGTGAAGGCGAGGTTGTCACTTTCCGCGGCATTGAAACGAACCGCAGGCCGACCGTTGATCGCGGCGCTCACATAACTTGGCTGGGAAGTCGTGGCGCTCTGCGTGGCGGTGTTGCCGCTGCCGGAGGAATCTATCCAACTTGCGACAAGAGCGCCGTTGGTATCATTCAGCGCATCCGCCTTGAACCACGCGGCCAAGGTCGGTTGCGGCACAGGCGGTGGCGGAGCGACAATTGCGGTAACGGAGATTTCCGCAGAATTCGCGCTCGCACCGGAGGCATTGATCGCGGAGACGACATAGTAATAAGTCACGCCATTGGTGGCGGCAGTATCGATGACGGCATTGATCGGCGAGCTGAACAACAAGTTCGTATAGGGACCGCCGCTGGTGAGGGAGCGTTTGATTTGATAGGTCGTCGCGTTGGGCACTGCCGACCACCCCAATGACGGGCCGAACTTGCCGTTTATGACGAGCACGGTGGTGGGCTGGGTCGGCACGGGCCGGGGTGGCAGCACCACGCCACCTTGCAGCAAACTCAAGCCGACATCGATAAACTGACCGCCCGAGGTCTGACGGCAATGCACCGCGAGGACATTGCTGGCGTTTGGGAGGATGGCATTCTGCCCCGCTGTCGTTAGGGCGAATAAGGCATAGTTCGAGTTGTAGCCACCGATCGTCGCGGCCAGCACGCCATTGATGTAGATTTCCGTATTCTCGTCGTGGAAAACCGAGAAGCGGAGATTCGGCAGTTGCGAGGCAGTGAGAGCGCCGGGATTGAAGGTGCGGCGCAGCCAAATGTCGGGCGTGTTCCACGTCGTGCGGCGGTTGCCGATTGTGCCGAATGCACCGAGGCCGCTAGTCCATGCAGTGTCGCTGAAGCCCGATGTGAACCAATCACTCGCCGGGGTGGTGGTGGTGTATTTCCACGTTTGCCCGACCGCCTGGGAACTCGGCATCAAGGCGGGAACCCCGCTGCCGGCTTGGGCGATCGCGGCGCGAATCCGATCCGCGTCCGGCTTGCGGACTTGCCGATCATAGGTCAGGAATCCATTCAACTCGGACTCCACGTCAGTGATTTGGGTGTAGACCGCAGCGCTCAAGCCGCTGTTTGCAGCAAGGTCCGACAACTGCATGCTCATGTCCTCAAACTTGGTGGCAAGTGCATTGCTGTCCGCCACCGTGGTATATTCGAAACCGCTTCCCCAAATGTGATTCGTCACGGGAAGACCGACTCCACCGTACTCGCCGCAGACGACTGCGCGCGTCGCACTCGTCGGGCAGACGGGGTCGGTGTAGTGATGACTGTCTAGGACATCTCCGCCGCCGAAATCACTGTAGCCACTTGCATGATTTACCAAGCGGGAGGGATCGCGCGCCTTGACGTAATCGCCGAGCGCAACGGTATCATGCTGCCCCTGATTCTCGTTGAAAATGACCCAACTGATGATCGATGGATGGTTCCGACGCGAATCGACCATTCGCGTTAGTTCGGCTTTAAACTGAATGGCATCAATGGTCTGCGGGGTGCTGGTGTAGGAATTGCAACTGGGCATTTCTTGCCAGACCAGCATTCCTAACTTGTCCGCCCAATAATACCAGCGGGCGGACTCGACCTTGAGATGCTTGCGGATCATGTTGCAGCCTAAAACCTTCGCCTGTTCGATGTCGCTCTTGAGCGCATCATCGGTCGGCGCTGTGTAAATTCCATCCGGCCAATAACCTTGGTCCAGCGGGCCGTATTGCAACGTGAACTGGTTGTTGAGTAACATTTTCACGAAACCACCGGACGTCCCAAGGCTGATTTTGCGCATCCCGAAGTAGCTGCCCACGCTGTCGAGTTGAGTCGCGCCGTTGGAAACTGTGACCTCGAGGTCGTAGAGAAACGGGCTGGACGGCGACCACAGCTTCGGAGTCGGCACACTGAGTTGTAAAACCGCGTTCGGCGCACCGGTGACGGTGCCGACGACAGTGGCTCCATCCTTCGCCACGGCGGTCACCGTCATTCCTGCGGTCGGCCCGCTCAGCGTCACCGTGACGTTGAGCCGACTATTATCGATGTCCGGCACGAGCTTCAAATCCGCCACACTCGTCTGTGGCACTGGCTCCAGCCAGACGGTCTGCCAAATGCCGGTGCAAGAGGTGTAAATCACATCGTTAAGCGCCTTATCGAGCGTTTGCTTGCCACGCGGGTAGCCCGCCAAGTCGGTGGGATCATAGACTCGGACGATCATTTCATGCGGCCCCGCGGTGGTGACCTTGGAGGTGATGTCATAGGTCATTTTATCATAGCCGCCGCGATGGATGCCGCAGCTCACTCCATCAATGAAGACCTCCGACTCCCAATCCACCGCCTCGAGGTGCAGCAGGATTTTTTGACCGCTCCACGCCGGTGGTAATACAAACTGCCGTCGATACCAGGAGCGAGGATGCTGCGCGGCCACGCCGGAAATGACCGACTCCATCGGGAATGGCACTAGGATTTCACCGGGCAGAGTTTGGTTAGTTGGCACTGGGTCTCCGACATTGCCCGACTTGAACTCCCAAATTCCATTGAGGTTTAACCAACTGGCGCGAGTCATCTGCGGCCGTGGGTACTCAGGCAAGGGAGCAGCCGGGTCCACCAATTGCGCCCATGGCGACATCACCGGGGCTTGCAGCAACTGCCATGCTGCGGCGGGAATTGTGCTGATGAACGAAAGGACTGCTGCGGCGAACAGACTAAACTGGCGAGGAAGGCGACTGGAAGGTTTTTTCATCGTTCATCCAAGACGAGTTGTTTTGAGACGTAGGGAATCGGATAGGCGGTGAGCCAGACTTCAGAGGTGAACTCGCCAAGGGGAATTTTGGGGTTACCCTCGGATTCGAATTGCATCACGACGGCGTCGATAGTTTTTCCGATCATCTCGGGTGTGATTGGGAAAAAGTAACTAAAGTTATCCTCCGGACGACTGTTACCGGTGTCCCAAGTATTGGAAGGATAACTCTTCGCACGTTGCGGCGCACCGACCGCGCCCCCATTGATCCGCAATGAGGCGTAGGCGCCATCACGACCGTGTTTTCCATTGCAGGGAATCACCAGATAGGAGCCCTTGGCCGCCTCGTCTAACTTGAATGAAACGCTCCAGGCACGCTTCGCGGGAGCTTTGGCGTAATCCGCAAAGAGATTCGTGGCACGCCACGCGCTACGATCCAGCGCTTTACCTTGATAGGAGCCGATCACTTCGCCGACGTTGACTGCCTTACCCGGGATTTTGAGATAGCGCACCGTCTGGGTGGCAGGAAGATCGATGTTGATGCGATTCAGTTTGCGGGTTTCAAACTTTTTGGTGGCGGAGTAGCTGTCTGTTAAGAAACTTGCTTCGCCCGGATTCTCCGGCTCGCTTCGCAGCGGCACGCGGGTCCAATTTTTCAAATCCACCGAGACAAATGCTTCTTCGGGTTTGAATTCCTGATCCACGTTCCGGATCACCCATTGGTTGATCGGTGTTGGTTTGCCCATGTCCAGGCGGAAGGCACCACCCCAAATGGCAAACTGCGAAAGGCGGTAATACGTGTCAGGGTTGTTATCAAAAAGGTAACGATCCCAGACACCGCGTTCCACCATCAGGTCCTGACCGAGGAACGCGTCACGACTGGCCTGCACCTGAGGAATGGCGGTTAGACCAGAGCGGGCGATGGAGCGGACTTCCATCGCATTGTTGTCGGCGGCGAAACAGGTCGCTTCATAAAGCAGTTCGGCGTCCTTGGGCACATCCACGGATTTGAGATCGCCGAGTTTGCGATGGAATGCCTGCTTGAGCGGTGTCCCTGGGAATGAAACTTCGAGGGTCTTGCCTGCGATGAGTTCGTCCGCCGACTGTCCATCGAGTTTTGCTTTGGAAAATTTACGAGGTTGCGCGGGCAGTGTGACTTGCGCGGTGGTGCCGGGCATTCCTAGCAACTTGATGGTCGCGGGCTTACCAGGCACGTCGCGGACGACTTCATAGGTGCAGCCGGTCACCCCCAACTCGCGCGACGGTTCACTGGAAACAATCATCGCATGACTACGGAATGGTAGGACGGTGATGTTGAGACTTTCGCCTTTTTTGTATTTCCCGAGGATCGACTCGGATGGGTGCAAGCGTCGGACTTCGAAGGGGCCATCACCTCCGATGCCGATGCTCTGATCGAGCGTCACTTTGTAGGTGACGGAATTCCAAGTGTTATTTTGCAGAGTGAGGATGCGGGTTTTTTCGTTACCGCGGGAAACCGCATTCGGGCCATAGGTTTTTTCATCCAGCTTCATTCCATTGGGCAGAATGTCACGGTAACGGCGGGTGAGGTTGTAAATTCTAGCCAGCTTGGGAAACTCATCGTCACGCAAAAACCAAGGGCTGCCATATAACTCCGGAGCCAGAATCAAATTGCGCGAAAGTGCCTGAAGCACCAAGTCGTCCTCCCAATAATCCAAACTGGATGACAGGCAAACCCCGTGATCTTCAAACAAGCGCTCCGGCCTGCCGCTGCCATCGGCCTTCACTCCAAGCGCGATGGCTCCTGCACGACCATGGGTCGCCGTCCCTTCATTCCCACGCCAAACGTCGATGTAGGCTTCACCGGCCCAGAGCCGTGTGGTGGTGTGGGCTTCGCCCTCGCCAAGATCCAAGCGGTGATTCAGGATGATCAAATCCGGGCAGTATTTCCGGCATTCCTTGAGCATTTTCACGAAGGCATCCTGCTTCTCCGGGCGCAACTGGCCGCAGACGGCATCGACTTTGAAGAGGTGGAAATTGAAATCGCGGCATAGTTTGACGAGCATTTCCGTCCGCGCTTTTTCCTGTTCCGGGGTATCGCCGAAACCATCGGGACCGAGCCAGACACCGAGGCGGCAACCGAAGGATTTCGCTTTTTCGGCAAGCGGGCCGAAGCCGTTAGGGAATTGTTTTTTGAATCGCTCGGAGTCCATGCTGCCGTAGCCGCCAGGAGTATCAATTGCACCGGCATCCAGCGCGTAGATGTCCAGATCCATTCCATAGTCGTCATGGAGCCATTTGAAAAACTCCAGATTTGCGAGCGTTTGTTTCTCGGTTGAACCTTCGTTCGTGTTATCGATCCATGAGAAGTAATGACTGAGCGAAGGGGTCGATTCATCGGCACCGGCGAGCGGATACTTACCTGGCTCTTTGGCTTGAAGAACTGAGAAGCTCGAGATGGTAACGGCACAAAGGCAAAGCCAGCGGCGGAGGTTTTTGGCAGGATGAGAATCTAGTCGGGAAATGGAAACACGAGGAAGGATGGATGATGGCATGCTTGATAGATCCTGAAAATTGGAAGGGCTATTGACTGACCTTGAGGCGCACGAAGCTCTGAGTTCCACCGGCCGGGATGGTGACCCTGACGTGGTCGGACGGACTGCCGGGTGTGATGGTCACGATGCCAGCGCTGGTCGCCGGAATGTTCACCGGAGTCCAACCTGTGAGATTATTGCCGTATTCCACGACCTGGGTGGTGGAGGACTGGGCTGCATCGCTGCGATTGTATTCAAACACCCAATCACCGGCTGGCTTTGTTAGAGTTGGCCGGATCGACTGTGAGGAAACCATTGGCGCGCCGCCGAGGGCGAATTCCATCAGGTTGGAGAAACCATCGTAGTCTGGATCATCCGAGGGGTCGTCGTTCACGCCAGCCGTGAGGCCTTGTGCGACGTTGCTGGCCCAAGTTTCGTAACCAGGTGCGGCGTTCACCGTCAAAGTGCCGTCCAGATATTGGATTGCGTAATTGCCTGCCGCGAAGGTTCCGCCGGTCGCGATGCTAGGCGTGATCGGATAGGTCGCAACGGCTGCTGCCGCGCCGCCGCCGGTGCAGGTTAGAGTGACCGAGCCGATGGTTTCACTGTTCTGCAAACCGCTGCTGGTGAATAACGTGCTGCCACTGCCGAAGACCACGGTTTGGCCGAAGGTTTTGCTCTGGTTGCTGGCCGTGACGGTTAGCGGTCTGGTGGTGATGGAGGCATCAGGAACGAGCGGTTGGGTCGGAAGCGAGTAGTTGCCCGCGTTGGCACCGCCAATGGCATAAACGGTGGCGGTGACGGCACGGAGGCCGACATTCGCACTGGCGAAGGTGCCGCTGCCCGCAATGATGGTCACGGTTTCGCCACTGACGACACCGGTAAGCGTGCCGCCGGTTAGAGTCGCGGTGGTGGTGGCGTCGTAAACTTTATCGCTAGCCGTCACCCCGACGATGGTCAGTGGCTTGGCTGTTACCGAGTGGGCGAAGGCGGATGAATCGCTGGTCGCGAATGTGGCGTCTCCACCGTAAGTCGCGGTGATCGAATGGGCACCCATGGCCAGCGTGTTGGTGGCGAAGGTGGCCGTGCCGGAAGCGAGGGTGCCAGTTCCTAACACCGTAATGCCGTCCTTGAAATTCACCGTCCCGGTTGCTGGGCCGCCCGTCACCGCCACGGTCGCAGTGAAAGTAATCTCCGAGTCATAAGCTGCGGACGCACCGTGCGAGGAAGCCAAGGTCGTGGTGGATGACAGAGCGACGGGAGTGGCGCTGGCTTGGATGGAGTTAGAGCCCTCACTTGCACCGTTGGTTGCGGATACGACGTAGTAATAGGTCGTGCCATTGGTTGCCGGGGTATGGGCATAACTCGTGCCGCTGGTGGTTCCGATCGTGGTGTAGGAGCCGCCGTCGATGAGGGACCGTTTTACATTGTAGCCAGTCGCGCCGCTGGAGGCGGCCCATGTTAGGCCGACTGTATTACTGCCCGGCGTGGCGACAAGATCGCTCGGTGCGGCAGGCACCAGGATCCCTTGGCTCAAAGCCGTGGACGTGCTGGTGGAGTGATTCGTGTCGCCCGCATAGGTGGCCGTGATGCTGTGAGTCCCGACCGCAAGGCTGCTGGTGGTGACGCTGGCTTGGAATGAGCCGTTCAAGGCGCTCGTTCCCAGCAGCGTGGCTCCAGCATAGAACGACACGTTGCCCGTAGGTGTGCTGCCGCTCACGGTGGCGGTGAATGTCACGGCAGCTCCCACCGTGGCGGGATTGAGATTGCTTGCTACGGTCGTGGTGGTGGCGACGGGGCCGACGGTCACGGTGCCGGTGCCGGTGAAATAGGTGTCGTTCTGGTTCGTGGCGGGCGAGGTAGTGGAGCCGTAGGTGCCGTTAGCCTGCGCGACGCCGCCGAGCGACAACGATGCAACCTGGCGCGTGCCGGTGAAATTCAAGTGGAGTTTGCCACTGGTGATGAGCACCTGTCCTTGTCCTAGTGCGGTGGCGCTGTTGCAGGCAAGTATCCCGGCGGCGACGGTGGTGGTGCCGGTGTAGGTATTCACGCCGGATAGAGTCAGCGTGGCGGAGCCGGATTTATGCAAATGGCCGGTGCCGACCGCGCTGGTGATTGGGCCGGATAGCAGCAAGTGGTTGCTGCCGTTGGCAAATACATTGAGATAGGCACCGTTCGCGATATCAACCGCGTTCGGCACGCCAGTGCCGCCTGATAGATTGGCAAGTGGGATCAACTGTCCTGAACTGGACGAGCTTCGTTCCGTGCGGAACGTCCCGGTCCCGAGCGCGTTGAGATGTGAAATTTGAATTTTGTTGTCAGTGTTGGTGAGTTTCACTCCGCCACTGAAGGTGTTGTTGCCGGTCAGCGTCAGGGATCGTTGCCCGCCTTGCACCGTGAAGCCGCCGGTGCCCGAAACCGGCTGGCTCAGCCAGACGTCCTTGGCTCCACCGAATGGCACATTCATAATCACATTGCCGGTTCCGCTCAACACGAACGCATTCGGCAGTGCGCCGGCCACCGCGTTTCCTTCGAAGGTTGATTGTTGGAAAGTGGTGCCTGCTGCTAGGGTTAGTGATCCCGTGCCAAGCCCGTTTTTGTTCGCCAGCGTGAACGTGCCACTGCTCACCGCGGTACCGGCGTTGAAGGTGTTCTCTCCTGAGAGTGTGAGATTCCCACTGGTCGTTTTGGCGAGAGTCCCGCCGCCGGAAATAATGCCGGATAACGTGACTGCACCCGCGCCGCTGCCGCCGACGGTGGTATTGGCGGCAAGGGCCACGTTGGTGGAAATGATAGCCGCAGCCGCACTGTTCTGATTTACCTGCGGCAGAGTGGTGCCGTTGGCGGCGAGTACGAGGCTATTGCCCGCGAGGGTCGCGGTGGAGCCGCCGAAGTTGAGTTGGTTGAGCAGGAATCCCGCGTTCAAGTTGTGGGTGGCGGTGTAGGTGCCCGCCACGTTGAAGTTGAGCACGTAGCCTTCGAGGCCGGGGCTGCTAGGGCTGGTGTCGGTCGCCCACTTGGTGCTGTCGTTCCAGTTTCCGGCGATGGCGGTGTCCCAGGTGAAAGTCAGCGGTGTCACGGTGAGACTCACCGTCGCCGCCGCCGAGTCGAGGGAGCCATCATTGGCCTTGAAGATGAAACTATCGGTGCCGGAGTAGCCGTTGGTGGGCGTGTAGGTCACGTTGGGTGGGCTACCGCCCAAGGTTCCATTCGTTGGGGCAGTGAGAATGGTGTAAGTCAGCGCGTCAGCATTCACATCCGTGGCTGTAAGCGTGATCGGCTTGGGAGTATTGAGTGCTAGGCTGACACTCTGCGCGAGCGCGACCGGCGGCTGATTCACCATCACCGATACGGTGTAGAGCTGGGTGGTGAGATCCTCGGCCGTGATCGTGTAGGTTTTCGAGGTGGTGAAATCTCTTGTTGTGCCGGAAACAGGACTGCCCATGGCCAGCGCGGAAACCGTGTAAGTGGGCGCAAGCGCCGACACGTTGGTTCCGAATGGCACAGTCACGCTGATGTTTGTCCCAGAAATAGTGGTGGCGGGCAGACCCGGGAAAACGAAGGTGAGGATGTCTTTGTCCGGACTCGGAACGAATGGCGTCGCGCTCACCTCGGTAGAATTGCCACTTTCGCCCGAGCCATTGCTGGCGGACACGACGTAATAATAAGTCGTGCCATTGACTGCCGAGGTATCGGTGAAAGCCGGGCCGTAGGGAGCCGCGATCGTGGTGTAGGGTCCACCGTTGGTGAGCGAGCGTTTTACCCGATAGTCGGTCGCCTGTGCGGAGGCGGCCCATGTTAGCGAAACGCTATGGCTGCCCACTGTGGCAACCAGACCGGCCGGTGGCGCTGGGGCGGCGTTGACCTGGGCGGTCAGAGCCGCTGAAGTGCTTGCACCGTTGTTGGTGTCGCCCGCATACTGGGCGGTGATGGTGTATGAGCCGACGGCCAGGCTGCTGGTGGTGACGCTGGCTTGGAAGGCACTGTTCAAGGCACTGGTGCCGAGCAGCGTGGCTCCGGCATAGAACGACACGTTGCCAGTCGGAGTGCTGCCGGTCACCGTGGCGGTGAAGGTCAGAGGACCTCCAAGATGGGACGGTGTGTTTCCACCCGTGATGGCAAGTGCGGTGGTGGTCGCGGGGGCCACTGTCACCATGCCGGTGCCGGTGAAGTAGGTGTCGTTCTTGTTAGCCGCCGCCGAGGAGGTGGAGCCGTAGGTGCCGTTAGCTTGGGCGACGCCGCCGAGCGACAACGACGTGGCTTTGCAGGAGCCAGTAAAATTCACGTTGAGCTTGGCAGTGCCGGTGATGGCCAGCGGTCCGCCGCCCAGCGAGGTCGCGTTGCTGCAGGAGAGGATCCCGGCAGCGACGGTGGTGGTGCCGGCGTAGGTATTCACGCCGGAAAGAGTCAGCGTGGCGGAGCCGGATTTATGCAAATGACCGGTGCCGACCGCGCTGCTGATCGGGCCGGAAAGGAGCAGGTGGTTGCTGCCGTTGGCATACACGTTGAGACAGGCAGTTGGGGCGATATCGAAGGCGTTCGGCACGCCGGCGCCGCTTGATAGATTGACAAGCGACGTCAGTTTTCCCTCCGAGCCAGCGGTGGTTTGTTCCGTGCGGAATGTTCCCGTCCCCAACGCGTTGAGATGTGAAATTTGGATCCGATTGTCGAAGTTCCTGAGGGTGATGCCACCACTGAAGGTATTGTTTCCGGTCAGCGTCAGGGATCTAGCGCCGCCTTGGACCGTGAAGCCGCCGGTACCAGAGACCACTTGGCTCAACCAGACGTCCTTCCAGCCGAAGGGCATATTCATGGTCACATTGCCGGTGCCGCTGAGCACGAGCGCATTCGGCAAGGCTCCCGTCACCGCGTTGCCTTCGAAGACTGACTGCTGGAAGGTGGTGCCCGCTGCCAGGGTGATGGGGCCAGTGCCGCAGCCGTTTTTATTTCCAAGAGTAAAGGTGCCGCTGCTTACAACTGTGCCGCCGCTGAAGGAGGTGTTTAAACCGGTGAGTGTTAGATTACCACTGGTGGTTTTGGTAAGGGTGCCGCCGCCAGAAATGATACCGGAGAGTGTCATCGCACCCGTGCCACTGCCGCCGACGGTCGTGCCGGCAGCGAGACTTAGGTTATTGGAAACGGTGACTGCGTTCGCGCTGTCTTGATTGATTTCTGGCAGGGTGCTGCTGTTCAGGACGAACGAGAGGTCGTTGCCACTGATGGTTAATGCTGGCAGGGCGTTACCGAAATTCACCCGATTGAGAAGGAAAGTGCCTAGGTCGTTAGAGCTAACACCCGAGTATCCGCCGGTTTTGAACACCAGCGTGCCGGTGCTGCTGCCGCCCGCAGTGGGGGCGACTCCGCCAGTCCAGTTGCCACTGGTGGACCAGGTGCCGGAGGCGATATTGGTCCATGTCTGCACTTGCGCCACATGAATGGTCACGGTGGCCGGAGTGGAATCGTTGCTTCCGTCATTTGCCTTGAAGGTGAAACTATCGCTACCGGTGAAGGCGGCCGTCGGCGTGTAGGTGACATTCGGCGCGGTGCCAGACAAAGTGCCGTTTGCAGGCTGGGTGAGCACGCTGAAGGTGAGCGCGTCGTTGGTCAAGTCACTGCCAGTGAGGGTGATGGCTTGCGCGGCGTTAGGCAGCGTTTCCAATTCCTGCGCAACGGCGACCGGCGCATCATTGATGACGGTGATGCTGACTGTGGCGGCGGAAGACATTAACCCTTCAACGTCAGTGACCTTAAACGTAAAATTGTCAGGCCCGTGGTAATTCGCCGTCGGCAGATAGCTCAAGTTCGGTGCCGTGCCGGACAAAGTGCCGTTGGCGGGCTGGGTCACGACGGTGTAAGTCAGCGCGTAAATTTCCCCATCGGTGCCTGCTAGGATGATCGAATTCTCAACATTTGCGGGGGCGTTGACACTTTGCGCAGTGGCCTGCGGCGCATCGTTGATTGGTGTCACCGTGATACTTACCGTCGCCACCGCACTGGTCAGCGAAGC
>JANOQR010000015.1:0-6609 GCA_031414935.1 Luteolibacter sp.
GCTCCCATCACTTGATGTTCAGCGAAACTGCCATCGGCTTTTTGCTCAAACCAACCGAAGCCGTAGCCGTGCGCTTCGAAGCTGGTGATGATGTCTTTTCTGCCATCGCCATTCACATCGTGCACAAACATCTGCGCCCCGCCGCGTCCGAAGGGGCCGTCATGAAACACCCAGTCCTTGTCCTCTTTGGTATCTGCTGGTTGTTCGAGCCAACCGTCTTTCGTTAGAATGTCCGTGCGACCGTCGCCGTTCACATCGCCCGCACCATAGCCGTGGGTGTAGCGAAAATACTTTTTATCGTTCTCCGGGGACTTCGGTGAAATGGGACGGAAACGCGCTTTGGCGGTGGGATTCGCCCAGTCGATTTCGGCATACCCGAGCTGGCCGCGGGTGTGAAATAACAGTTCCGGTTTGCCGTCGCCATTGATGTCTTTGAAGTCTGGCGATTCGTTGTCAGCCACATCGAAAATTTCATGCTTCGCCCAATCTCCGCCTTTGTTTTGAGGGTTGAGGTAGAGCAATGCGGGTTCGCCGGGTAGCCCGTAAACCAAGATGTCCTCCCACTTGTCGCCATTAAAATCGTATACGAATTGCAGAAAGTAATCCGAGTAACCGGTCGCCGGGTTGTAGGGCGTTTTCGCCGGGCCGCTGGGATTTTCGTTAGGTTGGCGATAGTTCGCGCGGCGGGCGAAATCCGGGCCATACCAGATGAACCATCCGGCGGTAATGTCAGCGTGTCCGTCGTGGTCGAAGTCGGCAACGGCACAACCTTCTGCTACGAAATCCGAAGTGATGATTTGTTTCTTGAAAGCAAGCTCTGCAGGGAGAGGGAGCGTGAACAGCGAGTGTGCTGCGATTATCAGAAATTTCGTCAATTTAACCATGCGGCAGCGTGTTACCATGAGTCGGAAATTCTGACAATACGCATAAAGATCCGTAAGGCTCAAAACTGGATCACGAAGTTCATTCCGCCAAATACATCCTGCGTAACATGTCCATCGCCGTCACCAGCTCCGCATCCGTCAGCGGGCGTTCCCAGATGAGGAAACGGGCGATCTCGCCATCGAAGGATTCATAGCCGGTCGAGAAGAGCCACACATCATTTTCATATCGAAGGCAGTGGTCAGGACTATCCAGATGGCGGCGACGAGGAGTGGGAAGATGGAAATTTTCAAGGCGTGCTGCGCTGCAAGATGTGGAATCCACTGGATTTAGAAAATTGACGCCGTTTCGATGTTGATGTATATCCAGTAGCATGACGCGCACGCAAATCCAATTTCCCGATCCACTCTACCAGCGGCTCAAAACCATCGCCGAGCAACAAGACTGGTCGCTCGCCGAAGTCATGCGCAAAGCTGCCGAGCATTTCGTCGCACGTTTTCCAGACGAGCCAAAAACCCGCTCCACATGGAGCTTCCCCACGCTCGATTGCGGTGGTGATTTCCTCATCGACCCCGTCGCACTCCACCCCGAGGCCGACGCCATCTCCCAACGCTCGCCCTCATGATTCTCTCCGCCGACACCAACCTCTTTCTCTATGCGGCAAACCCCGACTCGCCCCATCACCCCGCCGCGCAGAAATTCTTCGCCGACGAAGCCTCCGGTCAGCAGCGATTCCTCCTCTGCGGCCTCGTCCTCGTAGAAATCTACATGCAACTGCGGAACCCGGCAGTTTTTAAAAAGCCAAAGACCGCCAAAGAAGCCGCCGCCTTCTGCCAAGCCCTGCGCTCACATCCAGCTTGGGAATACGCCGATTACGAACCTGACATCGCCCCGCCCCTCTGGAAATGGGCCGCCAAAACCAGCACCGGTTTCCGCCACATCATAGACGCCCGCCTCGCCCTCACCCTCCGCCACCACGGCGTCACCTACTTCGCCACCGCCAACGTGAAGGACTTCGAGGGGTTTGGCTTCGTGAAGGTGTGGAATCCTATGGAGCAAGCATCCGACTAACTTCCAGCGCATGAAAAAGCCAGCCAAAGCTACCATCGAAGTCCAGGGAATCGCAGTCGGTATCGTCACCGAGCGGCAGGACGACTACATCTGCCCCACCAACATCGCGCGTTTCAAAGACACCTACGCCACCGATGACCTCATCCGGAACTGGCTGCGAAACCGCAACACCATCGAGTTCCTCGGCATCTGGGAGCGGCTCCACAACCCCAGTTTTAATCCCATCGAATTCGATGGGATTAGAATTCAGTCCAGCCTCAACACCGCCCGCCAGTGGCGCGACGCCAATCCCAAGCTCGACGGCAACATGCGCGACCACGCCACCATCGAACAACTTCTCGTCCTCGCCAATCTCGAAAGCCTCAACGCGGAGTTCATCTACATGGCTCTCCCATCCGCCGACCGCCTCACCAAGCTCAACGCCATCGCCATCCCCCAAATCAAGACCCTCACCGCCAGCAACGCGCGGCTTTTGGAGAACAAGGAGCCACGCGAATGAAGCACTCGCTCTCGCCAATCATGGAAGACCTGCAGAGCGAAAGTGTGCTCTATCAGGCGTGGAAAAAGTCAGCGGCTTACATCCGGTCACACAACTGGTATGCGGATACCTTGGAACTCGATTGGCAGGCATTGCGCCTCCCAGAATTCATCGAAGAAATCCGCCAACGTCTCGAGACGGGGAAATGGACAACTAAGCCTCTGCGAATGGTTCCGGCTCCGAAATCACAAGTGTGGGAGACAACCGATGCTGGTTGGCAGCCAGCCAAAGCGAAAGGTGGGAAACGTCCAGCTATCAAAATCCGCCCGCTGGCTCATGTGGATCTCGCAGACCAAGTTGTCTGCACCGCAGTGATGCTTTGTCTCGCGGACCGGGTTGAGACGCTGCAAGGCGCACCGACAGGCAACACCAAGACTGAGAGCGAACGAAAGCAACTGTTCAGCTACGGGCATCGGCTGTTCTGTGACGCCGATGATTCAGGAAAGCTGCGTCATCGGTGGGGAGCACAAAAGCTCTACCGTGTTTATTCGACGGACTACCGCCGCTTCTTGGCTCGTCCTGATGCGGTGACATCTGCCCATGAGGCTGCTCCGGGCGACGGCGGAGAGGTGGCCGTTGTGAACGCGGACCTTTCACGCTTCTATGACCGTGTGCGCCCGGAGCTTCTTGCAGAGAGACTCAACGCACTAAAGCGCGGCCCAGAAGAAGCCGATTTCTTTGAATTCGTATCAAAGCTCTTCGACTGGCGGTGGCATGACCAGAAGCGTGCGGCAGCCTACGGGAAGGAGGCGGGCATCGAGGGTTTCGAGCGCGTGGCTTTGCCACAAGGCTTGGTCGCGGCAGGCTTCTTCTCGAACGTCGTTCTCCTTCCATTTGATGACCGGCTTTCCGCTGGTTTTGGTGCTCGTTTGGTAGCCACTGAGAAAACGGTGCTCATTGATGCCTGTCGTTACGTTGATGACCTTCGTATCGTGCTTCGGGTTCCAAAGGACACCGAGGAGAAGCAGATTGAGGAGCGGGTCGCGAGTTGGTTGAACCAGCAGCTTGATTCGCCAGTGACCAAACTCCGCGTGGAACCCGCAAAGACCAAAGCCGTGGTCAAGGGAAGGCAGGAGCGTTTCACCGTGCCTCAAGCCAAGTCTGCATCGCGGATTCAGCACGAACTCTCCGGCGGATTCGATGTCGAGCAAGGTGTGCAGCTCATCGGTGCCATTGAAGGTTTCTTCCACGCACAGCGGCACTATTCGACGGAGGTTCCCGAGCCACAGCCGGGGCTGCCGACGATTCTGCGAGGTATTTCAGACATGAGGGATGACACAGCGGTTCGATTTGCCGCTGGACGGTTCCGAAAGACGTTCCGCTCGCTGCGACCACTTCTCGAAAGCGAAGCCGAAGCGACCGCGCAGCGAGGCGACGATGAAGAAAATGAAGGGGCAATCCGCACGGAACTGTTCATCAGTCGCGAACAGCTCGACGAACGGGCGCATGTCTTCGCCAGCGGTCTTTTAGAGGCTTGGGAGGTCAATCCAGCCCAAGTGCGACTGCTGCGTATCGCCGTTGATATGTTTCCGCGAAAAGACTTCATCGAACGGATTCTGGAACGCTTACGTCCGTCATGGAAAATCGGAGATATGCGCGGCGAACGTCGCGAGGTGATGGCCTATTGCCTCTCCGAGTTATTCCGCGCCGGGGCGACGGAGACCGGCATTGTCACCGACGATGATGTGCTTCCGGGTTCGTCAGACGTGGGGAGCTACCACGCTGCGTTGCTCTCGGAGGGAAAAGCCATCTGCGAAGCTGCTTGCAGTGGTCCCGGTTTGAACCGGCGTTTCCCGTGGTATCTGCTCCAGCAGGTTCTACTCTACCTCGCCGTAAGGCAGGAAGTGCCGGTCGCAAGCCCTCAATTCACTGCGTTGCCGGGACGCACGAACATCCTTCGGCGATATTGGAGTCTGTGTCAGTTCTACACTAATGGAGTCGCGGCCAACGAACGAGACAGGGCACGGTTTCACCTGCTGGTGGCCCGCAGCTTTGGCGGCGCGGAATCCACAACCGACTTTCTCGCCGAGAATTTCGAGGCACCATTGTTGGAAGCGATCGCCCAAATCTCGCCCGCTTTCGCCGAGGCGATATGGCAGCGGATGACTTTGACGCGACGGACGCAGTTCGCCGCAACTGGCGCGAAGTTGCGGCTGACCAGTAAGCGAGTAACCCAATCCACAGGGCGAGTCTGCGTAGCGAACTTCGCAGGGAAGCCATCGAACATCTGGCATGAGGAGGGAAACCTCGTGGTTCTGGCCTTGGAACTTCTCAAGGCCCGACAGAAGCAGCCGAATGGCGTTCTCACTCCGTGGCGCGTCTTTTGCCACTTGGATGACATCAGCGTGGGACCGCTGAAGAAACGTATCCGTCGGGCATCAGTCTCCATCGAAGCAGCCGTTGGAGGAGAGCAGTTCTTCACGCCTCCCGATTGGTGTGAATCCGACGACGAGCGAATTCGTGTCGAGGTAGGACAAGTTCTTCGATTTCTGCTCACCGGCAGCGTGGAATACCTCCGTCCAGTTCCCAAATCTCGCGCTACTTCCGCGACGCCTCGCTACCGCCCGGCGTTTTCACATTGGGAACAAGGTCGCTACGGGTCTTTCAGCGGGCGCTCGGCATTTGGTCCCGACTGGCTGCCGCTTTCGACGTGGGTGGAGACGCTGCTGGTGGAATTGCTGCGCTGGCCCGGCTGCGGAAACGTAGCTTCCGTTCAGACAGTAGATGAATTGCGCGCGAAGCTCATCCAGCGTCGCCGTGAGCTTCTCCGCCAGCGTGGAAAAGCGACAGGCGCGCTCTTTCTCGAACAAGACGCACCGTGGCCGGACAAGCCGCCAGCCAAGTGGGAGCGCCCGCTACGAATCGCGGTCGTTCAGTCCGTTGTGCCGACGGACACAGACTTCACCACAGCGGATCTACAACTCAACGCACCAGACATCCGGAGAAGGCATCGGCGGCATTTACGAGCAGTGCTGCAAGGCGTTCGACAAATGCTCCGGGTTCGGCTCACCCATCCACACGGAAGTGGCCCGCCACGCCCGAACCTCGACTGGCTTATCATGCCCGAACTTGCAGTGCATCCCGACGATGTGGATTCGCTGCTCCTACCGCTCGTTCGGGACTTCCGCTGCATTATGCTTGTGGGGTTGGTTTATCACCCGCGCGACGCTGCTGCCGATGCGCCACTCATCAATTCAGCACTTTGGTTGATACCCGAATGGAGCCACGACCGTGGCCTGCAAATCCGCCGCGTCGAGCAGGGTAAGGCGCACTTGGCACCCGATGAGCGCGATGCCTTCGGCCCAGTCGTATCCCCGTTTCGCCCTGCGCAATGGATAGTCAGCTATCGCTGGCACTCAGACCGCGACCAACCGCCACTTCTACTCAGCGCCTCCGTTTGCTACGACGCCACCGATACAGCGCTCGCTGCCGACCTGCGCGACCGCAACGACCTCTACGCTGTCTGCGCTCTGAACAAAGATGTCGCAACATTCGACAACCTCGCCGAAAGCCTCAACTACCACCTGTTTCAAGGTGTGCTAGTCGTGAACAACGGCAGCTATGGTGGCAGCAGCTTTTTCGCGCCTCTGGAGAAGAACTTCAGGCGGGAGATTTTACACTTCCACGGACAGCCGCAGGCACACATCGGCTTCGCCGAGGTGATTCCCGGCAAAATTATCGAACGGCCTGAAGGTAATGAGAGCGCGGAGCCGAAAGGAAAATGGAAGAAACCACCGGCAGGATGGCACGGACCACATTCGACATAAGGGCCGCGATGGGGAGGCGTAACCCGCGAACGCTCCCGCACCGCCTCCAGGGTGCATGGGATTGGTGGGGCGGGTTACGGGGGTGGTCGTTCGTGCCCCGCTCGACCCCCGGCTAATTTCCGTTAGCCCGCCGGGCTGGGAGAAGTGCCGCAAAAAGGAGTGGAAGAAACACAAAGTTGAGACGGGTGAGATTCATTTGGCGGCGGCTTCATACCAAAGTCCGCTAGCTTTTTGACTTTCAATTCCTGAGAGCTTGGTAGAGTCTCGGACATGGCACGAACCTTACCGAAGTTAGGAAATCATCTGGTCCAACAAATCGAAGAAGCGTGGGGTGCTCCCCAGGCGGGTTGG
>JANOQR010000016.1:0-2238 GCA_031414935.1 Luteolibacter sp.
GCCACCTCCACTTCGCGGGAGCTTAGGTCTTGTTTTTCTTCGAGATGGTGAATCAAAGCATCCATGGCCGAAGGCTAGATTCCGCAGTGGAGTACGACCAGAACGAACCTTGAAATTCTCTCGGAAATGGCAGTTCAAAGCTCGCACAACAGCGCAACGCCGGCAAGGATTTCAACCCATTCGGTGATAAGCACATTTTAGCGTGAACTCAGCGATAGCACTCCGGAGTGCGCGACGCTCTGCTCTCGCCGAGGATGGCTACGGCTCTGCCGGAGGCGGGGCGGTGCTTCTTCTGCGCATGGGAAGAGGAAGAGCTCCGCGCCGCATGGAGCAGAGCTTCCATCCACCGCTGGCGGCAGCGGAGCCTGCCGCACTCCGGGGTGGGTTATGGGCCGGTGACCTTGAGGCGGGCGAATCTGTTATCACCGGCGGGGAAGGTGTATTTTACCTCGGTCGCCGAGGGGAATGTCACGTTGACACCCGAGGTCTCGGTCGCCCACGTGCCTGAGAGTGTAGCGGAGGTTTCCACCCAGAAGTGAGTGCCATAGGTGCCGGTGTAGGTGGCGGCCTTGGGCCAGGTTACGCTGCGGGTGCCGGTGGTATTAGTCACGCCGGGCAGGGCGGTGAAGCCAGTGGTGTTGGTGTTGCCGCCGAGGAAATATTCGATGCCGTTTTTCACGCCGTCGTTGTCATGGTCGAGGTCGATGGTCTGGCCGGTGCTGTTGAGCGCGGCCCAGGAGGAATAAGCGTTCGGCGGGCCGCTGGTGACGGTGAGGGTGCCGGTGCCGGCGGCGAACGAGGTATTCAGAGCACCCACGCCGAGGCCGCCGTTGGTTGCGCCGGTGCTGCTGTGACCGTAGATGCCGGCGGGCTTCTGGCTGGTGCCGATGAAGAGCTTGGCCACGGTGTCGGTGCCGGTGAAGTTAAGTTGCAAAAGGGCACCCGAGGCGGCGAGGGTGACAGTGGATGAGTTGTTGCTGGCGTTGGTGGTTCCCAAACTGAGCGTGCCGCCGTTCACGGTGGTGTCGCCGCTGTAGGTGTTCGCGCCGGTGAGGGTGAAGGTGCCTGCGCCGCTCTTGGTCAGGCCGAAGTTGTTGCCGTTGGTTGTTCCCGGCATCGCTGCTGCCGATACCGAGCCACTGGCAGTATCGCTCCCGAGGTTACCTGAAAATGTATGGTTGCTGCTGTTGTTGATCGTCAGCGTGGCTGCTGCGGAGATGTTGCTGTTGACGACGCGTTGTTTTCTCAAAAGGGCTTTGGCTCCGCTTCTTACGATGTTGGTTAAACCACCGAGTTGCTGGTTGAATCCATTCAGATTGAGCTCTGCAAAGCGACCGGTGCCACCGCCGTTGCCGCCATCAATGGTCAGCACAGTGGTCGTCGGCAGCGCGTTGTTCGTTCCGAGTTTCACGATGATCTGGTTCTCCCCGGCAGTCGTCGTGCCATCCGTTGAGGCGGTCGTGTTCAGCAAGGTGCTGCCGGTATAGGTGCTTTGCGCGCCCAGATAGACGGTGGATAATGCGTTTGCATTGAGGCTGCTTGAAAATGTGACATTGCCGCTGCCAGCCAGCACGCTTCTAAGAGTGAGGGTGGAGACCACTCCGCCGCCCGGATTGTTGGTTGGCGCGCTGATGGTGGCGGTGGTTCCGCTGGTGCCCAGCGCGATGGGCGCACGGATGACCACGCCATCCAAGTTGGGTTGCAGGAGGGTGCCGTTAGCCAGCGTCAGGCTGGTGGTGGTGAGCAGGGCTGAGGTGTCGCCGATGGCCAGAGTGCCGACGCTGACGAGGGTGGTGCCGGAGTAAGTATTCGCGCCGGACAAATTGAGCGTGCCCGTGCCGCCCTTGGTCAGCGAGCCAGTGCCAGCGATGGAACCATTCAAGGTCAGTGTTTGCGAAGGGCTGACAGTGACGGTGGCATTCGAATTCAAACTCACGTCATTACCCAGAGTGCAACTCGCGGTGTTGGACAAGTTTCCACCATTGAGCACGAGCCGCCCGGTGCTCAAAGCCGAGTTGTTGTTTGCCGCCAGAGTTCCTGCGCTGACGGTCGTGTCGCCACTGTAGATGTTCGCGGCGTTCAACTGCACGGTCCCAGCGCCATTCACCGTTAGGCCTGGATAGCCACTGATTTTTCCATCGAAAGTCGCCGCGTACCCCGCTGCGACATTCCAATTGCTCACGGCCGTCAACTGCACTGGGCAGTTCACGTCCAGATTCCGCGTGGCGGTGGTCATGT
>JANOQR010000017.1:0-2308 GCA_031414935.1 Luteolibacter sp.
TTCGTCAAAAATGGCGCATCCGTCGCCGGCCTCGGCCTCGGTGGTGAAGGTTATCTTTCCTACTCCATCGCCACCACCACTGGCGAAGGCATCACCACTCCCAAGACCTTCACCCGCGTTCGCCGCTGCGTCCTCGTGGAAAATCTCCGCATCATTTGATGAAGTTAAAAGTTATTCGTTAGAAGTTATTAGTCCATCTTCCCAATAACTTTTAACAATTAACTAAGAACCAAACCCCACCATGTTCCTCGCCCAAGTCGTCGGCCACGCGGTCAGCAGTCATTCTCACCCTTCTTTAAAAGGGCATAAGATGCTGTTGTGCCAGCCGCTCGATCCGGTGCTTGGGCTTAACGGTGCACCGATGGTCGCAATCGACCTCTTCGGGGCCGGGCTTCACTCCAAGGTCATCGTTTCCACCGACGGACTCGGTGCTCGTCATATCGTTCACGACGACAAATCACCCATCCGCAACTTCATCCAAGGCGTTGTGGACTGACCTAATTTCAAATCTCGTATCTCTAATTTCTATTCTCTAATGCGCGTTGCCCAAGTCATCGGTCGAGTGACCCTCAGCATCCAAGATCCTTCTTTCAAAGGCGGGCGCTGGCTGATGGTCAATCCGCTCGATACCTCGCAGTTCAACACCGCTTGCACGACAGCTCCATCGGTCACCTCACAATCCACCTTGGTCGCTTACGACAACATGGGTGCAGGAGATGGCGACATCGTCGGCATCGTGGAAGGTGCTGAGGCAACCGCTCCCTTTGATTTCCCCATCCCTATCGACGCGATCACCGTCGCGATTTTCGACTCCCTCTCCTACGAACCACCGCTTTCAATTTAATTCAAATCACCGAATTCCATGAGCAAACAAGTCTTCACCGCTGCCGATATCGAGACCCTCCTCAAGTCAGGAAAAACCGCCGCAGACATCCCGAAAGGTGCCGTCCTCACACCCTCCGCCAAGGACGTTCTGCGCGATGGCGTCGGCCCGGTCCGTGCGGGTAACAGCGTTTCCGCTCCAGCCGCATTTGCCGAGCCGATCCTTCCTGACTACGAGTTCCGCTGGACGCCTGGTAAAGACCCGAAGACTCCCGCAGAGATTCATGCCTTTTTCCACTCGCCCGCCATCGTCGAGCTGAAGCAGCGGATGGTGGACATCGGCAAGCGCATGTGGGATCGCGAATACACCGACGGCAACGGCGGAAATCTCACGATCCGGGTCGGCGACAATCTTGTCCTCTGCACACCTACTTTAGTTTCCAAAGGCTTCATGACCGTCGAGCAAATGTGCCTCGTGGACATGGAAGGCGTGCAGCTCGCCGGGAAATACAAACGCACTTCCGAGTGTATGACTCACCTCGCGATCATGAAGCGCCAACCCAAGGCAAAAGCCTGCTGCCACGCTCACCCGCCGCATGGTACCGCCTTCGCCGTCGCAGGCGTGCAGCCACCGACGTGTATGATTCCCGAGGCGGAAGTTTTCCTCGGTCAGATCGGCCTATCCGAATATCAAACTCCTGGAACTCCTGCGAATGCCGAAGCCGTCGGAAATGCCGCCATCGATCACATGGCCGTGCTGATGGTGAACCACGGAGTCATCACTTGGGGAAAAGACATCGAAGACGCCTATTGGAAAATGGAGAACGTCGAGTCGTATTGCAAAACCATCTGGGTCGCCTCCCAGCTTAACGGCGGCAAACTTCTCACCATCACTGGCGGCCAAGCCAAGGAACTTATCGCACTCCGCAAAGTCCTCGGCATGGACGACAAACGCGCCACTTGGAAAGAATGCCAACTCTGCGACAACGCCGAGTTTAATCCCGGCACCGTCTGCCAAGTCCCTGACCGCGCTGCCCCTACCGCCAGCGGCAAACTTGATCCTGAAGCTGAAAAACTGGTGCAAATGCTGACCGATCAGATTTTAGCGGCGACGAAATGAGGCAGACTTTTTAACCACGGATTACACGGATTAACGGATTTTTAAGAGGCAAAGAAGTCTGTGTTTTTCATCATATCTTAATCCGTAAATCCGTAGTTGGAATTTTTCTTCTAAAGCCGCCCAACACTCCTCATTTATGAAATCTCCAATCACCGTCTCCATCACTGGCGCGGCGGGCCAGATCGGCTATGCGCTGCTTTTTCGCATCGCATCCGGCTTCGTTTTCGGCCCGGACCAGCCTGTCAATTTGCGACTCATCGAGATCGAACCTGGCATGGCTGCGCTCACTGGTGTGATGATGGAGTTAGATGATTGTGCGTTTCCGCTGCTCCACGATGTCGTCGGCACCTCGGATCTCAACGAAGG
>JANOQR010000018.1:0-8311 GCA_031414935.1 Luteolibacter sp.
TTCGATGGCGTTACTCGAAGTTGGCATCGGCCCCGCGCTCACTCACGGCCTTTCTAAAGCCATGTCTGCGGGCGATGAGGAAAAACAACGCGAACTCGGCTCGACCGCATTTTTTCTCGTCATCGCCATTTCCGCCATCGCTGGAATCGTGCTAGCGGCGATCTTGCTAACGGTTCCCCTCACGTCGCTCTTCGGCAATGAATACGCTGGAAATGAAGGTGCGCTGCGGCCTGCACTGTGGGCAGGACTTGGGATTTTCGTGATGCTCTTCATCGTGAATCTCACTGAGCGGATGCGTGAAGGCTACCTCGAAGTCGCCTCTAATAACCTGTGGGGAGCTGTCGGAAATGTCCTCGCTGCGGGCGTCGTCGGCATTGGTATTCACGACTTTTCCGAGGTCTGGTTTCTCGTCATCGCGCTCTACGGCTCCATGCTTTTGGCGAAACTTTGCAACACCGCCACACTCTGGTGGAAACACCCGTTAGCTGTTCCATCGTTGAAATTCGCCCGGCTTGCGATGGCGAAGCATTTGTTCTCCGACGGTATTGCCTTCTCCACCTGTTGCGTCGTCACTGGCATCGTCGAATACAATCTCGCTGGCTGGTTAGTCGGTCGCGCGGGCGGACCGGGCGAAGTCGGATTGTTCGGGATTTTCATCACGCTCACCGTCATGCAGCTCGGATTTGTCGTCATGTTGAGCACGCCAACTTGGCCCGCTGTCGCTGAGGCACTGGCTCGCGGCGACAAAGTTTGGGCGAGAAATGCGGCCAAGCGGCTCTATCTCTTCGGCGCGGGTTTCGCCATTTGCTCTGCGCTCGGACTCATCCTCGTCGGCCCGTGGGTGATGCCGATTTGGCTGGGCCACGAATTTTCTGACATCAGCCGCGTCCTGCTTGCGAGCTACGGACTCTACTTCATCGCCCACGTCTGGCGGCACTTGAACCACACGATGATGATCGCTACCGGCCAAGTCGGGAAATTGCTGCGAATCCAGCTCATCGAGTCCGCAAGCGTCGCCATCCTCGGTGGCATCGCGCTGCACTTCGGCGGCGTGCCAGCCCTGTTCGCGACCATGGGCATCGTCATCCTCGCCTTCACCGGGACATTTCTTCCCCGCCAAGTCGCGCGGGTGATGAACCGGTGATAAGATTTAGATCTTTTGCCAAAAGTTGCTTCCTTCATCGAGTTTGCACAATGGAAGTGCCGATAACAAGGAACGGCGATCTCCGAATCGCCGCTGCAAATGGTAAGCCAAAGGGCAGCGGTGATCCTCCACTCTTTGGCTTTTCATTGGCTAGGGCGGATCGGAGTCCGCCCGTCCTTGCAGCTTTATGTTTCGGAAATGATTTGTGGTAAACGGTCTAGCAGTTGAATCAATGACCCGCGAGAGCTGTAAATTCTGCTGCGGTAAGACCACTGGAACGGATCAAACTGCGCAAGGTGCCTTTGGCTACTTGCTTATGATCTGGGACAGAGAGCGACGCCATGTGGCCGTCTTTGACAAGGATCATGTGGCTGCCGCGTTGCCGCACCATTTGCCAGCCATCTTTGGAAAAAGTCTTAATGATTTCCCGCCCGCTGAGTGTGGGTAGAACTGCCATTAGACAGGGACTTCCACCTGCTGAGTCTCAATGGTCAATGGCATACCGCGTTCCGCCCGTACTTCCAGACAAGCAGCGATAGCTTCACGGATATTCGTGAGAGCTTCTTGACGTGTTAGCCCTTGGCTTACGCAGCCAGGGATAGAGGGACACTCAGCGATCCAAACGCCGTCTTCGTCGCGTTCAAGCGTAGTCAGAAATTTCATGTAATGAAGGTTACACAACATTTTCGTCTCTGGAAAGACTCAGGTTCACCGACGCCAAACTTAGCGAACTTGCCAAAGTTCACCTGCAAAGAAAGCCTGTGCCTGATGAGTGAATCTGGGCGAGTGGTGCTGGTATTTGGGCGGGCAAGCGATGCGCGACTAGGCTTTGGTCAGAGTGACTAACAAATCATCGCTGTCCACGCGGTCGCCTTTTTTCACGAGGATTTCGCCGATGGTGCCGTCGGTGCTGGCACTGACGGTGGTAAGCATTTTCATCGCTTCGAGGACAACGAGCTTGTCGCCGGCTTTGACTTCTTGGCCGCTGGTGATGGCGACTTCCGTGACCATGCCGGGCATCGGAGCGCAGGCGTGGAGTGGGTTGTTCGCCTCGCCTTTGACTCGTGAGACGGTGGAAGTGGATTTCAGGGAATGGTCGGCGACGATGGATTCGCGTGGCATTCCGTTGAGCTCGTAGAACAGCGCACGGCGTCCGGCGGAGTCTGCCTCGCCGATGGAGATGAGCTTGATGATGAGAATTTTTCCAGTGTCGATCTCGATCTCGATTTCCTCACCGATCTGGAGGCCGTAGAAAAATGCGGGACTCGGTAGGGTACTGAGGTCGTCGTATTTCGTGCGGAAGGCGGTGAAGTCCGCGAAGACTTGCGGATACATGAGGTGGGAATAGAGGTCGTCGTCGTTGGCGGGGCGACCAAGAGTGGTGCTGAGTTCGGTGCGGGTCGCTTCGAGGTCGATGGGTTCTGCGAGTTCGCCGGGGCGCAGAGTGGTGGCTTTGCGATTTCCTAACACGACTTTTTGTACTGCTGGAGGCCAACCGCCGTCGGGTTGGCCGAGACCGCCGGCGAGCATGTCGATGACGCTCTCAGGGAAGTCGATGGAGCCGGGTTTCATGTTGGGAACGTCGGACGCCTTGAGGTTGCGAGTGACGAGGAACATGCACATGTCGCCGACGACTTTCGACGAGGGAGTGACTTTGACGATGTCACCGAAGAGTTGGTTCACATCGGCGTAGGTGCGGGCGATTTCGCGCCAGCGGTGGCCGATGCCCATGGAGTTCGCTTGCTCGCGGAGGTTCGTGTATTGGCCGCCGGGCATTTCATGTTCATAGACTTCTGCGGTGCCAGAGCGCGGGGCGGAATTGAAGGGGTGATAGAACTCGAGGACTTGCTCCCAGTAGTCGGAGAACTCGTTGAGCGAGTCGAAATCAAGGCCAGGATCGCGACTGGTGGAGCCGAGAGCGGCGGAGACGGAGTTCAAGTTAGGCTGCGAGGTGGAGCCAGACATGGAGGAAATCGCGAGGTCCACGATGTCCACGCCCGCCTTGGATGCGGCGAGGACGGATGCGGCGTTGATGCCCGAGGTGTCGTGCGTGTGGAAATGCACAGGGATGCCGATTTCTTCCTTCAGCGCGGTGACGAGCTTGTAGGCGGCGTGCGGTTTGCAAAGGCCGGCCATGTCTTTGATGCAGAGCATGTGCGCGCCCATACGTTCGACTTCTTTGGCTTTTTCGACGTAGTATTTGAGTGAGTATTTGTCGCGTCGCTCGTCGGTGATGTCGCCGGTGTAGCAGATGGCAGCTTCGCAAACGGCTTTGCCGTGATCTCGAACAGCTTCCATTGCTATCTTCATGTTAGGAAGGTAGTTCAGTGAGTCGAAGATGCGGAAAATATCCATGCCGGAGTCAGCCGCGTGCTTCACGAAGCCCGCGACGACGTTGTCTGGGTAGTTCGAGTAGCCGACTGCGTTCGAGCCGCGGAAGAGCATTTGAAAGCAGATGTTCGGAATTTTTTCGCGCAAGCGGCGGAGGCGATCCCATGGACATTCGCTGAGGAAACGCATGGCGGTGTCGAAGGTGGCACCGCCCCACATTTCTAGCGAGAAGAGCTGGGGCAAGCGGTGTGACACGGCCTCGGCCACGCGCAGCATGTCGAAGCTACGCATCCGGGTGGCGATCAGCGATTGGTGGGCATCTCGGAAAGTGGTGTCGGTGATGAGCAGGCGTTGTTCGTCGCGAATCCATTGGGAAAATTTCTCGGGTCCGAGATCGAGCAGTAGGTCGCGACTGCCGGTGGGAACTTCGGCGTGATGCTCAATGACGAGTGAGTTTGGCACCAGTGCCTTGGCCATGACGGTTTTCGGTTTCCAGCCTTTGGCGGTGGGATTCCCGTTGAGTGTGATGTCTGATAGGTAGGAAAGCGTGCGTGTGGCGCGGTCGCGGCGGCGTTTGAATTGGAATAGCTCGGTCTTGGTGTCGATCAGCTTGGTGTGCGCTTGGCCGCTGCGGAAGGTTTCGTCGGCGATGACGTTTTCGAGGAAAGGAATGTTGGTTTTCACGCCACGGATGCGGAACTCGCGGAGGGCGCGGTCCATCCGCTGGCAGGCGACGGGGAAATTTCTACCCATCGCCGTGACCTTCACTAACATCGAGTCGTAATACGGTGTAACGACGGAGCCAGCATCGCCCGAGGCGGCGTCGAGGCGGATGCCAAAGCCAGCGGCGGAGCGGTAATTCAAGATGCGGCCATAGTCGGGTGAGAAATTTTTCTCAGGATCTTCGGTGGTGACGCGGCACTGGATCGCGAAGCCATTGCAGGGAATTTCATCCTGCGGTGGCAGGCCGATTTCCTCGCCGAAGAGTTGGTGGCCAGCGGAAACGAGGATTTGCGATCTCACTAAATCAATACCGGTGACGCACTCGGTGACGGTGTGCTCCACTTGGATGCGTGGGTTCATCTCGATGAAGAACCAGTCGTCTTTGTCCATGTCGTAGAGGAACTCGACGGTGCCCGCGTTGTCGTAGCCGATGCCCTTGGCCAGCGCGACGGCGGCGTCGCAGAGTTCTTTCCTGACGTGCGGGTTCAAGTTCACGGCAGGCGCGACTTCGACGACTTTCTGATAGCGACGCTGCACCGAGCAATCACGCTCATGCAGATGGACGACGTTGCCGTGTTGGTCGCCGAGGATTTGCACCTCGATGTGTTTAGCGCGGGCGATGTAACGCTCGAGGAAAACCGCAGAATTTCCGAAGGCGTTGAGAGCCTCGTTTTGCGCTTCAGCGAGCAGACCGGCGAGTTGCGATGGCTTTTCCACGACTCGCATCCCGCGTCCACCGCCGCCGAATGCTGCCTTGATGATGAGTGGAAATCCGATCTCGTGTGCGACGGTGAGTGCTTGATCGGAATCGGTGATTGGCTCCTCAGTTCCGGGCAGGGTAGGGACTTTGAAGCTGTGGGCCAGGGCGCGAGCTGCCGTTTTGTCGCCCATGTTTTCTAGCAAGTCCGGTGAAGGACCGATGAAGACGATGCCTTCCCGCGCACAAGCTCGGGCGAAGGCGGCGTTTTCTGAGAGAAATCCGTAACCGGGGTGAATCATCGTCACGCCCTTTTGTTTCGCGAGGGTCACGATGCCATCCACATCGAGATACGCACCGACGGGGCCTTTCGAGGAATCGAGCTGATAAGCCTCGTCAGCCTTGAAGCGGTGGATGGAAAAGCGGTCTTCTTCGGCAAAGATCGAGACGGTCCTGAGACCCAGTTCATTGGCGGCGCGGAAGATGCGAATGGCGATTTCCCCGCGATTTGCGGCCATCAATTTTCCCGGCTGGCGTTGAGTTTCAAACATCGTGCGGGGTTTTTAGGTGCCACGCCGAGATGAGGAAAGCGGAAAGACGGGAGTTTCTCCAATTCCCCATGGGAAGAAATGGGGGTGAACTCTCCGTCGCTGACAGCTAGAAAAAAATTGATGCAAGGTGATCTAGTAACTGAGAGAAGGCGGATCATTTCGATTTTATGATTCCAACTAAACCAATGACCTATCCAAACCACGCTTTTATGAAACCGACCTCGCTCTTCACCGTGCTTTTGGCTTTATCCTTCGGGAATGCAGCAATAGCTGAATCCTCCAAAACGATCCCAAATTTCGCGGCTGCGAATCTCGTTTTGGGCAAACAGAACTTCACCGGGACCAACGCGGGGGCTACCAGCGGCAGTAAATTTTCGTCCAGCGTGATTGGTGACGTGGTGGTGGACCAGACCACGCGCAAGGTTTTCGTCGCGGACGGATTCCGGGTTTTACGGTTTGCGAATGCAGATGCGCTCGCGAACGGCGCGGCAGCGGAAGCCGTCTTTGGGCAGGGAAATTTCACCGATGTCACGGGCACGACGATCACCAGCGATACTCGCTTCAGCGTCATCGGAATCGACGTGGACACGAGCGGGAATTTGTGGGTCGCGGATGTGAATAATTGCCGCGTTCTGTGCTTCAGCAACGCGAGTAGCGCGGGAAATTTCCCAGCCGCGTCGCGGGTCTTTGGGCAGTCCAGTTTCACGACGCGCAATCCTCAATTCGATGCCACGGGCATGGCATACCCTTTGGATGTCACCGTGGATGCTGGTGGAAATCTCTGGGTGGCAGATGCGGGAAATAACCGAGTCTTGCGTTTCAATGGAATCGCTAACAAATCGAGCGGTGCCGCTGCGGATGGGGTTTTAGGGCAAACTACATTAGCGACGGTGGGAGGTGGGCCGGAGGGATTGAGCCAATCAAAGTTTGATAGCCCCCAGAGCATCGCGGTGTCAGCGAGTGGCAGCTTGTTTGTCTCAGACGGTGATAATAACCGGGTCTTGCGTTTCGATAATGCAGCAACTCTCGGCAATGGAGTAAACGCGTCCATCGTCCTCGGTCAGGGGAATTTCACCTCGGCAGTGTTCGATACATCGGCTAACAGGATGGATAAACCTGATGGTCTTTCCATCGCGGCAGATGACACGCTGTGGGTGGCGGATCGGTATAATCAGCGGGTGCTGCGTTTTGATAACGCATCCACGCTTTCCACAAGTGCTGATGCGAATGGCGTCTTGGGTCAGCCAGATTTCTTTTCAAAAGGCCAAAACAACAATACCCAAGGTGAATTCAGTGAGAACAGCCAAGGTTTTCTCTTTCCTGAGCATCTCTTTGTGGATGACGTGAAGGGTGGCGTGTGGGTCAGTGACAGCCAAAACTCCCGAGTCATCCGCTTCGGCGGTGCGGATCAGATCAAACCGGCTCTGACTGCGAATGCTCCTAGAACGACAAAACTCGCCAAGCTCACCATCAAAGGAACTGCTAGCGATGCGGGCGGTGTAGCGAAGCTGCAATACCGACTGGGAAAAGGTGCCCTCAAAAATGCGAAGGGCACCACCAAGTGGGAATTCAAAGTGAGCCTCAATGTGGGCAACAACACGATTACCATCATCGCTACGGATCGGGCGGGAAATACCACTTCCAAGACGATTAAGATCAAACGCAATGCAGCGCGCTGAAGCGGCAGGAAATTTGTTATTCTTTGATCTTTCCGCCGATGCGTTTGCCCGGAGTTGCTAGAATTTCGATGTAAACGGAAGCGCATTGGCTGGCCACTGCGTGATCGATGGCGGGGATGATTTCCTCGACGTGCTTGGTCTCTGGGGCCGCCTCACCGTGGCCGACCTTGCACTGGAAGTCCCAGAAATCCACGTTCTCAGGGAGTGACTTCTTTCGCTCGCGTTTGAGGTATTTCCGCACGTCGCTCTTGATCTGCTCGACGACGCGCGCCGGTTGATGGTTCGGCGCGGTAAGGGGAAATGTCTTTTTCATGTTGGCGGGGTTGTGTCGGGCGGCGGGGTTGTTGTCGAGGAGAAGTCGGTGGGGCTGTCTGCTCAAAAAGGCTCGCATGAGATTTCTCAAATTGCAGACTTCGAGCCGTGACAGCAAAGAGATTTTACGATTGGCAAACGGTCGGTGGCACGGATGACGTGATGCGCTTGGTCGATTGTCTTGAGCGAGCGGACATCCCGTGGTGTGCCATCGGTGGGGTCGCGGTGAATCATTGGGCTGCGGAGCCAATGGTGACTCAGGATGTAGATTTTGTGGTGGCGATCCCTGCCATTGAGCAAGCGGTGTCTGCACTAACGGAGGTTGGGTTTAGATCGGAGAAATTTGAGTGGTCGATCAATTTCAAAGGACACTCGAAGGTCAGTCTCCAACTCAGCACGGAAGATTTCTATCGGGATTTTCCTAATCGCTCAGTTGCGGCTGACGTGCATGGAATTTTGCTTCGTGTTGCCTCGCTGGAAGATACTTTCCGTGGGAAAATGAAAGCATGGAGCGATGCCGGGCGGCGACAGAGTAAGCGGATCAAGGATCTCGGGGATATTGCTCGCTTGGTGGAAACGCATTCGCATTTGTGGGAGCTGCTGCCTGATGACTTGAAGGCTCAGATTGATAAGCCGGAGTGAGTCATGCCGTGTCTGCTAGCTTGCCGACGTTGGTGCGAGTCAGCTAGCCTTCGCGCATGGCTATCGAGACTTTTATAGGTATTTCCCCGACGATTCATGAAAGCGTGTTCGTCGCGGCGAGCGCGGATGTGATTGGGCGGGTGACGCTGCATGAGGAATCGAGCGTTTGGTATCACGCGACGCTGCGCGGGGACATCAACGAGATCGTCATCGGACCGCGTTCTAACATTCA
>JANOQR010000019.1:0-6057 GCA_031414935.1 Luteolibacter sp.
GACCTCATCCGCGAGCATGGAAAATGGGTGGACGCTCCCGAACCCGCGACCGTTGAAATCTAATTGCCATGGCCGATCCTAAAACGCTCACCCGCAATGAGGAAAAGGCATCGCTCGATGTCCCATGGAACGTGATCGTGCATGATGATCCGGTGAATCTCGTGCGATACGTCATCTACGTGTTGATGAAAATTTTCGGCTACGATGAAAAAAAATCCGTCGTGATGACCATGCAAGTCCACCACAACGGACGATCCATCGTTTGGTCAGGTGAGCGGGAAAAGGCCGAGTTTTACGTTCAGCAACTGCAAGCCCATCAGTTGAAATCATCCATGGAAAAATCCCAATGACTGTCATGCCCACACTCGAAGGCGGTCTCCGCATCGAAGCGGACGAGCCAGATGACTGGCAATTACTTCGTGCGATCATCATGGATGCGAATTCTTGCAAGACGGATCTCGCAAGCAGACTCAGTGCCCTCATCAATCCCAATGCGGGCAGCGAGGACTGGATGGAATACGTCGTGCCTGACTTGCGCGTTGAGTTTCAGGATGAACTCGCGGAAGTCGGAGCATTGATCGAGTCCGCCATTTTCCATGCAAACCATGGACCCGGTGCGATCTGGATCACTCGTGACAATGCGTTCACTTGGTACAGCGCGCTCAACCAAGCGAGGCTCGCGTTAGAGGAAGTTTATCACTTTGGCCCCGAGGACAGTGCCGATCCGCTGGCAATGACGCCACCCGCACAATCGGCATTTATTCGCTCCGGTTTCTACTCGGATGTGCAGTCGTTGCTTTTGCAGCATGTTTTGAAGTAATTTTTAACTGGGCGGCATCACACCGATCCCCGGAGGCGTGCCGTAGCCCATGAAGACCGATTTTCCTCCCTCGCGAGGCAGCCGGAAATCATAGACACCGTAGCCGTTCGCCTTGATGCCACGGTAAGAACGGCCATCGGTGGCGTTAATCATCACTGCGTTGCCGTCCTTTTTTTCGCGACCAAGAAATAGAGCGACATGAGTGATATTGACTGTCCTGCCGTCAACGGGCGCATAGGTGCCGCCCCAGAATAACAAGTCGCCGGGCCGGAGCTTTCCCATCTTGGGGTCGTCGAGCGACTTCACATCCGCCGTGACTTCTATCAGCCGCTTGCTCTCCTTGACCCAGAGAAATTGATTTGCGGATGTTCTCGGTGGTTTGAGTCCCGCTCGGGTCATCACGTAAAACATCGCGCCGGAGCAATCGAATCCGCCATCCGCTGGTGACGAACCGCCAAAGCGATAGGGAAGCCACGGGGAATTTGCCGCCACTCCGATGGCCTCACGGATCAACTTTTTGCGATCATCTGGCAGGCTGTCGAAGTCTTTCAATGAATCGACCGCTATGATGGCTGGCTTGCCATGGCTGATCTTGTCTGCGGCAGCGGGTGGTTGCGCTGTCACGCCGGAGGCCAACAGCATCGACGTGATTACAAATTTCATTTTCTAGCCTACCCGCTGATACACGGCGTTGCAATGGATCATCCGTCCGTGGCAGGTTTTCCCCGTTGTGATGAAACCTGCCATTCTCTGGCTGCTAGGCGATGGCAAGCCGGGCCATGAAAATCAATCGCTCGGGCTGGCGGACGCCATTGCGCGGCGAATTCCCTGTGAGGTCCACCGGATTTCTCTAGCAGGAAAATGCGGTATCTTGGGGCGTGTCCGCGCGGCGACGCGGGCGGGTAAGGCATTGCCAAAACCGGATTTCATCATCGGTGCAGGACACGCGACTCATTTTTCTTTGTTACGGCTCGCCCGCAAGCATCACGCCAAAAGCATCGTCCTCATGCGGCCCAGTTTGCCACTGAGTTGGTTCGATCTTTGCATCGTGCCTGCCCATGATTTCACGAGTGATTGTGTTAGAAATCATGTCATCATCACCCAAGGTGCTCTGAATCGAGTGGCCCCGCCCAGTGATTCGGCCCGGACGAGTCGGATGATTCTCATCGGCGGACCGTCGGGAACTCACGGCTGGGATGGCGAAACATTGCTAGCGGCGTTGGCTGAAATCGCGTCCGTCGGTCATTGGCAGCTCACGGATTCTCGACGCACGCCGAGTGGTTTCGTGAGTGAAATCAAGAAACTTTTTCCGCTGATAGAAATTTTTCCGCATCAGGAAACGTCGCCGGATTGGTTGCCGACGAGGCTTGCGACGGCGAGTGAGGTGTGGGTGACGGAGGATTCTGTGTCGATGGTTTATGAGGCGTTATCGAGTGGTGCGTCTGTGGGTCTCTTGCCGGTGCCTCGCGAGAAAAATGACAGTCGAGTCATTCGCGGGCTTGAGAGACTCGTGAGGGAAGACTTTCTCACGAAATTTTCCGACTGGAGTGAATCGAGGCAACTCAAGCCTGCGCCCTCTGTCCTCCGTGAGGCAGATCGCTGCGCGGAAATGGTTATAAAATTGCATGAATCATCGCGCGCTAAGTGACGTATTCAGCCGCGACGAATCCGTGATTTTCAAATGAGTATTTACCCCACAGAGGCATCGGCGATTTTGTTTCGAGCGGTTTTTGTGGGCTTGGCTTCGACTGTCCTAGGATTTGGAGATCCAGCTCTCACCTACCAAAAAGAGATCGTGCCGTTGCTGGAGAACTATTGCTTTGATTGCCACGGCGATGGGGAATCCAAAGGGGATTTCTCGATGGATGCCACGGCGGATCTCAGTGCTCACCTGTCCAACCGCAAGCACTGGCTCCCTGTGTGGCAGAATCTTCGCAGCCAAGTCATGCCGCCTTCGGACAAAGATCAGCCGTCCGTGGAGGAAAAGCGCAAGTTGCTCTCATGGATCGAGAAAAGTGTTTTCAAACTCGATCCTAACAATCCCGATCCCGGACGTGTCACCATTCGCCGCTTAAACCGCACGGAATACCAGAACGCTGTCTATGATCTGCTGGGCGTCGAATACGATACTCGGGAAATTTTCCCTCCTGATGACACGGGATACGGCTTCGACAACATCGGTGCGGTGTTGTCGATGTCGCCATTGTTGATGGAGAAATACATCGCCGCAGCGGATGAGGTCGTCGCGCTCGCGCTTCCTGAAGGTGCGGCGGCACAGGTGCCGCGTGTGGACTTGGATGGGAAAAATTTCACTGCTACGGGGAATTTAAAAACTACGGGCAGCTGGTTAGCATTTGTGAATGAGCAGACGGTGAAGCTGGATCAGGAAATCCAGTGGGCGGGTGACTATCAGGTGAAGGTGGAGTATTCCATTCACGGCGCATCTGAGGCCACGACGGACGAGGCTGCACTGGAGTTGATCGCCGCTGGGCAGAAGGTGGGTGAGGCGAGGTTGAGTTGGGATCAAAGGCGGGTGATCGAACTCAGTGGGAAAGCGACTTTGCAAAAGGGCAGGCAGACTTTTGAGATCAAACTCACGCCGCAACGTCGGCCACTAGCAGGTGAGGAAGAACTTTTTCTCAAAGTCCAAAGAGTTGTCGTGCAAGGGCCGCTGGGCGGTGAGCAGAAGGAATTCGCGAAGGGTTACCGGATGATTTTTGTGGATGGATCGCCGCCCGAAGACAGCGGCGGGCGGGATCGCTACGCTCGCAAGATCATGCGGAGTTTCGTGAGTCGGGCGTTTCGCAAGCCGCTCGACGATCAGACGATTGATCGCTTGATCGCCATTGTGAATGAGGTTTCGAGAGAGCCGGGAAAAACTTTCCAAGACGGGATTAAGCAAGCCATCGCCACTTGTCTTTCATCGCCGAGGTTTCTTTTCCGAGTGGAAATTCAGCCTGAGCCGAACAATCCGGCAAAGATCGTTCCGCTCGATGAATACTCGCTGGCTTCACGACTTTCGTTCTTTATTTGGGGCTCAGTGCCGGACGATGAGCTGCTCAGTCTCGCGTTCAATACCAAGCTGCGAGCGAATCTATCTGCTCAGGTGGAACGAATGCTCAAAGATCCGAGGTCGCAAAGATTGGTGAAGAGTTTCGTCGGCCAATGGCTGCAATCACGCGATGTGGAGACGGTGCCAGTGAGCGTGAAAAGTATTCTTGGAACCTCGACGAATCGTGAGGCTGCGAAGAAATTCGATCCTCGCCTGCGATCTGACATGCAGCGGGAAACTGAGCTGCTTTTCGATTTCATCCTTCGCGAGAAGCGGCCTGCTGAAGAACTGATCTCCGCTCATTACAGCTTTCTCAACGAGCGGCTCGCGAAGTTTTACGGGATCAAGGACGTCTCCGGTGAGGACTTCAAACTTGTGGATCTGACCGAGCATCCTGAACGCGGTGGTGTTTTGACTCAGGGATCATTTCTGATGGTCACATCCAACGCCACTCGCACTTCTGCCGTGAAACGCGGACTCTTCGTCCTCGATAATTTGCTTGGCACGCCACCACCTCCGCCGCCGCCTAACATTCCGAAACTCGAAGATGCAGCAGCTCCCGGCAACTCTCATCCCACGCAGCGAGAGATGATGGAAATCCATCGAAAAAAGCCGGAATGCCGCAGTTGTCATGCGCGGATGGATCCCATCGGTATCGGACTGGAGAACTTCGACGCGCTTGGTCAGTTCCGCATGAAAGAGCACGGGAAACCTATCGATGCATCCGGCCAACTGCTCACCGGGGAAAAATTTTCTGACATCGCGACTCTCAAGCAAATCCTTGCCAGCCAGCGTAAACCTGATTTCTACCGGACTCTTGCGGAAAAACTCCTCACTTACGCAATCGGTCGTGGTGTCGAGTATTACGATGCGACTACCATCGATCTGCTCACCGCTAGGATGGAAAACAATGGTGGAAAGATCAGCGACCTCATCCAAGGTATTGTTGAGAGTGCTCCCTTCCAAAAACGGCGCGGTGATGACTGAGACTAACATGATTTTACGATGAGCTTC
This sequence comes from Luteolibacter sp., assembly GCA_031414935.1. GTDB lineage: Bacteria > Verrucomicrobiota > Verrucomicrobiia > Verrucomicrobiales > Akkermansiaceae > Luteolibacter. The sequence continues at coordinate 4,887 of JANOQR010000019.1, forward strand.
CAACTTCCAGAATCAAACCGACGCGGCTTCTTACGCGGACTGGGCGCATTCGTCGCGCTCCCAGCCATGGAGTCTCTCCGCCCTCTCATGGCCGCTGGGGCGGCTCGCGCGGTGGCAACCACCGCCAGTGGCGCACCGCTGAGGATGGCTTATCTTTACATTCCTAACGGCGTGAATCTCGAACACTGGCGGCCACAAGGAACCACATCGAACTACAAGCTCGGAGCCACTTTCAAACCGTTGGAATCGCTGCGTAAAGACTTCCAAGTTTTCACCGGTTTCGAGCAGCAATTCGCGGCTCCGAATGGTGATGGAGCCGGCGATCACGCGCGCGGAGTTGCCACTTTTTTAACTTCGGCTCAGGCTCGAAAAACTGCGGGTTCGGACATTAAGATCGGTGTTTCGGTGGATCAAATCGCCGCTCAGTTTGCCCACAAAGAAACGCGTCTCCCGTCGCTGGAACTCGGTACCGATTCCGCACGAAATGCAGGAAACTGTGACTCGGGCTATTCGTGTGCATACTTATTTAACCTCTCATGGCGTTCGGAAAATCAACCGATGTCACCCGAGGCAAATCCTCGTTTGGTCTTCGAGCGGCTCTTCGGTGCAGGCAATTCGAAGGAGCGTGCGACTAGCCTAGGTCAGCGTTATGCTTCGAAAAAATCAGTCCTCGATTTCGTCCAACAGGACGCAAAGGCACTTCAAAAACACCTCGGGCGGAGTGATCGCCACAAGCTTGACGAGTATCTGACTGGCATTCGAGAGATCGAGCGTCAGATCGAGAAAGCTGAGTCAATCGGCCTGCCAAAAGATCCCGGCGTTGCGGCACCCGATGGAACGCCGGAATCCTACAAAGAACATCTTCGCTTGATGATGGACATGATGGTGCTCGCTTTCAAAACCGACTCTACGCGTATTTCCACCTTCCTCATGGGGCGCGAGGCGGGCGGACGCAGCTTTGGTGAAATCGGTGTCAACGACGGCCATCACAACATTTCACACCATCAGGGAAATCCTAGCAACTTGGAGAAGTTGGCAAAAATTGACTACTTCTACATGGAGCAGCTCGCTTATTTTCTCGAAAAACTCAAGTCCACGCCCGATGTCGATGGCAAGTCACTGCTGCACAACTCGATGATCGTTTACGGCGGCTGCATCTCTGACGGAGATC
>JANOQR010000020.1:0-14841 GCA_031414935.1 Luteolibacter sp.
GCAGACTGCGCTGCGATTGCGTGAGGCGGGTAACGATGTGGTGGCACTCGTTTACGAATGGCCAAATCGACCCGCGCCTCTGGAGAAACTTGCTGCCGCTGGTGGCAGGCTTTCCTTCCGACCTAAAGATCTAGCATTTCCTAAAAGCACTCTGGAAAAACTGCGCCAACGTCTGTCGCCCACACCGCTCACGACGGCGGAGATGGCGTGGCTGAACGAGGAAAGACCTGACTTGTTAGTTCTTTCTCAAGGCGGCCCGTGGGATGGTGTTCCTTGGATGACGGCCTGCCGTAAATACGGCGTGCCGTATTGTCCTATCGTCCATGCTCATAGCGAGATTTGGTGGCCTGAGGATGCCGCGCTGGAAGATGGGCGATTGGCTCTAGCAGGAGCGCAGAAGGTATTTTTTGTTTCTAATGCGAACCGTAGTCAGATGGAAATGCAGGCTGGTATGCGATTGCCCCACGCGGAAGTAGTCATCAATCCGTGGAAGGTGGACGCCAGTCAGCCAGTCGCATGGCCCGCAGATACATCCACCGTTCACGTCGCGTGTGTCGGGCGGATCGACCCAAGGGCAAAAGGACAGGATCTGCTTTTGAAAGTTCTTGCTCTGCCGAAATGGCGGGAGCGTCCGATCCAACTGAATATCTACGGTGACGGTCCATGTGAGAATTCACTCAAAGCGATGGCCGAGTTGCTAGACCTGAGCAACGTTGTTTTCAAAGGGCAAGTATCCGATGTGCGGGGAATATGGGCAGTGAACCATGCGCTGGTTCTTCCCTCTCGTTTTGAAGGTCTGCCGCTAGTGATTATTGAGGCGATGTTCTGTGGACGGCCTATCATCACGACCGACATCGCCGGCAATGCGGAGTATCTTCATGATGAAATCACGGGTTTCATCGCCGAGGCTCCCACGGTCGGGTTGTTAGATGACGCCATGGAGCGCGCTTGGCAGAAAAAGAATGAATGGCAGCAGATGGGACTCAAAGCCAGACAGCGATTGCTAGATGACTTGCCGTCCGACCCTATCGGGAAATTTTCTGAAACCTTACTGAAAATCGCCAATCAAGCTGGAAAGGAAATGGTGCTGGCATGAATGCGTCCATCATCATCGTGACCCGCGACCGTGCCGACGATTTGAGTCTGACGCTGGAGGCGATGCGTGAAATTCGCGTCCCGGATGGATTGGAAGTAGAGCTGCTAGTCGTCGATAACGGCTCCTCCGATCACACGGCGCAGGTGGTGAAATCTTGCGAGATTCCGGGACTACCCGTTCGCTACGTTCTGGAAAATCAGCCGGGATTATCGAGGGGTAGAAATCGCGGTTTAGCTGAGGCCAAGGGAGAGATCATTCTATTTACCGATGACGATGTGCGCCCGCCAGTCGATTGGATTTCTGGAATGTGTGAGCCAATTTTATCGGGCAATGCCGATGCAGTCGCGGGCGGAGTAAGAATCGCGCCAAATTTACTTCGTCCTTGGATGGCACCGATTCATCGCTCGTGGTTAGCTTCGTCTGAATGGCTAGAGGCGGGGAATCCTAGATCCATGGTCGGTGCGAATATGGTGATTTCGCGAAGAGTATTAGAAAAAGTTTCTGGATTCGATCCTGAGCTGGGTGCAGGTGCGCTGGGGAGCGGGGAGGAGAGTTTGTTTAGTTCGCAGTTGATCGCGGCGGGTTATCGCATCGCGGATCGCACTGACTTATGCGTGGAGCATCATTTTCAATCGTCTCGTCTCAAACGAAAATCGTGGTTGGATGCCGCAGAGAAACTCGGAGTTTCTCTGGCATATCGCGGTCATCATTGGGAACACTGGGGCTGCCGCTGGCCGCGTGTTCGGCATTTTATTGCTATAGTTAGGTTGTCCATTTGGCGTGTGACCCATCGCGGAGAAATTCGTGAAGAAGGCTGCAGTGAGCATGAACTTGGACTCGCCTATCACCTTGCCATCATCAAAGGCCACATCGCTGCCAGAAAGCAGCCGAGAAAATACGCGAAACACGGTCTCGTGAAACTTTAACAAACAGCAGGCGACTTCTTCATGGGAAAAATCAGTGTCATCATTCCTACTTACAACCGAGCCACACAGATCCTTGGCGCGGTGATGAGTGCTTTGGCGCAATCTTTAAAGCCGTTCGAAGTTCTCGTGATTGATGATGGATCGACGGATCAGACTGCGGAAGTGTTGGCACCCGTGATGGATCAGATTCGTTACATCAAGAGCCCGAATGGCGGTGTAAGCGCGGCGAGGAATCGCGGGATTCGTGAGGCTGAGGGTGAGTGGATTGCCTTCCTTGATTCCGATGACACATGGGTGGCTTCCAAGTTAGAGCGTCAGTGGTCAGCCCTGACTCACACGAATTCGAAAGTGTGCTTTTGCGCGAGTGTCGATGAGCAAGGCGAAGCGCTCGACGATCTGCAAGCGATGGATCCGAAGTTACAAAAAGGAACGGATCGGTTTTATCCAGCAGATGATTGCAGGTTATTTTTTCATACTCGTCATCCGTTTCTTCAGTCGATGTTGGTGGAGAAGCAGGCGTTGTTGAAAGCGGGTGTGTTCGATGAATCTCTGAAAGTAGCGGAGGATACTTGGTTGATCTACAATCTCATTCTCGCTCATGGCTACTCGGTCGTGAACGACGATCTCGTCAACATTTGCCGCGAGCGAGATCAACCGGGATTGTCTGACTCCGCAGATGCTGTTAGCACGTTTAAGCGTCACGATTGCTACATTCGGGTGCAGTCCGCAGCGTTCTGGCGCTTGTTGCCAGTCAATGAGCTTGCGGCCAATCAAGTGCGCGGAAATATGCTCTACTTTATTTCTCGGCAGGCAGAGCTGGCTTGTGCTTTGCGCCGGAAGTCTCTTGCGAAGAAGTACGCTCTCGCCGGGTTGTTTCCGTTTGGGAAATTGAAATCACTTTGCCGCAACCTCTTCATTCTCGTCGCATACCCCATTGCCGAAAAAACATTCATGAGCAAATGGGGAACGGCCACTGCGAAATCCTGAAGTTATCCCTACCAAACAATAGTCATGTCCTCTCTCCCCCCAAAGCGCATTGTAATCGTTGGCTCGTCCGGTCGTCTGGGCGGGTTGTTAGTTCGGTCTTTGTCAGATCGTCATCAAGTCACGGGTCTCACGCGATCTCAGCTCGATCTGGGTTGCCGCGATTCGATTTCAAAGGCTCTGGAACCGCTGGATTACGATTTGCTCGTCATCGCAGGTGCTCTGACTGGTGTGGATTATTGCGAGACTCACGAGGCGGAGTCCTACTCGATCAATGCTAACGGTCCCGGAGAGATTGCGAAAATTTCCGCAGCTAAGGGTGCTCATGTTACCTACTTCAGCACGGATATGGTTTATGACGGATCGAAACGTGGCCTTTATCACGAAGATGACGCAACGAATCCAATCAGCGTTTATGGCGCATCCAAACTGAAAGGTGAGGAGTTGGTTCTCGAAGCATCATCGGCCAATTTGATCTTGAGAATTTCGTGGCTCTACGGACCCGGTAGGCCAGCGTTTCCTGAGTGGATTATTAAAAAGGCATGTGCGGAGTCGCACGTCACTTTGCCGGGGGAGAAAATGGGATGTTCGACTTCTTCGGTAGATTTACTGGAGTGGATGCGTCCCCTTTTGTTAGGGGTGAATGGTCCAGCTTCTGGGGTGTTTAATCTTTGCAATTCTGAGGCCTGTTCGTGGAGGGATTGGGGACAATTCTGTATCGACACAGCACGCGAGGCGGGGCTGCCAGTGATGGCGGATCAAATTGAGCGTGTGTCGTTGGACAGCGTCGCGGCTTTCGTCGCGAAGCGTCCGGTGAATAGCGCGATGTCCACGGCGAAATTTACTGAGCAAACTGGGATTGCGCCTCGCCACTGGCAAGAGGCGATTCGTAGCTTCCTTTTGAAGAGTGATCTATTTCGTGAATCTCAACTCCTTCAACCCACGGCATGACGATTCAAGTCAGCGCTCCCGCATTTTTTAAAAGTTCTATCAATTTATGAGAATACTAGTAACCGGCGGTGCCGGATTCATCGGCTCTAACCTTGTGCATTATCTTTTGGCTGACGCATCGCGTGAGCTAGGTGTTGTGATTGATCTTGTCGTCACGCTCGACAAGTTGACCTACGCGGGGAACCGCACGAGTCTGGATAGCCTCAATGAGAACCCTCGGCATGTGTTTGCTCACGGTGACATTGGCGACTCTCAGTTCGTGGGTTCGTTGCTACGCGATCACCAAATCGATGCGGTGATGCATCTTGCGGCGGAGTCACATGTGGATCGGTCTATCGACAATCCTGAGGAGTTCATCATGACAAACTTTGTCGGGACTTATCGGCTGCTTGAGACCTTTCGGCGTTATCTCGCAGAGACCGGGCGGATTACCGGACCGAGTCATGGAAAGTCGCTGGCAGATGGTTATGGTTCCGCATTTCTTCATGTTTCTACGGATGAAGTCTATGGCTCGTTGGGTCCGAATGATGCTGCATTTTGCGAGACGACGCCCTATGCGCCGAACAGTCCATACAGCGCATCGAAGGCGGGTAGTGACCATTTGGCACGGGCCTATCATCACACGTATGGAATGCCGGTGGTCACGACGAACTGCTCGAACAACTACGGCCCCTATCAGTTTCCTGAGAAACTTCTGCCGTTGATGATCCGCAAGACTTTGAAAGGGGAATCCCTGCCGGTTTATGGCGACGGAACCAATGTTCGCGACTGGCTCTATGTCGAAGATCATTGCCGAGGGCTTGCGATGGCACTCTTGAATGGAAAATTTGGAGAAACCTATGTCATCGGCGGGAAGTGCGAGATGAGGAATATCGACGTGGTTCATGGCATCATTGAAACCGTGCGAGAACTGGCTCCGGGCAAGGTCACGAAGACGGCAGCGGAGTTGATTACCTTCGTCAAAGATCGCCCCGGACACGATCAGCGGTATGCGATTGATCCATCCCGCATTGGCAATGAACTCGGATGGACGCCGCGTGAAAATTTCACTTCTGGTCTCCGCAAGACGGTTCAGTGGTATCTCGATAACGAGGAGTGGATCAGCACCATTGAAGATGGAAGCTATCGCGGAGAGCGGTTAGGAACTCTATAAGAATCAATTTATGTCTATATTTACACCAAGCCATCCGACGTTGGCACCTACAGAACAGTCTTTGCGTAAGGGAATCATTCTCGCGGGAGGAACCGGCAGTCGCCTTTTCCCGATGACGCACTCGGTGAGTAAACAGCTCATCCCAGTGTATGATAAGCCGATGATTTACTACCCGCTCACGGTCCTGATGATGGCGGGAGCGAGGGAAATCTTACTCATTTCGACGCCGCGAGATTTGCCGAGTTTTGAGCATTTGTTAGGAAATGGTTCGCAGTGGGGATTGGAAATCACATACGCGGAGCAGCCAAAGCCGGAAGGTTTGGCGCAGGCGTTTCTCATTGCAGAAGATTTCCTGAATGGTGAACCGGCTTGCTTGGTTCTCGGCGATAATCTTTTTTACGGTCACGAGCTTGGGAAATCTTTGCTCGCTGCATCGCGACGGATGGATGGAGCAACGGTGTTTGGCTATCACACGAAAGAGCCGGAACAGTATGGAGTCGTCGAGTTTGATGCGAACTGGAATGTCGTCTCACTGGAGGAAAAGCCAAAGGCACCGAAGTCGAACTACGCGGTTCCGGGAATTTATTTTTACGACAAACATGTGGTGGAAATGACAAAGACGCTCAAGCCGTCACCGCGCGGGGAATTAGAAATCACGGATCTCAACCGCCTCTATCTGGAGAAAGGCGAACTGCGAGTCGAGATTCTCGGGCGTGGCACGACATGGCTGGATACGGGAACTCCTGATTCACTAGCCGATGCGACTCAGTTTGTGCAAGTCATCCAGCAGCGGCAGGGGCTGAAGATTGCTTGCCCCGAAGAAATCGCGTTTGCCCAAGGCCGCATTGATCGGGAGCTACTCAATGTTTCTGTGAAAAAATACTCAGGCACGCCATACGGCGATTATCTAGCAACTCTTTGATTTATGAATGTGACTCACGAAAACCGATGGAACGGCCTGCGCGAATCTGCGAGAGCGAGGCTAGAAACGCGCGACTACTCGAAGGCGGCACTGGCAACGCGCTTGAGCTCCAGCGGCGTCGGTGGCGGCGAGCTGGTGGCTGGGCGAGGCGAGTTGGGCGAAGTTTGGATTCCCGGAGTGGAGCTTTTTCAACGGCGAGTCTATCAGCAAAAAGGTCGTGGCTATTTTTCCGAACTCACACGACTCAATGAAGGTGTATTGCATGAAATCGGCCTCGCGCCTCGGCAGTGGGCATCCGCTCTGATGCACCGCGACAGCGCGAAGGGCTTCCACATTCACCCGCCGTTCATTCCAGAGGGAGTGACCGCAGCGGATTGGTTTCAGCGTCTTTTCGTCGAGACTCCGGCTGATTATTCGCTCCGCCACTACGATAAAGAACAGTGGGACGTGATGTTTTTTCTCACTGGATTGTGCGAGATGCTGCTCGTGGACGAGCGGGTGGGAATGCCACGCAAGATGATGCGTTTCACCATCGCGGGAGATAGCCGTCCCGGATCGGATAACGTCGCGATCGTGATTCCGCCTGGAGTGGGTCATGCGTTGCGAAGCATCGGCAACGAGGACTTGATTATGGCTTACGGGACCAGCACTTCATTCAATCCTGATTGGGAAGGCCGGATCGAAAGCGGGGTGGAAAATGCTCCGCTTCTTGAAGATTGGACAAACTACCTGAACGATGTGGGCGGAGAGAATCCGTGACAACAGCCTCTCCATTCACCAGTCTGGCCGAGTTGCCAAGGCTGGCATAATCTCCTAAATCACCAGCAATCAAAACATAGACCGAGTATGAAAAACGAAACTGCGATGAAAACATCCCCGCTTGGCGGCCTTGTGAGAAATAGAAGCCTGTTAGCTCAGGCGGCCTGTCTTGGAAAAACATGGCTACGCCTGCAAACGGTGACTGCGGCTTCCTTGGCCATCGTGATGGCGTTTGTCGCCACCGGTTGCGGCAATTCCGACATGGCGACCTCGGTTCCTGAAGGTGCCTCGCGTTCCAAGCCGAATGCGACTCTTGCGGCGGGCGATGAAATCAACGTCGCCTACTCCGGTGCTCCTGAGATGAACACCAAGCAAAAGATCCAAGCGAACGGCAAAGTCAGCCTGCCAATGGTGGGCGACGTGAGTGCCGCCGGACGCAGCATCACGAGTTTCCAAAGCGAGCTTACTTCTCTCTATCAACCGCACCTCCAAGATCCCACCGTGATCGTGTCCGTAGAAGCTGCGGCGGCTGGAGTTTATGTTTCAGGCGAAGTTCTCCGGCCTGGAAAAATCCCGTTGGATAGGCCGATGACTGCTCTCGAAGCGGTGATGGAAGCGGGTGGGTTCACCAAGTTTGCAAACCCAAAGCAGGTCATCGTCGTTCGTAACCAAGGCGGCAAAAATGAGCGCTATGTTCTGAACATGAATGACGCGCTTTACGGTTCGGACAGCAGCCCGTTCTACGTCCGCACCTACGACGTGATCTACGTGAAGCAGAGTAACTGGTAAGTCACGAAACTAAGCTTTGCTCGATCAGCTTGAGAATTTCTATCCGTCCGTCACGAGTCTTGGACGAGGTGATGATGACGGGTGGGTTTCCAGCGGTGGCAGCCGGGATGGCTTCTAGGAATGCGGCGACGGAAGCGTGGGTTTTACTGACAGTCTGTTTGTCTGCCTTGGTGAAGACCAAGGCAAAAGGCACTCCGCAGCCGGTTAGCCAGTCGATGAAATCTACGTCAATGCGCTGCGGAGGCAGGCGGGAATCAATGAGGACGAAGACGCGGCGGAGGTTTTCTCGTTGTTCGAGGTAGTCGCCGACGGATTCGTTGAAGTCGATTTTCTCGCTCTTTGCGACCTTGGCGTAGCCGTAGCCGGGGAGGTCCACCAAGCTCCAAGATTGGTTGATGATGAAAAAATTCAGTAACTGCGTCTTGCCGGGCGTGGCAGAAACTTTGGCCAACCCATCTTTGTTCGTGAGCATGTTAATCATCGAGGACTTGCCGACGTTTGATCTGCCGATGAAGGCGAATTCTAGGCGGTCCCAATCGGGTGCAGACTGAATGTTGCGGGCGCTGAGATGAAAAATAGCTGACTTGATCTGCATGGATTGAGGCGTTTGGAAAGAGTTCCTGAGAGGGAACTCTTTTTTTGTTCAGGCGGGACGCTCCGGGAGCGCAAGCTGACGAGCAAGGAAATACCCGGTCAGAGGCGTCACGGTTTCGCCGCCGGAGCCTCAGCCTTGAGGGGAATCGTCTGTTTCAAATTCGCGGCATCCATGAAATTGAGGAGCTGCATGGCGAAACGAATGTCTTCTGTTTGATTGCCTTGGCCAGGTTGCGGGGTGAAAGGCGCGAGGTCGTGGGCGAGTCCTGGATCGGTTTTTTCCAAGAAGGAATTAGGCTGAATCGGTGCTTGGACGACTGGTGCTGGTTTTTTGATGGGCGGTGCTACGGCATTAAATTGTTTCTTTGGGAGCAGCCAGACCACGCCGCTGAGGAGAATGACGAAAACTAACAAAATGACGTTGAAGGTTCGCCGCGTCTGATCCCGTGCGAGATCTTTTTCTAACTCGCGGGCTTCCAGCATGGAGCGCAATTCGGTTTCCGATGGCTCACGAGATTCGATTTCATCGAACATAGCTATCTCTAGGGCGTTACTACGGATATGTCAAACTTCAGGAAGTTCAGCCCTCGTTTCCTGAAATTTTCAGGGCGTCTTCGATGGCTTTGACCCGCTTGGTGAGGATGGGCAGGCGGCGGAGATTGGCGCGGAGTTTCATGTCGTCCCGGAAGGGCTTGGCGGGTCGGCCTGAGTAAACGATGTCGCCAGAAAGGTGGGTGGTGACGCCGGTGCGGGCGGCGAGTGTGGCTTTGTCGCCGATGGTGATGTGGCCGCTGATGCCGACTTGGCCCGCCACGGTGACGTAGTTACCGAGTTTCGCGCTGCCGGAAATTCCCGTGAGGGCAACGATCAAACAGTGTTTGCCGATGACGACGTTGTGGCCGATTTGGACGAGGTTGTCGATCTTGGTGCCTTCGCCGATGACGGTCTTGCCGAAACGGGCGCGGTCGATGGTGGTGTTCGCGCCTACTTCGACATCGTCGCCGATTTCCACAATGCCTACTTGCTCGATCTTGACGTGGCGGCCTTCGGAAAACTCGTAGCCATAGCCGTCTGAGCCGATGACACAGCCGGGCTGAAGGATGACACGGTCGCCGAGGATGCAGCGTTCGCGGATGGAAGCATTCGCCATCAGGCGGCAGTCGCGGCCTACGATCACGTCCTCACCGATGACGCAATTTGGGCCGATTTCTGAGCCGTCGCCGATGGTGGCTCCGGCCATGATGACGGCTCCGGCATGGACGCGGATTTTTGAGACATCGAGCTGGGCCGTGGGATCGACCGAGGCATTCGCATGGATGCTGGGAGTGAATTTCTGGGCGGCGGCGGCGAAGTGGCGGACGACGACGGAGAAAGCAAGGGTGGGATTTTCCACCGCGATCAGCGCGGCATTTTCAGGCCCGCTGGTGACGCCACGCGGGACGATGACGGCGGCGGCTTTGGTTTCGAGAAACTGCTGATAGTATTTCTCGTTGCCGAGGAAGCTCACGTCACGCGGGCCAGCGGCATCCAACGCGGCCATCCCGGTTAGAGACAAATCGAGCTCGCCCCGGACGATGTCTCCATCGATCCAACGGGCGAGCTCGGAAAGCGTGAGGGCGATGGCCAACGCGGGAGGGGATTAGTTCTCCTTCGCGTCAGGAGCGGGAGTGCTGAGGTCTGGGATTTCGGGCTTGGGTTCGCCTTCGACTGGGAGGGACTCGGCTGGAGCGTCTTTGTTGAGATCTTTCAGCAGACCGGCTGTGATGTCGGTGGCGTCCTTGGTGTAGAGGAGGAAGGGGACTTGCGAGGTGCTGAGGCCAGACTTGTCGAACACGTAGTCGTAGTTATCTACCTTGGCTTTTTCTTCCACGAGTTTGCGGATTTCTTCGAGGATGCCCTTCATGCGTTGGACCATTTTCTCGTTGAGGGCGGCATTGCGGCGTTGGAGGAATTCGCGGCGCTCGCGGTCAAGGGCAGTGCCGGTTTGTTGGTCGGCTTGGAATTCTTTGTAGTATGTCTGCTTCTTGGAATCGACGACGGTTGGGTCCTCGATTTGCTTGCGAATTTTGGCGAGGTTTTCTTCGATCTCACGGATCTTGGCGAGGCGCTCGTTGTTGTCTTTCTGGATGTGGGCGCGCTCGATGTTGATCTGCTTTTGTGCCTCGTTCGTGCGGTAATACTGCTTGAAAAGCTCCTGCATATCGACGGTGGCGATGTTGAGTTTGCCTTCCTGAGCGGTAGCGAGGGTGGCGAGAGACGCCGCGATAGCGACGGTGAGAAAACGACGGATGAGACTCATGGGATGGTAAGTTGGGGATTCCTGAAACGGATAACGGAACGCAAAGTGAACGCAAAAGTTTCAGGCGTCAACGCTCATCCGGCACGAGAAATTGACCTTTCGTCACCCGGCTTCTGGCGAATAAGTTCTGGCCACCTGATGAATCCTAGCACCATCACATCGCCGATTTCCGCAGGAGTCGTTTTTCAAGCGCGAGGGGTGCGAAAAGTCTATCAGACTGGCGAGCTCGATGTTGTGGCATTGCACGGCGTGGATATCGAGCTGAACGCGGGCGAACTGGTCTGCTTGTTGGGCGCGTCCGGTAGCGGGAAATCCACGTTGCTCAACATCCTCGGCGGGCTGGACGTACCGACTTCGGGAAATTTGATCTACAAAGGCTGGCCGCTGGATGGGGCGGATGAAAACACGCTGACTTTGTTTCGGCGAAACTGTGTGGGCTTCGTTTTCCAGTTCTACAATCTCATCCCCAGCCTGACGGCGCGGGAGAATGTCGCGCTCATCACCAGCATCTCGCGTGACCCGATGACGCCGGAGGAAGCACTTGAAATGGTCGGCCTATCAGCACGGATGGATCATTTTCCTTCGCAGCTTTCTGGAGGTGAGCAGCAGCGGGTCGCCATCGCCCGAGCGATCGCGAAACGCCCGGAAGTTTTGCTTTGCGATGAGCCGACGGGTGCGCTGGACGTGACGACTGGCATCACCGTCCTCGAGGCAGTGGAGCGAATCAACCGCGAACTCGGCACTCTAACGGTCATCATCACGCACAACGCTGCGATGGCAGATATGGCGGATCGGGTGCTGCATTTGTCGGATGGGAAAATTGTGAAGATGCATTGGAATGAGGTGCGTTTGCCTGCGGCGAAGCTGGAATGGTAGGAGAACATCGAACATCGAACGTCCAACATTGAACATCGAAGTGAAGAATTTTAGCTCACACGTTCTCTATTCTTCTTTCGTTCAATGTTCGATGTTCGAACTGTCATGATTTCCCCACTCGACCGAAAACTCCTCCGCGACATCGGCAAGATGAAGGGGCAAATCGTGGCGGTGAGTCTGGTGATGGCTTGTGGGTTGGCGATGATGATTATGACGCGGAGTTTGATTCTCACGCTGGAATCCACGCGGGGTGCTTACTATCAGAAATACGCGATGGCGGATATTTTCGCGACGTTGAAACGTGCGCCGCTGGCACTGGGCGAGCAAATGGCTGCGTTGCCCGGCGTGGCGACGGTGGAGATGCGGGTGGCGGTGGATGTGACGTTGGATTTACCCGGTTTGTCAGAACCGGCGACGGGGCACATCGTTTCCCTGCCGGAAGATGGTGGGCCGCAGAAACTCAATCGCTTGTTTTTACGGAGTGGGCGTTTCCCTAGCTCGGATGAGCGTCGTGAGGTGGTGTTAGGGGAATCGTTTGCGAATGCCAACGCACTCAAGATCGGTGATTCGCTGGTGGCAGTCATCAATGGCCGTCGGGAGACTTTGAAAATTTGCGGTATTGGTCTTTCGCCGGAGTTTGTTTTCGAGGCACGCGCTGGGGAAACTCTGCCAGATCACAAGCGCTTCAGCGTGATCTGGATGAACTACCGGGCGTTGGCCGTAGCTTATGATTTGGACGGTGCGTTCAATGATGTGTGCGTGGATCTCGCGCCGGGTGCTAGGCCGGAGCCGGTGATCGAAGGGATGGATCGGCTTTTAAAAAACTACGGCGCGAGTGGTGCATTTCTCCGCAAAGAACAGGCGTCTGCCCAGCGGCTGGATGACGAGCTGCGAGTGCTGACATCGCTCTCGGTGGCGTACCCGTTAGTTTTTCTAAGTGTGGCGGCGTTTATGGTGAATGCGGTGCTCGCGCGGATCGTGCGGCTGCAACGTGAGCAGATCGCACAGATGAAAGCACTGGGCTATTCGTCATGGCAGGTCGGCACGCACTATCTGAAGTTCGTCATCGTCATCGGTTTGATTGGCACGGTCATCGGCGGTTTTGCCGGGCGATTTCTGGGTGGCGGGTTGGTGGAAATGTACACGCTGTTCTTCCGCTTTCCTGCGCTGGAGTTCGTGATGGACTATCAAGCCCTCGCGTTGGCGTTGGTGATTAGTCTCGGGGCATCGGTGGTCGGCGTTCTAACGGTGGTGTGGCAGGCGGTGAAACTTCCACCTGCGGAGGCGATGCGCCCGGAGCCGCCAGCGGATTTTAAGCCATCGCTGTTTGAGCGGATCGGGCTGACGCGCTTATTCAGCCCGGTCGCGCGGATGGCGTTGCGAAACATTGAACGCCGTCCGTGGCAGGCGGTTTTCACCTGCGCGGGTCTCGCGCTGGCCACCGGGCTGATGGTGCTACCCGGCGCGATGAGTGACAGCATCGACTACTTGCTGACCTTTCAGTGGAACAGCCAACAGCGGCAAGACGTGACGGTTTTCCTAACTGAGCCTGGCTCGGGGCGCGGATTTCACGACCTCGAACACCTCCCCGGCGTGATCCGCGCGGAACCGGTCCGCAGTGTGCAGGCGCGGCTCAAGTTCAGTCACCGCGAGCGGAAATTATCGGTCACGGGGATTCCGCCCGGTGCGAACTTGAATCGTCTGCTCGATGAAAACGGTAAGTCGATCACGCTGCCGTCGGACGGCTTGGTGATGTCGGCCAAGCTGGCGGAAGTCATCGGTGCAAGCGTCGGCGATGAGGTGGAAGTCGAGGTGCTAGAGGGGAAAAGACCGACGTTTCAAGTGCCGATCCGTGGCCTTGTGACCGATTTCGCCGGGGTGGCGGCCTACATGGATATTGCTGCGTTGCGACGGCTGATGAGGGAGGGCGATACGATCAACGGTGCTTACCTCGCGCTGGATCATCAGCATTGGGACGAGTTTATGCGTGAGCTCAAAGACACGCCTCAAGCCGCTGTGGTGATGGTGAAACGCGACCAACTCGAAGCCTTCCGCACGACGACGGGCCAGAGCATCGGCATCATTCGACAACTCTATTTCGTGCTCGCGACGATTGTTGCCTTCGGCGTGGTTTACAACAGCGCACGCATCGCACTATCAGAACGGAGTCGTGAGCTTGCGACTTTGCGAGTCGTGGGTTTCAGCCTCGCGGAGACGCGCGGGGTGCTTGTCGGGGAGTTGACGATCCTTGTGTTAGCGGCTCTGCCTGCGGGTTTGCTTTTCGGGCGCGGGTTGGCGCTCTTCATCATGTCCTCGTTTAGCACGGAAACGGTGCGGTTACCTATTGTCATCACGACTTCCACTTACGCGGTTGCGATCCTGGTGGTTCTAACGGCCTCGGTGCTCTCCTTCGCTCTTGTCAGCCGGATGGTGGGTAAGCTCGATATGGTCGGCGTGCTGAAGGCGCGTGATTGAACTCAGCGGCCAATTTTTCGGCAATGCGCTTGCCTTACGGTGTCCAATCTCCAGTTTTTCGGGCCATCCATGATTGATAAACCGACATCCACTCGCCTCAGCCCTTTGGCGGCACTGATTTTCAGTTCTCGCTGGCTCCAACTCCCGCTCTACCTTGGATTGATCGTCGCTCAAGGCGTGTATGTGGTGCTTTTTATCAAAGAGCTGTGGCATCTGATTTCCGAGGCGACGCGGCTCACGGAGCAGGCGATGATGTTGATCGTGCTGGGTCTAATCGACGTAGTGATGATTTCTAACTTGCTGATGATGGTGATCGTCGGCGGCTATGAAACTTTCGTTTCGCGGCTGCGTTTGCACAATCACCCGGATCAGCCGGAGTGGCTGAGTCACGTGAATGCCTCGGTCCTCAAGGTGAAGCTGGCGATGGCGATCATCGGGATCAGCTCGGTGCATTTGCTGAAAACTTTCATCGCGGCGGGCAGCATTGGATTGCCGCAAGTGAGCAGCCACTCGCTTCCCGCAGGTGCCCCGGTGAGTGCGGAGGGGGTGATGTGGCAGACGATCATTCATGCGGTTTTCATCCTCTCTGCGTTAGGCATCGCCTACACAGACCGTGTGATGCTAACTGCTCCGGTAGCGAAGTCTTCGAGTCACTGATACCAAATCTCGGAAACGAGGTGACTCTTCAAGGAGCGGCGATCTCCGAATCGCCGAGCCCATGGAAAGCCAATGATTCGTCGCGTTCGCTCACCCCATTGTCATCTCATGGGCTTGGGCGGATCGGAGTCCGCCCTTCCTTGTTTTTTAGCACACTCCAGTTCTTCGTGCCGAATCCGTCACTTTATTTGTGGAGAATGGTATGACTCACGAGTCACGGACGAAGGATAGGCAAACAAAAAACCCCGCCTTTGCAGGCGGGGTTGATTTACCGAAACAGGAATGGCGGAGCGGACGGGACTCGAACCCGCGACCTCCAACGTGACAGGCTGGCGCTCTAACCAACTGAGCTACCGCTCC
>JANOQR010000021.1:0-11068 GCA_031414935.1 Luteolibacter sp.
GAGGACGGCATCCGCTTGATAGACCTGCGGCTTCAGAACTCGAGTCCCGCCCGGGTGGGTGAAGATCTCAGAGGAAAGCTCGACGAGGTCGAACGGTCGTGTCCAAGTCGCGCGCCAAGTCCCGGCTGGCAGGGTCACACCTAGTGTGGCGGTGTGGTTGGCTGCGTCGATGGGGTTATAGGATAGCTGAAAATTGGTGATGCTTCCGCGTCCGTGATGAAGATAGGCGACGTATTGTTGGCCGGGTTCCGCCATGGCTTGCAAGGTGGCACCCGCTGGAATGCCAGACGTGATCCATGATAAATTTCGGCGTAGGCCGATCAAGCGAAGATTTGTTAGGTAAGTTCCGAGATTGCGGATGGCCGTCCGCGTGTCTCGGCCAAAGGCGGTGTCGCCGCTTTCGTTCTGCTCGGTATAGACCGTGTTTGGCCAGTCGAGGCCGTTGTAAATTCCACCGCCACCGAGAATGAACATCCAGCACTCGAGGCGCGTTTGGGTAGCGTTGGTGGTGTCGGTTTCATCGAGTGAGAGAATTTTCCCACGCTGATAGTGATCGCGTAAAAGTGCCTCAGCACCGGCGATGGTCGTGGTCGGCACATGAGCCGGATAGTGCTCGTTGATGACATCGAACCCCGCAGACATGGCGTTCATCTGTTGGGGAAAATTGTGAGCGACGAGGTGCCGGTTAGGCAGCCGCGATTCTTCGTCGCGGATGATCGCTAGCATCCGGTTTTGGAAATCCACCTCTTGGTCGTCCTTCACATCGGGTTCATTCCAGAATGGCTCGTTGATGATTTCGAAGTAAATGTTATCGAACGGATTCAGCTCACGGACGATTCTCCTTACCACTGCTTCCTGTGCGGCAAACAGGCTGGCATTGCTCGGACGCATATTTTCGTAGCGGTTAGTCGAGCCGATTCCCTGCTTGTTGTTGGTAGGATTGAACGGGCTGGTGCGCCATTGTGGATCGGTGTATTGGACGCAGAACAAGGTCATCTCAATGGCGATCCCGCGATCACTGCATGCCTGCGCGAAGGTTTTGAGGCGGGTGAAATAGTCTTCATTCCACTGCGAAAAGTCCCATTTCCCCAGACCGTCTAGGGCATTTCCGGCGGAGCTATTGCGCTTCCATGGCTGCACGAAGGCGGCGGGTGTGGGAGAAAGCGGGCTGGTGGCGGAATCAGCATCGACGAGCTGGAAACCGACGAGAAAGGCTCTCGTTAGGTTCATTTTATCGCGCTTGAGTACATCAAGGTAGGGGATGAAATCGAAGTTAGAATTCATGACCGCGCTGTAGTGCTCGCCGAAAGTTCGTAGCACCGTGGGCTGGCCTCGAAACTCAAGAAGGTAGGGATTTTGTGGATGAGCGCGGATTGGCGTCCACGCGGTTACAACGCTAGCAGGCAGTAGCGTCAGGAGAGCGAGCACGGTGGCTAGGCTCGAAGTGATAGGAAATTTCATAGGTCGGGATAAATGGAAGCGAGGGCCGTTTTGAACGGAGACTGGGATTGCTAGATCGGCGGCGTGAAGGGCACGTCCCTTGGATTGGCTTCCAGCAAGCGACATTCCCAACGCTTTGAAGGGATCTCCGGGGCTTGAGGGCACGCGGGGCCGTGCGTTAGTTGGATCTAGCGTGCAGGATGCAATGCTCCTGCGTGTGCCTCAGCCGAGATTCCGGGTTGCGTGGGCGGCGGCGGGCGTTCAGTCTCCCGGCTGTGAGGTTTTTCCCTGAACGATGAATAATCCCCGCGAAGAAGCGTCGAAGATCGCGCTGGGGCCTGTCGGTTACGTCGATCTGGGCGCTTCCTTGAACGATCCAGACGACGATTTCCGTCTGGTCGCGCTGGCGCAAAAGGGCGACATGACCGCCTATGACGCGCTCGTCACCCGGCATCGCGGAAGGATATTCGCCATGATCCGAAACATGATTCACCAAGAAGCCGATGCGTGGGATCTCTGCCAAGAGGTCTTCATCAAGGCGTGGCACGCGTTGCCGAAGTTCGAGGCGAAGGCGAAATTCTCCACCTGGATTTACCGCATCGCCCACAACGCGGTTTACGACTGGACCCGGAAGCGGAAAATCGAGAGCGCGGGTGAGCTGAATGACGAAATTTTCGAGCGCGAGCGGATCGACTCCGCCTCGTTCACCACGCCGTCCGGCGGCGAATCGCCGGATCTTTCGATGGCCCACGGCGAGCTGCGGATGAAAATCCAGACCGCTTTGGGAAAACTCTCCGCCGAGCACCGTGAAGTGGTGATTTTAAAAGACGTCCAAGGTCTTTCCTACAAAGAAATCGCCGAGGCCATGTCCAGCACTCTCGGCACGGTGATGAGCCGCCTTTATTACGCCCGCCAGAAACTCCAAGTCCTGCTAAAAGATGAATACGAATCCCGATGAAACATCGCTAGCCCTGTGGCTGGACGACGAGTTGACCGGTGAAAATCTCGCCGCTGTCGAGGCGTGGGTGCAACACCAGCCCGAGCAACTCGCCGCCCGCGAAAACATCCGCAACTGGCGCGCGCAGATCGCGGCGGTCATCCCAGCCAGCGAGGAACCGCCGTTTCCAGACTTTTTCAATAGCCGCATCCAGCAGGCGATTCGCAGCGCAGCTCCCGTCTCCGAAATGAGTGCGAAGAAGTCATTTTCTTGGTCCTCTCTGCTGATGCCAGTGGCTGCTTGTGCGGGAATGGTCCTCACGTTCTGGGCTGGCACGAAGACGCAACCCGTTGTGCCTGAGTTCGATGTGGCAAACGCTCCAAGGGCAATCATCGTCGAGCCAGCCCTCTACACGCCGGAAAATGGTGTCGATGCCGAGTGGTTCGCGAGCGCGGGGGCGACGGCCTCCGTCATCGTGCTCAACGGCGTGGCGGCGATTCCTGACACCACAGATTTTTCACCGACCGTCCAGATTCCCATGGAGCGGGAAATCGACTCGACGGCGGAGGTGGTGAATCCTGAAACCGACGAGGGACGATGAGCACGATTTGGAAATTCCTCGTTCTTGCCGCTGCTTGCGCGTTTCTCGGAACTCGCACATTCGCTCAAGCGGACCCCGGCAAAGAAACCATCGCACAGGTGGATTTCACCGTCTATTACGCGACGAATGCCGACCCGAAGGCTGCTGGTACTCACGCAAAATCCGTCACTAAAGAAACCGAAACACGCCTCCGCAGTCAGGAGCAACTGCGTTTCAGTCACTACCGCACGCTCGGTCGCGAATCGCAGCCTTTGCTGCGGAGTTACGAAAACTGGGCCCAGCCACTGCGTCCGTCCGACGAGGTGTTAGTCCGCTTCGAGGCCAGCAGCGAGCCGACACCGGACAACACCAAGCTCGACCTTGAACTGTGGCTCAGTCGGAAAAAAATTCTTAAAACCGATGTCCGTCTCGAAGGGAAACGCCCGCTTTTCATCCTCGGCCCCGAGTGGCGCGGCGGCAGATTGATTATCGGCGTGGCCCTTGCGCCGAAGCCAAAAACAGGCTCTTAATACGACCATGAAATTCGCACTCGCCATTTTCTTAGCGTTTCCGTCACTCGTTCTCGCAGCGGGTTTGGAGTTCAAGGAACTGATTCAAGAAGTGAACGTCCCGATGGATGCGACGAACGTCACAACGGAATACAGTTTCACCAACACCGGCAATCGACCCATCGCCATCACCAAAAGCGACTCGGGATGCACCTGCCTCAAAGTCGAAATTTCCGGCGGAAAACTCAAATACGCCCCCGGTGAATCTGGCGTGATCCGCACCCACTTCGATGTCGGCAATCAAACGGGAAAAGTGGATAAATCCATCGCGATCTGGCTAGACCAAGATCCACCGGACAAACCCTCCCTCCATCTCCAAGCCAAGATTCACATTCCCGTCCTCATCGCCCTCGAACCCAAAACTCTCTCGTGGGAAATCGGTGGAAAAATCGAGCCGAAGACTATCCAGATCACCGTCGCCGAAGGCAATTCCGTCCGTGCTACGGCGGTGAAATGCTCTAACCCGGCCTTTTCCTGCGAGCTCAAGACGGTCGTAGAAGGGAAAAAATACGAACTACTCGTCACGCCCGTGGTCAAAGAAACGCCCGGCATCGCGATCATCCGCATTGAGACGGACAGCAAGATCGAGAAGCAAAAAATCCAGCAAGCCTTCGCCGTCGTGCGAAAGCCAACAGCGGCTCAGAGCGTTACCGCCAAATGAACTCCCTCGCGCAGTTGGTCGCCATCGGCGGCATTTCCCTTGCGGCGGCTGGCGGCACTTACCTTGTCAAAGGTCCGCCGTCGCGCACCGTTGTCTGCGATCCAGCCACTTTAAAACCTGACGAAATCTGCTTCCAACAAATTTCCCCGGATCAAAAAATCCTCTGGGTGGACGCCCGCCCGCGCAGTGATTGGGAAAAAAACGGCTTGCCCGGCTCCGCGCTGTGGAACCTCGATCCCGCCGAAGACATGCAAGCCTTCGAGGCAGACATCGCCACCCGCATCATCGAGACGCCGCGAGTCATCGTTTATTGCGGCGATGAAAATTGCGGCGTGAGTCGCCAAGTCGCCGAACGGATTCGCGCCTTGCAGTTAGGTGCCGAAGTTTCCGTGCTCCACGGCGGCTGGCGTGCGCTGTCAGAGGCACTCAAGGAAACGAAGGATTCCAATCGAAAGCCTTGATATCGAGAGCCTCAAGAAAAGGCGTTTCAGGTCTGTCTTCCGTATTCCAGCGCAGCATTACCGTGCAGGCTTTGGCTTTGCCGAAACTCAAATCATAGGTTCCGTCTTCGAGCATCTGCCCGATTTTCGACTGCCGTCCGAAATAGGCGCGGGCGATTTCCTTCGAGTTGTCACGCGGTAACAGCTTTAAAGTCAGTTTCTTCTCACGATTCGGGACGTTCTCATCGTTGCAAGACGCCACGGCGTAAATGATGACTTGGAAAATGCCTGCCTTCTCCGTCGGCGTCCGCGCGTAGTGAGCTAACCGTCCGCCAAACGAATCTAGGAAAGGATCCACCACGATCTTGGGATCGCTGCCACCACGCTTCCTGACCAACACGGTTTGCGGATCAAGTTTGTTGTTTCCCGCGTCGAAATCCACGTTGTAGTAAAAGTCGATCACTTGCTCGACCGCGTTGGTTTCCCGGAAATCTGGGAAAATGTTGCTCGAAACAGGCAGCGGCTTGGCCAAGCAAGATTTCGCCAATTCTGACTCGGTGGTCATCGTTTCCATTAGCGGCAGCCGCTCCGATAATGACTTGGCCGCTAGGAATTTCTCGAGCGCATCTTCCGCCTCTTTTCCGGGATCAGTCGGCTCGATTCCGTCGGGTAATTTCGGCGGCGGCTGCACGATTTCAGGAAAATCCGGCGCAGGAACCGGCAATGCGTCTGATGGATTCGCAAGCGGTTCATTTTTTATCTCGAAATTATTCGTGGCAGACGCTTTCGGAGCTTCGGTCTGGGTTGTTGGCAGCCTCAACGGAGAAGCTGGTGGTTTTTTAAGAATCGTCAAAACCCCGAAAACCACTCCCACCAGCGGGATGATAAACAATAGGGGAACCATGACGCGGATCAGCCGCTTGCGCGCCTGCTGGTGACTCGGGCGTCCTTTTGCCTGCTTCGCCGACGCTACCGTCGGGCGAGCTTCCGGCATTGGCTTCGCCACCGGGTCAACTTTTGTCGTTCGGTTTGGCAGCTCCCTCGGCTCCGGGCGTAACAAAGTTGGCGATGTCGTCGGGATGGTTTCCGCTGCCAATGGCAGTCCAGTGACCGCGACTGGCACGGCTGCAACCACGGGCGGATACGCCGGATGAATCGCCGCAGGGGGAACATGCAGCGGAGTGGCCAGCGGCGGCGGCAAAATTGGAGCTGCGGTGGAAACAACCTCAGACGTCGGAGGAGCGGCCGCTAGGGGATGAGGTTGTGCCGTTGGCTGATAGGCCGGAACTGTCGGCGGCAGAGGTGCTTGTGAAAGCGGCACCGGGCTGGGTGCTTGGATTTGGTTTCGGCAAGAAGGACACGGACCCGCCACGCCCGCTAGGCTCGCAGGGACCGTTAGCTTGATGCCACAAGACGAACAAAAGAAGGTGATTGGCGCACTCGACATTCGGGTTAAAGCGGAAATTAGGAGAAACCCCGACCCACGTCAATCCTACAGAAATCTTAACTATTTACGGACTAAAGCCCAATGCCTTTAAGGATACAAAAAACAAGGAACGGCGGTTTCCGAATCGCCGATGCCCATGAAATACCAAAGGGCAGCGGTGATCCACGATTCTTTGGCTTTTCATGGGCTGGGGCGGATCGGAGTCCGCCCTTCCTTGGGTTCTGAAACTTTAAAGATATTGGTCCACAGCCAAACTTGTGGGGAGATTGAAACCTAAGAATGCACGGTGGCTTTTCTTCATACCATGTGCCTCTTAGTTAGCTCCTTGAGTTTTTGCGTCTCGATGTGCTGACCATCTTCCTCCAAATACTCGAAAATATCTTCATTATTTCGATCTAGGATGTCCGTTTTAGCTCCGTGTTTTAAAAGCAGCTCAACGATCTCCCAGCGATCAATTGTAACGCATTCAAATAACGGGGTTCGTCCAAATTCATTAGTGGTGTTCACATCAAACCCAAGTCCGATGAGCTTCTCAAGAACTGTTACGCTTCCCTCTATCGCATACCAGTGCAGCATCGACTCACCGAGATTATTTCGATTTGATAGTACGGTCGATAGAAGGTCTGCTGGCAAAGAGTGGCCCTCTTCCAACAATCCGTATGCCTCGATCCATCCATCTGCGTGTGCCATGATACTTGTGCTTGCCAATCCTGCGCCATCACGCCGCTTGCCGAAGGAGGGCGATTAGCACGCCTTGGATCACGAGCTCACGTGCCGGAATCAAGTCGGGGAAATCAGGATTTTCTGCTCGCAGGAAGGGTTTTCCTTTTTCGATCAGGTAGCGCTTCAACGTCGTTTCGCCGTCGATGAGGGCCGCGACGATGTCTCCTTTGCGCGGCTCACGAAATTCCAGAATCACGGTGTCGCCGCTGCAAATGTGGGCGTCGATCATCGAGTCGCCGCGCACTTTGAGGGCGAAGGTTTTGGCATTGCGTGGGATGCCGAGGGCAGAAATATCCATGGAGATACAGCCTTGTTTCTCCTGATCCGCGTCTTGGGCCATGCCCGCCGCGATGCTGCCGTAGATCGGAATGTCGAAAATTTCCCCACGATCTAACTCGTCGGGGAAAATGACGGCCCGCGCTTTTCCCGCCAATCGCTGAATGACCCCCTTGCGCTCCAGTGCTCTTAGGTGACTCATCGCTGCCGTTTGGCTGGCGAACTTGAAGTAATGCTGGATCTCGCGGGTGGACGGCATGATGCCCGTCTGACGCTGGGATTTTTTTAGGTAATCGAGGATTTCCTGCTGACGGTGGGTGAGTTCTGAATTCATGGTTTTTGAACAGTGTTCCCGTGAACAAAATGCTTTCTGGCGAGTGAGGCAAGGATTAATTTCGCATCATCATATCCAGATATGAAGATTTGATTCTTGAAATGAGCCGTCTAGTCCCTAATTTCCCGCCATGCCGCAGGCCGATCCTACCGACGAACTTCAACGCGCCCTCACCGAGCGAATCCTCGTCCTCGACGGGGCGATGGGAACCACGATCCGGGGCTACGGCCTGAACGAAGCCGAGGCGCGTGGCGAGCGTTATGCCGACAATGAAAAAGATCTGCTCAACAACGGCGATATTCTCACCATCACTCGGCCGGATGTGATCGGGGACATCCACAAGCGGTTCTACGAGGCTGGCTCGGACATCTGCGAGACGAACACCTTTTCCGCCACCGGCATCGCGCAGAGTGAGTTTTTCGTCGAAGATCCACGGGAAAAAGGCGGACGCAAAGATCCCGAGTTTTTTCAGAAAATCCTCGAAGATCAGTTTCTCAACGATCTCGCATGGGAAATGAACGTCGAGTCCTCGCGGCTCTGCCGGAAATGGGCGGACGACGTGGGCACCGACACCGGGCGCAAGCGCTACGTCGCCGGAGCCATCGGGCCGCTGACAGTCTCCCTAACGAACTCGCCCGATGCGAATGACTCGGGTTTCCGGGTGGTGACGTTCGACCAAGTCCTGACTGCCTATAAACACCAGATTCGCGGGCTGATCGAAGGCGGCTGTGACATTTTGATGGTCGAGACGATTTTCGATTCGCTGAATGCCAAGGCGGCGGTAGTGGCGATCCAAGAAGTCTTCGATGAGGATGGCACACACCTGCCGCTGATCGTTTCTGCGGCGGTGGGACTGGGCGGAGAAACGATGATTTCCGCGCAGA
Organism: Luteolibacter sp.; assembly: GCA_031414935.1. Taxonomy (GTDB): domain Bacteria; phylum Verrucomicrobiota; class Verrucomicrobiia; order Verrucomicrobiales; family Akkermansiaceae; genus Luteolibacter. The sequence continues at coordinate 8,292 of JANOQR010000021.1, forward strand.
AAGTCGAAGCGTTGTGGAATGCGTTTGCTCACGCGAAACCACTGGCGATTGGGCTGAATTGCTCGCTCGGCCCGGACTTGATGCGTCCACATTTGGAGGAGCTCTCCGAGTGCGCGGCAACGTGCATTTCCTGCTATCCAAATGCGGGGCTGCCGAATCCGTTAGCTCCGACGGGTTTCGATTTGGAGCCGAAACACATGCACGACTACATGGCGGAGTTCGCCCAAGCTGGGCTGCTCAATCTCGCGGGTGGGTGTTGTGGAAATACGCCAGAACACGTTGCTGCTATCGCGCAGGCCGTGGCGAAATACGCGCCGCGTAAGGTGCCGGTGGTTGGATGAAGATTAACCGCAAAGACGCAAAGGTCGCGGAGGTAACGCAAAGAAGGAAATTAACAATACTCTGATGTGATGAGGGAATATCTAAACAAGCTATCAAACGAGGTAATTGGGGCGGCGATTGAGGTTCATCAGGTTTTAGGACCCGGACTGCTCGAGTCATCCTATGAAGCCAGTTTGCAACACGAGCTGAGTATTCGTGGAATCAGCTCAGTGAGACAATTGCTGCTGCCAATTACTTACAAGGGGCTGGTGATTCCCGACGCCTATCGAATCGACTTGCTGGTTGAGGGCTGCTTGATAGTCGAGCTCAAGACGGTCGAGGCGTTACAGCAGATCCACTCTTCGCAAGTCCTAACTTATCTGCGCATGTCCAACAATCATCTTGGCCTCCTCATCAATTTCCGAACCGTGCTTCTCAAAGACGGAATCAAGCGTCTCGTTCACAACTTCCCATCTTAACTTTGCGACCCCTTCGCGACCTTTGCGTCTCTGCGGTTAACTCTTCTCTCCATGAAAACCATCCCCCACGCCCTCCGTCTCTCCGGCACCGAGGCTTACAACCACACTACCGACAAACGCTTCCTCATGATCGGCGAGCGCGCAAACGTCGCGGGTTCACCGCAGTTTGCGAAACTCGTTAGAGCTGGCGATCTCGAAGCCGCGGTCGAAGTCGCCCGCCAGCAAGTCGGTAACGGTGCGAACGTCATCGACATTTGTTTCGACGACGGACTCATCGACGGCAAGGCGATGATGAGTCGTTTCCTTCAGCTCCTCCAAGGCGAGCCTGATGTCGCGAAAGTGCCCATCATGGTGGATTCCTCGAAGTGGGAAATCCTCGAAGAAGGTCTAAAATACCTTCAGGGAAAGGGAATCGTGAACTCGATCTCGCTCAAAGAGGGCGAGGAAAATTTCAAGAAACAAGCCCGCCACGTCATGAAATACGGTGCGGCAGTCGTCGTGATGGCCTTCGATGAAAATGGCCAAGCGGCTTCTTACGATGAGAAAATCCGCATTTGCGAGCGAGCTTACCGCATCCTCGTCGATGAAGTCGGCTTCAATCAAGACGACATCATTTTCGATCCTAACATTCTCACCGTCGCCACCGGCATCGAAGAACATAACAACTACGCACTCGATTTCATCAATGCCACGCGCTGGATCAAAGAAAATCTCCCCGGCGCAAAAGTCTCCGGCGGCGTATCTAACATTTCTTTCTCTTTCCGAGGAAACAACAAAGTCCGCGAGGCGATGCACTCCGCGTTTCTCTATCATGCGGGCCTTGCTGGGATGGACATGGGCATCGTCAACGCCGGGATGCTGGAAGTTTACGATGAGATCCCGAAAGACCTGCTAGAGCACGTCGAAGATGTGCTTTTAAACCGTCGCTCGGATTCGACTGAACGACTTCTCGAACTCGCGGAGAGCTACAAAAACGTTGGCGGAAGGAAGATCGAAGAAGATCTATCATGGCGGGATGAACCCGTGGAAAAGCGGCTCGAACACGCTCTGCTGCGCGGCATCGACAAATACATCGACGAAGACACCGAGGAGGCTCGCGTGAAATATGTGCGGCCGCTGAAAGTGATCGAAGGCCCGCTGATGGATGGCATGGGCGTCGTCGGCGATCTCTTCGGCGCAGGGAAAATGTTTCTGCCGCAGGTAGTGAAATCTGCCCGCGTGATGAAGAAGGCGGTGGCTTGGCTTTTCCCCTACATGGAGGCGGACAAGGCAGAATTTCTCGCAGGTGACATCGCAGCGTTGATGGAAGAAAACCCATCCCTAACTGACGACGAAGCTCTCAAACTCGCCGAGCGCGGGCGCTCTGCCGGGCGTTTCCTGATCGCCACGGTGAAGGGCGATGTTCACGACATCGGCAAGAACATCGTCGGCGTGGTGCTGTCCTGTAATGGCTTTGAAGTCACCGACATGGGCGTGATGGTTTCTTGCGATAAGATCCTCGCAAAGGCCAAGGAACTCGGTGCGGATGTCATCGGTCTATCAGGTCTTATCACGCCTTCACTCGACGAGATGGTCCATGTCGCGAAGGAAATGGAACGGCTCGATTTCAAGGTGCCGTTGCTGATCGGCGGCGCGACGACCTCAGCCGCGCACACGGCTATCAAGATTGCCCAGCACTACTCTGGCCCGGTGGTTCATGTGTTGGACGCATCGCGCTCGGTGCCGGTGACGACCTCGCTTTTATCCAAAGACCAACGCGATGGATTCGCGGCTGAAAACCGCGAAAAGCAGCAGAAACTCCGTGATAATTTCCTCGGTGGCCCGAAAAAAGAAACTCTAACACTGGACGCCGCGCGTGCGGCAGGGCCGAAGTTAGATTGGGAAAACTATACACCGCCAGTGCCGTCATTTTTGGGAACGAGAACGATCAAGAATCCGTCACTGAGTGAGCTCGCCAAGTTCATCGACTGGACGCCG
>JANOQR010000022.1:0-17836 GCA_031414935.1 Luteolibacter sp.
CGCAAAAAGCTGACTGAGAAGGTCGCTGTCTGACTTGTTTTGACTGATCGACTTAAAATTTTTGCGCCCTCTTTTCGCCATTTTGCGGCTGAGAAATTTGGCTGACGCCGCCCTTTTTCATCACGAATCCTGCTCTTGCCAAACGGCTGGAGGCAGTACAAGAGGACCGCGTTTTCACGGTCTCCCGAACGCTATGCCAGACATTAAGATTACACTGACTTTGTTGGTGATCCTCATCACTCTCATCGCCTTCGTTCGCGAATGGGCGGCTCCTGATGTGATCGCGCTGTCGGTGCTCTGCCTCGTGGTGGGGCTGGGGCTGGTGGATCCCGCGAAAATGTTAGACGTTTTCAGAAATGAAGCCCCGCTGACGATTGCGGCACTGTTCGTGATCGGCGGGTGCTTGGAGAAATCTGGCGCGGTGGATCACATCGGGCGGGCCCTGCGAGATCGGCTGTCGGGGAACACGCGCACGGCAATTTTTTCGTTTTCGCTCATCACGGTGTTTTTCAGCGCGTGGATGAATAATACCGCCATCGTCGCGATCATGCTGCCGGTGACGCTGGGGTTTGCGCGCTCGAAGAACATCGCGGCATCGCGGTTGTTGATGCCGCTTTCTTACGCTTCCATTCTCGGCGGGGTTTGCACCTTGATCGGCACGTCCACGAATATTTTGGTGAACGGCACGCTCAGGGAAATGGGGGAAAAGCCGATGACGATGTTCGAGCTAGCGCCGCTCGGGATTCCACTGGCCATCGCGGGCATCGCATATTTGACGATCTTTGGACCACGGCTGATTCCTGCCCGTTCGTCGATTACCGGCACGCTGGAAATCGAGAGCCGGACCTCGCCGCTTTACCATTTGTTGATCGGTGCGAAATCGGATTTGATCGGAAAGCCGCTACTAGAAACGGAGCTGGCAAACCAAGCGATGGGCATCCATGTGATGGAAGTCCGGCGTCAGGGAGCGCGCTTGATGCTGCCTTTATCGAAGATCGTGGTGCAGAAAAATGACCGCTTTTTAGTGGCGATTCACCGCCGCCGTGGGGGAGCTGCGAAACCAGCAGAGTTTTTTGAAACCATCGGCGCAGACGTGCTTTCCACGGTGGACGGCATCGTTTCTGAGCTGGTGATTCGCGACGAATCTTCGCTGTTGGGGAAAACTCTGGCGGAAGCGGATTTCCGGCAAGTTTACAACTGCATGGTCCTCGCCGTTCATCGCAACGGCGTGAACATCACCGACCGCATCGCGAAGGTGTCTCTGGATGTGGGTGACACGCTGTTAGTCATCACGGCTTTAAATAATCTGGATGCACTCGAAGCCACGCGAGACTTCATTTTGACGGACTCACCAGAGGATCTTCCCGAAGAAGTTCACGCAAAGAAGGTGACGCCGCATGTGGTCATTTCTTGGGCGGTGCTGATCGGCGTCGTGCTCGTCGCGACGCTGACGGATGTGTTCGGTGGCAAAGACGGGATGTTTCCTTCGATACCGGTGATCCCGATCCACTACGCGGCGATGGTCGGTGCGCTGACTCTTTTATGGCTGAAAATCATCACGCCGCGCGACGCTTACAGCAGCATCGACTGGCAGGTTTTGCTGATGCTTTACGGCTTGTTAGGTCTCGGGATGGCAATGAAGGAAACGCACACTGCTGAGTGGCTGGCGAAGAACTTGGTGGAAATTTCCCAGCAGTTCGTTTCGCCCGAGAATCTTCCCATCGTCCTGCTGTGGCTGGTTTTCCTACTCACCGTCTGCCTCACGGAGGTCCTCTCAAACAATGCGACCGCCGTGATGTTAGTTCCGATTGTTTTCACACTCGCTCAGGAAATCGGCGTGAGCCCGCGGCCATTCTTGATGGCGGTGACAGTGGCTGCTTCCACCGCGTTTGCACTGCCGATGGGCTATCAAACGCACATGATGGTCTATGGCCCGGGCGGCTATAAATTTACGGATTTCCTCAAGGTCGGAATCCCGCTGAACCTGATCTGCTGGATCATTTCCTGCTTGCTGATTCCCTATATTTGGCCGTTTTAAAGCGACTTTGCTGAGGCCGTGTGAACCCTGATTTCACGAGAAATACTCATTGCGAGGCGTGTGTGCATTCAGTAGCTTGCTAAGTGCTAGCTGACGAAAATTCATCAACCCGCAATACCTATGAAATCTAACTTGGAAGACATCGCCACGCTCGGGGAAAAAATCGCCTTTGTGGACGCGAAACTGGAGAAGCTCGAGCAGGAGATTCAGGAAATCGGTCAACCTGCCGGGCAAGACTTACTGCGGCGGTTGAGGATTATTCAGATCGAGGAAAAGGCATTGAAGCGGAATTTCGAAGAGTCTCTCTCGCGTGGCGAGCCGGACTCGGTGCGATTGGAAAAGATCGAAGCACTGCTTGCGCACATTGAGCGTGAAGAAGCCTCCGTTGAAAATGACGCGGATTTCCTCCATCAGTCCGTGCCATCCTCCATCGCGCTGGCTGTGGAAGCCGCTGCTCGCGTGGTGGATCTTTACCGGCGCGGGATTAAGCGGATGATTGGCGATCATCATCCGTTAGGTTTTTCGGTTTTTGTCAATCACAGCCATGAAAGCCTGGAGAGTGAGTTCGGCAGTGGCAGTTCGGGAAACGCACCGCCGCCGGCTGCTGAAGAACGGTGAACTTCTAACTGCGGCACTCGCGGAAGCATCGAGCGGAAACGGTGTTCTTACGCTTTCACGTAGTTCATATTTCTTAAATATCAGGGTAAATGTCTTTTCATGACTGACAAAGAAAAACTCCAAAAGCTCTTTCAGGCGGCTCTTCAGGATCCTTCGTTTGATACCATGAAGCCCCCGGCGCAAGCATTCCCCCAAGTCCCAACCCCGACCGCCCTGGTCGTCGAACAGGCACCTGCCCCCGAACCGTCCCCGGCTCCGGTTGCTCAGGCTCCTGTGGTTCAGAACACCGAACCCTTGGTCCAGCCGATGCCGAATGCTGGCCTAGATGCGGCGACCTCGGCGGAGTTGGGCACCCTCCTCGATGCTCAGATCAAGCGCAAGTCCCGCCAACGCAAACGCGAACTGGTGGTCACTTTGTTAGTTTGCTTTGGCCTCACGGGTGGCGGTTACGGCTGGTTTATTCAATCGCCCACACGCGTCCAAGCCTTCTCCGACGCGATGAAGGAAATCCGCTCAGTCGGCGACATCAAAGGACTCGTGGCCAAGTATCAAAAAGCGTTGGACCGCATTTCCGCTCGCTCGCAACAGATCGATGAAGCCACCGTCGCGATGGGCGGCGATCCGACGAAGGAGACAAACGAAGACCCGTATTTCACCGCAGAAACCGAGCAACTCGTCGGGGAAAAAATGAAAGGCATGGACGAGCGCAACAAGCGTCTCGAAGACACATTGGGCAAAGTTTTGAAAAAGCCTGCCGATGCCGCAAATCCGGAAGAAAAGCCCGTCGCCAAGACTGCGGAAGAAAATTCATTCGCGTGGGATAAATAGGGCTTCTTGAAAACGTCGGCCCGGATTTCCAACGCTGAGGCGTCCATCTATGTCAGTGACGGGCCGCAACACGAGGATGCACGGCATTTCGCCGTCATCAGTATTTGCGACATGTGCCAGTGATGAATCGAGGCACGCAAAAACCTCAGCAGAGTATCAAGGTTCATCGCGATCAGGCCGATGGCGACTACGGTTCTGCTAGTCACGGCCAGTGTGGCCATGACGCGTTGCAGGGTGCCTTTGCGTATGGCGTTGCTGAACTTACCTTTGATGGGGATGCGGTCCTTTTCGGCCTGCCGTTGCTGCTTTTTCTTCTCTTTGGTCCTTTCCCGTGGGCGTCTTAGCGGTTTGCCGTTCAAACGGATGCCCCTTTCCTTGCACCAGGCGCGGTTGGTGTGTATCTAATAGATTTTGTCGGCGTGGATGCTGGCGGGATAGTGGCCGAAGCGTTGGCGGAAGGCTTTGGCTTGCCCGCTGAGGTCGGACGTCTCGTTCTAGGCGTCCCATGAAAATCTATCTAGCATGATGAAACCATCCACATGACTGGCGGAAATTTTCGCGCCGAACTCGACGCGCTGCGAGAGCTCGCCATGCACGATGGGGCTGGCTGATGCTCACGATGCGGTCGGCACAACGGTGGACGCGCTCTGGATACATTTCTAACTTTTTTGTGGAGGCTGTGGATGACCATGAGGAATTTGTGCCAGTATGCAGTTAGGTCGCCGAGGCAGGCTCCGTTTTTCTAACATGGTGTCGATGTGGCCGAGGTTGCGCTTGAGGTGGCGCAGTTGCTTGCCGATCGCGGTGCGGATTTTGGTGGCTTTGGGTTTCTTGGAGAGCGCGGTAGTGAGGAAGTCGCCGTTCCTTGGTTACAGTCACGACGCCATTCTGCATGAAAAACACTCCGGATTCTCATTTTTAATCCTTAAAGGTATTGCCCTGAAGGGTTAGACTACGTGCGAAGAACCTTCTCAGCAGCCGATTGCTTGGTCTTGGTAAACTCCTGCCGCCACGGTGATTTGCTCTGGAGTGGTATTGGTGATTTCTACATCACCCGCGATTTTTACGCCGTCGTCGAAATGGACCGGGCCGGAAATTTTTAGGGATCGGCAGTGGATGAGGCTGGGGACGCCGAGCGGGGTGAGCTGGTCCACGAGTTTGTAGTCGTCTGATAAAATGATGTTAGGCGGCACTCCGTTGCGCTCGGGGTGGAGGCGGACTTGGCCGTCTTCTAGCACTTCGTAGGCATCGGAACGGAGGGCGAGGAGATCTGCGGTGGTCTTTACCGGAGCAAAACGGCTGCGCGGCACGTCGATGGCGGTGGCGCCCGCGAAGCACTCGATGGCGGCACCCATGGCGGTCTCTAATTGGACGACGGTAGTAGATTTTTTGTCGCGAGGATCGACGGTCTTGTTGTTGCGGATCATGGGGAGGGGGAGTGAGCCGGAGTCGGCGGCGAGCTGAGATTTTAAGAGATCGAGGCGGAGCCAGAGACTGTTAGTGTTGAAGTAGCGGTGGCGGTCGATGTCTTGGAAGGCGTCGTCATCGGCAGCGGGGCATTGAGCGACTTCGCGGAGGAGGAGGCGACCATCGGATTTCCTAACGGCGAGGTGGCCACCCTTGCGATCTGCGGCGGTGCGGCGGGTGACTTCCATCAGAAAGGGCGCATCGCTTTTCGCGAAGTAGCTGAGGATGGCGGGATCGAGAATGGCACCGAGGTTGTCGGAGTTCGAGACAAAGGCATATTTCACGCCATCTGCGAGCAGGCGGTCCAGCCAGCCGCTGCCGACGAGCGCGGGGTAGAGATCGCCGTGGCCGGGTGGGCACCATTCGAGGTCGCGATCCGCAGGCCAGTCGATGGGCTGATAGGTGGCGGCATCGATCTTGGGAATCTGGTTTTGCATGAGTTCGACTTGAGCGGCATCGGCCAGGCCAGACGCGCGGTAGGCGTGGAGGTGGGCGAGCGTATCGGCACTGGTGCTGAAGCTGTTCATCAGCAGCAGGCGGATATTGGTGCCGCTAGATTTTCTGAGGTCGAGAATCTGGAGGACCATGAGGTCGAGGAAATTGATGCCATCGCGGACGGGAAGCAGGCTTTTCGGGCCTTGCAGCCCCATGCCAGTGCCAAGGCCACCGTTGAGTTTAATGACGACGGACTGGGAGAGGAGAGAGAGGTCGGGTGCTCCTGCGGCGGCGATTTCCTCGAATGAGGCGAGTCCAGTGGCGGGTGAAATGGTGTCCTCTGAGATCATTCCGGTCTCGTTGCGGAGCAGGGCTTCGTAGTTGCGGCGGAAGGCGCGGATGGCGGCGTCTCCCATGCCTGCGGCGGTCATTTTCGTGGCGAAAGAGGTGAATGAGTCCATGTGAAATCGTAGGGAATAGGGCAGAGAGTTTGGGTGGCACGCCGCATCGGGTCACGCGTAATCATTGCTGGGCGGTATCTTGGTGGATTGTTTCTTGGTGGCGGGTGTGGGTGGTTAGTTTTGGCAGGACGATTGAGCTAGGAAAAAAGGGCAGCACACGCGCCTCCGCGTGACCAATGAGACGCCCTTGTCTCATTCAGACGGCTGTTATTTTGAGGTTTCGGGCGCAAATGGTCGCACGCACAGGGAATCTTGAGCCGGTGGAGTTTTACTTTGAAATACCTTCACCCATGGCCACGTTAGTCGGCTGTGTTTTTTAAGAAAACCCGATTTGTATCGTTCTTCACCCTCGCGGCCACTCTCTCGGGATTTGCTGAGGTGAAGGATTTGGCCGCCATCAAGGAGCTGGTGGAAACCCATTGCCACGACTGCCATGGCGGCGGAATCGAGCGTGGTGGGCTGGATCTGGAGGACATTTCCGGCGAGGCACTGACTGAGCACCGGGCGATTTGGGAAAAGGTGATTCTGCGCATGGACACCCGGCAAATGCCGCCGCCGGACGAGGACCGGCCCGATGAAGCGAAATACCAGGCTTCGGTAAAATTTCTCAGCGAATACCTCGATGGAGCCGCACCCGTCCGCGCTGGCCGGGTGCCTGCCGTGCGGCGCATGACCCGCCACGAATACCGGAACGCCATTCGCGATCTGCTCGCGCTGGACATCGAGGTGAACGAGCTGCTGCCCAAGGACGACGAGAGCCACGGCTTCGACAACATCACCGTCGGCACCCTGCCGCCCGTTTTGCTCAATCGCTACCTCAGCGCCGCCCAGAAAATCAGCCGTCTCGCGGTGGGCTTGGTGCCGGAATCCCCGCAAGGCCGCGTGATCCGACTGCCAGCGGACATGAGCCAGGATTCGCACGTCGAGGGACTGCCGCCGGGTAGCCGCGGCGGTGCTCTGCTAGATCATGTGTTTCCCACCGCTGGCGAGTATGAAATCGAGCTGCGCCTCAGCCGGAACCGCGATGAACAGGTGGAGGGATTAGGAGAATCTCACAAACTCGTCTTGCTGCTCGATGGGAAAATCCAGAAGTCCTTCGAGGTCGCGCCAAATAAGAAGCAGCAAGCCGACGCCCACCTCAAGACTCGCGTGCAGTTCCCGGCTGGTCCCGCGAAGCTCGGGGTGACCTTTGTGGAAAAAGGGCCGGCGATGATTGAAACCGGGCGTTTGCCCTACGATGCGAGTTTCAACATGCACCGCCATCCTCGGCAGTCGCCGGCGATCTATCAGGTGTCGATCACCGGGCCTTTTGGTGAGTCCCAAGTCAGTGACACGCCGTCCCGCAAGGCGATTTTCACCACGTCTCCCAGGACAAAAGCCGATGAAGCCGCCGCCGCCAAGAGCATCATCGCATCGCTCGCAAGGCGGGCCTTCCGCCGTCCTGTGACGGATGCCGATCTCGCAACTGCGCTGAGTTTCTACCAAGAGGCGCGGCAGTCCGGTAGTTTCGACGCGGGCATCGAGGCCGCCGTCTCGGTGATTTTATCCAGCCCGAAATTTCTCCTCCGCATCGAGCCGGACGACGAGAGCCAGCCCGCCAGCAAACCCTATCCGCTCGACGATCTTTCGCTCGCTTCCCGGCTGTCGTTTTTCCTCTGGAGCAGCATCCCGGATGAAGAACTCATCGCTCTAGCAGAATGCGGTGAGCTGCGCCAGCCCGCGGTGATCAAGGCACAGGTCGCGCGGATGTTAGCCGATCCACGCTCGTCCGCGCTGGTGACGAACTTCGCGAGCCAATGGCTCCACCTGCGGAATCTGGACTCGGTGCAGCCGGACTTGCGCCTGTTCCCGGACTTCGACGACAACCTGCGCGAGGCCATGCGGCGGGAAACCGAGTTGTTTTTCGGCAGCATTTTGAGCGAAAATCGGCCCTTGGTCGAGCTGCTCACTTCCCGCCACACGTATCTCAACGAGCGCCTCGCGAAACACTACGGAATCAGCGGTGTCTCAGGAAATCGCTTCCGCAAGATCGAGCTAGCAGACGATGGCAAACGCGGTGGCATTCTGCGCCAAGCATCCATCCTCAGCGTGACCTCCTACGCGAACCGTACTTCCCCCGTCATTCGCGGAAACTGGATTCTCGAAACCGTCCTCGGCACGCCGACTCCACCACCACCGCCGGAAATCCCGATGCTGGATGAAGGCGTCGTTTCCGCCAAGCTGCCGATGCGTGAGCGGCTCGCGGCGCACTCGAAGGACCGGAGCTGCGCGGCCTGCCATGTGCAGATGGATCCGGTGGGATTTGCCTTCGAGAACTTCGATGCCACGGGACGCTGGCGGGACTTTGAAAATGAGCGCCCGGTGGACAATGCCGGCGGCCTGCCCGATGGCACCACGGCCACCGGCGCGGACGAGTTGATCCGCGCCGTCACCCAGCGACCCTCACTTTTCACTCGCGCCTTCACTTCAAAAATGATGGTTTACGCTCTCGGCAGAGGCGTGGAGCCCTTTGACCAAACCGCCATCCGTCGCATCATGAACGAGCTCGATCCAGACCGGGCGACCCTTCCTGAAATCATCGCCCAGATCGCCACCAGCATCCCATTTACCCACAAAGAAAATCCATGATCCTCACCCGCAAATCCCTGTCCCGCCGCACCTTCTTGAGAGGCATCGGCGCCACTGTTAGTCTGCCGTTTCTCGATGCCATGGTGCCTGCCGCCTCAGCAGCAAGCCGTGCCGCCGCCCGCCCCGCGAAACGCCTCGGCTATGTTTTCATCCCGATGGGTTCTGACATCAACCGCTGGACCCCGGATGGCATCGGCAAGCTCGATAAACTCTCGCCCATCCTCTCGCCGCTCGATGCGATCAAGCAGCACATCAGCGTCATTTCAAATCTCGAACTCCAGCCAGCCTACCCCGGCACGCACGCCACCTCGAATGCTTCCTTCCTCTCCGCCGCACGGGCGAAACGCACGGAAAGCGCGGACTACTACCTCGGCATCACTGCGGACCAAATCGCCGCCCGCCACCTCGGCAAGGACACGGCGATTCCTTCGCTGGAGCTCTCCATGGATCTGATGGAAACCGTGGGCCAATGCGACAACGGCTACGCCTGCGTCTATCAGAACAACCTTTCCTGGTCATCGCCCACCACGCCGCTGCCAGCGGAAGCGCATCCACGGCTGGTGTTCGAGAGCCTGTTCGGCGAAGGCGGATCGGCCAAAGAGCGTGCCGCCACGCGCCAGCGGCGTGCTTCGCTGCTCGATGCCGTCCGCGCGGACTTGTCCAGCTTGCGCAAGGAGCTGGGACAAGCCGACCGCAGCCGGGTGGATGATTTCCTCGAATCCGTCCGCGATGTGGAACGCCGGATCCAGCTAGCAGAAAAAACCGCGAAGGAAAATCCGAGTCCAGACATGGAGCGTCCCATCGGCGTGCCGGATTCGTATGTCGAGCACGCCAGGCTGATGTTCGATCTCCAGTTGCTCGCTTTCCAAGGCGACATCACCCGCGTCTCCACCTTCCAGCTCGCCCGGGAAACGAGCAACCGCACCTACCCCGAAATCGGCGTTACAGATCCCCATCACCCGCTTTCCCACCATGGCAACGATCCCGAAAAAATCGAAAGAATGTCCCGCATCAACAAACATCACGTCTCGCTCTTCGCTGAGTTCGTCAGCAAAATGGCTGCCACTCCCGAGGGCGATGGCAGCTTGTTAGATAACTCGCTGCTGCTCTACGGCAGCGGCATGGGCAATCCGAACCTGCACGACCACACCAACCTCCCTATCCTCGTCGCCGGTGGAGCCGCTGCCGGGATGGCCGGTGGCAGACACATCCGCTACGACCAGCCCACGCCGCTCGCGAATCTCCACCTCACGCTGCTCGAAAAAGCGGGTCTCGACCTCGAAGCCTTCGGTGACAGCAACGGCTTGGTCGATCCATTTTTCCAACCGCTCGGAATTTAAATGAAGCTGCTCGCGTTTGGTTTTCTCGCGTTGTTCACCCGCGCGATGGCGGATGATGTTTCAGACCGCTTGGTCGATGCGGCCTACCGCGACGACATCACCGCCGTTCGCGCTCTGGTCACTGCAGGTGCCAAGCCGGATGCGCCGAATGCCTTTGGCGCGAATGCGCTGGCGATGGCTTGCATGAATGGCAATTCGGCGATGCTCACCTACCTGCTAGACTCCGGCGCATCCGCCGAAAGCGAATCGAGCGATGAACCGGTGTTAGTGACCGCCGCCCGCGCCGGACATGCAGACTGCGTGGAAATTTTACTCAACAAAGGAGCTGACCCTGATGCGAACGGGAACAACCGACAAACTGCGTTGATGTGGGCCGCCGCCGCCGGGCATGAAAAAGTCGTCGCGCTGTTAGTCCAAAAGGGGGCCGATGTTTCCAAGCAGCTCGGTTCCGGTTTCGACGCGCTCATGTTCGCCGTGCGGGGTGGTCACATCGCCGTGGTGAAACAATTGGCCGCCGCCGGAGCCTCAGCCACCGCCGCCAGAAAAGTCGAAAAGCCCAACGGCAAGTCGATGCGATCTGGCACTTCACCGCTGATTCTCGCGATTGAAAATGGCCACTTCGAACTGGCAGCAGAGTTGCTCACGCTCGGTGCCGATCCGAACGACCAGCGCTCAGAACGCGCCCCGCTGCACGCACTCTCCTGGACTCGCAAGGCCGAGCGTGGCGACGGACCAGAAGGGACTCCGCCGCCACTCGGCTCAGGAAAAATGGGCAGTTTGGTCTTTGCGAAGCGGCTGATCGCTGCCGGAGCGGATGTGAATCTGCGCCTCAATGAAGGTGGAGGAAGCCCCGCTCACCTCGATCATAAGGGCGCAACTCCCTTCCTCGTCGCGGCCAAGTCCTGCGATCTCGACTACCTGAAACTCCTTCTCGAAAAGGGTGCCGATCCGCGCATTCACAATGAGGTCGATACCTCGCCACTGCTCGCCGCAGCGGGCATCGGCGTCTTCGCACCGGGCGAAGAACAGGCGCTGGAAGAGGAATCACTCGCCGTGATCGATTTTCTGCTAGGACTGGGGCTCGACATCAACCATGTGGACAAACGAGGCGACTCCGTGATGCACGCGGCGGCCTACAAAAGCTCGCCCGCCGTCATCAAGCTGTTGGATCAACGAGGCGCGGACATCAAAATTTGGCACAAAGAGAACCGCAAGGGATGGACGCCGCTTCTCATCGCCCAAGGATTCCGGCCCGGAAATTTTCGCCCCATCCAATACACCGAGGACGCCCTCGCCGAAATCATGCGCCGCCACGGCGTGGAACCCGCTCCGTCTCCGCCAGCACCGGGGCTGGATAAGCCGTGACCGCCCACGAACCGTTAGCCAGACCCACTCGGGCGCAGACAGCGATTTTTAGGAGTGGTGGGCATGCTATTGCCCCGGATGGTTCGGCTACTTCAAACACGCCAAGGCCAGTGGATTGGGAGAAATCGACGGGTGGGTCCGCATGAGATTGCGGTCCATTTTGAGAAAGTGTCGCGAGCCTTCGTCACGGAGCACCCCGCTGACTGGCGTGCCGGATGCGGGAGATTCACACGTCCGGTTCGGTGGAGGGAGCGGGTTGCAAGCCCCGTTGTTCCTACCTCTACCCCGTAGCTTGATCGCAGTGTTAGTTTTGGTGTCACTTCTGCCTCGCAAAGATGCTTTTGGGGTTGACCACATGGCGGCATGACTATTGGACGCAAGCGCAATTCCAATCATTGTTCTCACGATTTCTGACTTATGAAAATTCTCATCCTTTCTCGTAATCCAAAACTCTACAGCACGGAGGCTCTGGTGAGTGCTGCCACCAAGCGCGGGCACGATGTGCGGGTGGTGGATTACCTGCGCTGTTACATGAACATCACTTCGCGGAAGCCGAGGATCTATGTCGATGGCGAGGAACTAATCGCTGATGCGGTGATTCCCCGGATCGCGGCGCGGCATACGTTTTATGGAAATGCGGTGGTGCGGCAGTTCGAGATGATGAATGTTTTCACGCTGAATGACTCGGTGGCGATTGCTCGTTCGCGGGACAAGCTGAGATCGTTGCAGATGCTGGCAAAGCGCGGCATCGGGCTGCCGGTGACGGGTTTCGCGCATCACACGGAGGCGACGGGGGAGTTGATCAAGATGTGTGGCGGTGCGCCGTTGGTGATTAAACTGCTAGAGGGAACTCAGGGCGTTGGGGTGGTGCTAGCAGAGACGGCGAATGCGGCGGAGTCGGTGATCGAGGCGTTCCGGGGACTGAACGCTAACATTTTGGTGCAGGAGTTTATCAAAGAAGCGGAAGGCGCGGACATCCGTTGCGTGGTGGTCGGCGGGAAAGTGGTGGCCTCGATGAAACGTCAGGCGGCTGAGGGGGAATTCCGATCTAACCTTCATCGCGGTGGTTCATCAGAGAAGGTGAAAATTTCTACGGACGAGCGTGCAGTGGCGATCAGTGCCGCGAAGGCGATGGGGCTGAACGTGGCGGGTGTGGATTTGCTTCGCTCGAACCACGGGCCAGTGGTGATGGAGGTGAACTCGTCGCCAGGGCTGGAAGGGATTGAGCAATCCTCGAAGAAGGATGTGGCGGGGATGATTATCGAGTTCATCGAACGCACGGCGGTGAAGCCGACGAAGTCGAAGGATAAGTAATGCGGGGAACAGCGGAGACGGCCGTGCTAGGTCGGGGGATCAGAAGGAAACCTTGATCCTGCTGAATGTTTTCTGGGGGGATTCGGCGATGGGAACTTTGAGGGTTCGCGTGCTGGCGGTGTCTGAAATCCAAGCTGGGTTCAGGGTTACGTCTTGCCAGGTGATGAGGTTGTCGGACTGCTGAATGGACAGGATGCTGTCACGGAAGGAGTCGTTGTAGGTTACTTGGAAAAAGGGATTTTCTGATTCTGCGATCATTCCAAAGTGGTCACTCGCGAGGTCGTGGGAATTCGGGGCGAGTGCGAACCATTGTTCGAGGAGGTTGGGGATGCCGTCGTGGTCGGGGTCGGCATTGGGCGCGGCGTCGTTGCCAGTTAGGCTGGGGTAACTGGCCATGTAGTTGGCGAAAGTTTCGATCACCGGGATGAATTCTATCCAGTCGAGGTTGATGCCGCCGGTGATGAATTCGAGGCGGACGATGGGTTGGCCGACTTGGAGATCGAACGCTAGGGATGTGACATCGACGTAGTTTCCCCAATCGCCAGTGCCGCCGACGGATGCGGTGCCGGTCACGTTGACTCCGTTCACGAGGACGCGGAAATTTCCTCCACTAGCACCGCTGGCGACGCGGAAGACGACTTGATAGCGACCACTGCGGGTGACATCGGCAGAAAACTCGAGCCACTCGCCTGCGGCGGTCCAGCCGATGACGGTATCGGAGGCGTCCACATGTTCACCGACGCGGTAGGTGGTGCTGGCGCTGTTGCTGGTGTCGGTGTCGGAATAGGCGACGCCGGGGCCGCCGAGGTCGTAATTTTCGCCCTGAAGTTTTCCGGGAATGGGCCAGCGAAGTCCGTCTTGGCGGTAGGGGAGTTGGAGGGGTTCGTCGTCGTTGGTGATGGTGACGGTGGCGGTCGATGATCTGAGCAACACTCCGGTGGTGGGGTCGGAGAGAGTGAGGGTGAAATTTTCGTTAAACTCGCTGGTGGTGTCGCCGAGGATAGGGACGAGAATGGTTTTGCTGGCAGAGTCACCGCTTGCCCAGTGGAGGGTGCCGGAGGTGGCGGTGTAGTCGGTGCCTGCCGTGGCGCTGCCGTTGGCGGTGGTGAAATTCACGGAGACGGGCTCGGTGGAGGCACTAATGCGGGAGACGTGGATGGAGGCGTATGAAATCCCGGAGTTTCCTTCCGTGATGCTCACGGTGGAAGGAGTGATTTCGAGAATTTCCGTGTCTGAGAGTGACTGTGCTGGGCCGGTGCTGGTGGGGGTGAAGGTGATGTCGGAAGTGATGAAAATTTTATCCACCTGAAGGCCGGTGGTGCCCATGTGGAGTTGAAATTCGTGGTAGCCGATGGTGGCAACGTTGATGGGAAGTGGGCATTTTCTCCACTGCCATGAGGTGCTGGCGGATAGGCTCCAGAGGGTGACGGGGACGCGGTCAAAGGCGGCGAGGATGTTTTTGTTTCCCGAGCTGGGATGGCGGACGCGGAGCCATGCGTGATGCGGCCCGGTGCGGTCGAAAACGCCGGAGTAGTTGAGCATGGGGGCTTGTTGCCAGCCTTTGCCGTGGACGTTAGAGTTGGTGGTGCCGACGGCGTTGTTGCCTGAGCCGGAGGCGGCACTGACGGCTTGGGAGGTCCATGCGTTGCCGCTCATGTTGATGGAATTTCCGCCGAAAGATGCGCCATTTCCGGGGGCGAGTGCGGTGTAGGATTCTGCCTCGATGACGAGGTGGCCTGAGGTGTTTTGGATGAATGCGGGTTGTGCGGGGCTGGTGGCAGTGACGATGGAGCTGGCGGCGGAGTTGTATTCGGAATCGAGCGCGACGACTTGGTAGCTAACGGTATCGCCACCTTTGTAGCCGATGAGGTCGGGCCAGGAGCCGCGGTCTTCGAAGGTGGTGACGTTGCCGCGGACGGCGGAAATGATTTTTCCATTCCGATAGATGGCGTAGGTGCCGACTTGGATGTTGTCGGTTGAGGCGGTCCAATTAAGCGTGTGATGGCTGATGCCGGGGGTGACGGTGAGAGTCGGGGCGGTGGGCGGTGAGGTGTCTTTGGCAATCGTGTCCTTGGTGTATTGCATGAGCCACGTCAGCGCGGGGCGTTCGACGCCTGTGGTCGATAGTAGCCATGCGTTGGTTTGCCAGATTTGACCTTGTTTGTAGCCCCAGAGGGTGAAGCCCTCCATCTGGGGATGGTGCCAGAGGACGGGGATGAGTTCTTTGTATTTGTTGAGCTGGCTGGTGTCGTTGCTGATGTTGAGGTCGAACTCAGTGACGTGCAGCGGCAGGTCAAAGGCTTGGTATTGGACCATCATCGTCTGGATATTGCGCGCGGATGCGTTTTCCAGGAAATGGGCTTGGAAGCCGATGCCGTCGAGGTTTCCGGTGCTTTTGACATGCTTGATGAGCTGCATGTATTGGATGCCGTTGTGTTGGGATTCCTCGACGTTGTAGTCGTTGGTGAGGAGTTTGGCGTTGGGGTATTTGGGGCGGACGTAGTTGAATCCCCAGCGCACCCAATCGAATCCAGTGGCTCCCGCGCCGCCGAGAGCTGTGGCGTAGTCTGGGGTGCCTTTTTGAACTTCGTTGGCGACGTCGATGTATTGAAAATCCGGGTAGCGAGCGGCGATGAGGTCGATCCACTCGGTGACTTCTGCGAGTTTATCGGCGGTAGAGAGAGCAGCGGTCCAGTTGGGAGCTTGGGAAAACCAGAGGAAGGTGTGGAACTTGGGGATGAGGTTGTTGGTTTCGCCGAAGGTGTGAATGGCGTCGAGGGTGCCGAGGTTCATGGCATCGCGAGTTGGCTCGGCGACGCCCCATTTTCCGGCATTTTCTGGGGTGTATTGGTCCCAGTAGCGGGTGAAATCCGGGTCAGTGCCGCTGCTGAGGATGTTACCGAGGAAGTCAGGTCTGGGCTTCGGATTTTGAGCCTGAAGGAGCATCGCCGACGCAAGGGTCAGCGATGCTACTAAGAATTTCAGGTGTCTGAGGGGCATTTCAGGTAACGATTTGACACGGTGGCGATGCAGCTCGCTGCAGACGTGGCTCTGTTTTCCTCAAAAGGAAGATGGAAAGCACGAATGACACCAAAAACACCAAACTTTAAGAGGTGGTGAGATTTGAAAATGTCACCCATGAGGTGAACCCAAGGAGTGGCGGACTCTGATCCGCGTCAGTCCATGAAAAGCTAGAGGATCGTGGATCACTGCTGCCCTTTGGCTTTTCATGGGCATCGGCGATTCGGAGATCGCCGCTCCTTGGTTACAGTCACCGAGACTCCATTCTGCATGAAAATCAGTTTTTTAAATTTCATCACTCTCTTAAAATCAGCGCAATCCGTGGTCAAAATTCTTTGCTCCATTTTCCCATCTGGGGTGAGCGGGCAAAGTTTTCGGCTATGCTGGAAGCCCGGACTCCGAAACAGCCAAGATGGCTGTTCTAAAAGTCACCCGCTTACGGGCCGGTGACTTTGAGGCGAGCGAAGTTTTTGGTGCCGGTGGGGAAAGTGAATTTCACTTCATTTGCGGTCGGGAAGGTGACGGTGAATCCGGGAGTGGGGCTGGCGTCTTGCGGTGTCCACGCGCCGACGAGAGTGGCGGAGGTTTCCACGACGAAATCGGTGCCGTAAACTCCGGTGTATCCGGCGGCTTTGGTCCAGGTGACGCTAAGGGTGCCTGCGGTGTCGGTCACGCCGGGCAGTGATGTGAAGCCAGTGGTGGCGACGGGGCCGAAGAGGAAATACTCCACGCCGTTAGAAACGCCGTCGTTGTCGTGGTCTTGGTTGATGGTCTGGGCGGTGCTGTTGGCGGTTTGCCAAGCGGTGTATGTGCTGCCGCCGCCTGGTCCAGCGGTGACGTTGAGCTTGCCGGTTCCTGCGGCGAAGTAGGCGTCCATGGCTCCGACTCCGAGGCCGCCGTTGGTGGCGCCGCTGTCGGTGTGGCCGTATTCGCCGATGACTTGCTGGGTGCTGCCGATGAAGAGTTTTTCCACGGTATCGGTGGCGGCGAAACTTAATTTAAGCAGTGCTCCAGAAGCGGCGATGGTGACGGTGGAGCTTTGGTTGTTCGCATTCGTGTTGTCGAGGGCGAGCGTGCCGCCGTTGACGGTGGTGTTGCCGCTGTAGGTGTTCACGCCGGCGAGGGTTTGAGTGCCGGTGCCGGTTTTCGTGAGGGCGACCTTGGCAGTGGCTCCGTCTTGGATGACGCCACTGAAGGTGCCTGTGCCGTTGCCATTGCCGACGGTGAAGATGCTGGTTCCGGTTCCGGCGGCGGCGTTAGTGACCTTGCGGTTGGCGTTGGTGAGGGTGGTTCCGATCCCGCTGAGTGCATTGACGGTTTGGTTGAATCCGGCGAGGTCGAACGTCCCGGCGTCAGAGGTAAGCACTGTCCCAACTCCAATCGCTAAATTACCTGTGGTGTTGAGAGCTTCTGAAACTCCGAGTTTGAGCGTGCCAGTTTGGGAAACGACCGCGTTGCCGATTCCGCCGACACCATTGATGCCTTTGAGGGTGACAGAGCTGTTCCCATACACTTGCAATACTGCGTTGTTGTTGGCGATGGCGTTGTTGACGATCATCGCTCCACCGTTGGCGAAAAAGGCGAGTCCTTGGCTGGTGCCGGTCTGGCTGATGTTCCCGGAAAACGTCAGCGAGCCGCTGGTAGCGCCCAAGCGAATGCCGCCGGACGGGCTGGCCAAGGTGATGTTGCCGCTGAGGGTATTGTTTCCGCTCGTGTTGAGGATGGCCGAGACGAAACTTCCGGTCTCAGTGACGCCAGTGATGGTGATGTTTTCCGGTGTGTTGATGTTGTTGCTGAGCGACAAGCCGCTCGCTGAGCCGGTGGCGGCGATGGTGGTGTTGCCAGCGGTGCTACCGAGCGCATTGGAGTGAGTAATGGCAAGGGTGCCTGCGGAGATGGTGGTGACGCCGCCGTAGTTGCTGTTGCCGACGAGGGTCTGGGTGCCGGTGCCGGTCTTGGTGAGTGCGACTGCGGCGGTGGCTCCGTCGAGGATCACGCCGTTGAAGGTGCCCGTGGCGTTACTGTTGCCGACGGTCAGAGTGCTGGTGCCGGAGGCGGCGGAATTGGTCACGATGCGGGTGCTGGGCGCACCGATGTTGCTGGTGTTCGCGGTGCTGGTGAGCGCGTTGACGGTCTGGTTGAAGCCCGCGAGGTCGAAGGTGCCTTGATCCGATCCCGTGAAGTTGTATGCAAATCCAATATTGAGATTGGCGTTGGTCTTTAAGGCATTGGTCACCCCGAGTTTGAGCAAACCACTTTCGCCCACGGTGGTGGCACCGATGGCGGTTGAGACGCCTTTGAGGGTTACCGCGCCGCCACCG